>JBKPIV010000121.1:0-8628 GCA_046730395.1 Actinomycetota bacterium | reverse complement strand
TCACGAATCGAAAGCCCGCCTGGATGCCGTGCGTAAACGATTGCTGCACAAACCCGAGGATCCGGTCGTGGACCGCCGCCGGGAGCTGGTTCAGAGCGGCCTCGCCGGAGGAAGTGCCGGCGAGCGCGCCGTGCATGACGGAGACCTGCTGATCGGTGAGATGGGTGCCGGCCGAGTCGGCGAGGTCGCCGAGGTCGTTCTCGGAGGAGAGGGTGAAGATCGTGGTCGTGATCCCGAGCCCGATCGCGCCCCCCGCGATCTGGAACATGTAGATCAGGCCACCTGCGAGGCTGGCCTTCGAGGGGTCCAGCGCGGTGACACCTGCGGTGGTCACCGATGGATAGAAGAATCCGGCCCCGAATCCGGTGATCGCGAGGCCACCGACCAGTGCACCATAGCCCGAGTCCGAGTCCACGAGCGAGAGGAGGAATGGGCCAACCGCCAAGCCGAGCGCCCCAATCGTGATCGTCACCTTCGCCCCGAGGCGCTGATACAGAGGACCGGCGAAGAACGAGACGACCGTGAAGGTGCCGAGCATCGGCACCATTCCCACCCCCGCCTTCAGCGCCGAGTAGCCGAGGATCTTCTCCATGAACTGCGGCGCGTAGAGCACTGTCGCGAAGAAGACCGCGGACATGAGCAGGACAGTCAGGCACGCCGATCTGAACTCCCCGTTGCGAATCACGTCGCCCGGGATCAGCGCCGCCCCCCGCATCCGGGGCTCGATCGTTCCGAACAAGGCCACAAGGACGGCGGCGGCCGCCAGCATCGCCACCACCCGCCAGTCGCCGAACCCCCAATCGGCCGCCTGATCGAACGCCAGCAGGAGCAGCAGGAGCCCGGTGGAAAGCGTCGCGATCCCCGGATAGTCGACCCGCTGGTCCTCGACCACTGGCCGGGGCTGATGGACCTTGAACCAGGTGACGATGACCGCGAACGCGGCGATCGGGATGTTCACGTAGAAGATCCAGCGCCAGCTCAGCTCGTCCGTGAGGACGCCGCCCACCAGCGGGCCCATCGCGTTTCCCAGCCCGGCGGCGCCAAGGATGATGCCGCCGGCGAGCCCCGCCTTAGACTCAGGCAGCGCCGCGTACGTCATCCCCAGGATCGCGGGCCACATCAGGGCGCCCCCGACCCCCATCCCGACGCGGGCGCCGATCAGCCAGGGGGTGTCCTGGGCGACTCCGCCCAGGAGCGAGAAGGTGGCGAAGATCGCGGTGCCGACGAAGAACGCGCCGCGGCGCCCGAACAGGTCAGCGAGCCTGCCGCCAGTGACGATCGCCATCCCGAACACCAGGCAGTAGGCGTTGATGACCCACTGCACCGTGCCGACGTCGACGTTGAAGTCCTGCTCGATCGCGGGCAGCGCGACGTTCAGCGCCGTGAAGTCGTTGGCGATCACGATGACCCCGAGGCCCATCGCGAGGAGCGCCATCACCGTGCCCGGGGCGATTGCCTCCGCGCTCTCCGGCTCGGCCGCTGCCACGGTCCCATCCGCCTTCGCCACCGCCGCGTGCCCGTGATGAGATCCGCCGAACGGCACCCGCGTCAATCTATCCGCGCTGGTGAAGCGCGTGCCACCGAGCGCGATACTGGGGTGGACGTGAGAGGTGAACGCCTCGTCTTCGCTCTCGCCGCGGCCGCGGTGACCGCCCACATCGTCGACCACCTGATCGTCGGCGTGGAGAGCAGCGTCCAGTTCGATGCCGTGGTTGCGTTCGACGTGATCACGCTCGCGGCCGTGGTTGCCTACCCGCGCCTGCCAAGGGACGTCCAGGTGGTCGGCTTGATCGTGCTCGGTCTGGGCTGGCTGATCGGCGACCTCTTCCACCACGTCGTGCCGATGGCCCGCCACGGCGCCGAGCCGACGGACTACACGGGACTCGGGGCGACGATCGGCGGGGCGCTGATGCTCGGAGTCGGCAGCCCGGCGGCGTGGCGAGCGCGAGCCGCTGCCCCGGGCTCAGTCGGGCCGTCCGAGCACGACGCGGGGCTCGGGACTCAAAGCTGAGTGAACAGGCGCGGGTCGTTGGTGCAGATCCCGTCGACTCCCTGCGCCGCCAGGGCGCGCATCCGCGGCAGGTCGTCCACGGTCCAGGCGATGAGCTCGAGGCCGAGGTCGTGGCAGGCGCGGGCTAGCCGCGGGGTGATCACCGGGTCGTACGCCCAGATCGAGCTCACGCCGAGCCCCGGCGCGGCGCGCCGGACGATCCGCGGAAGCCGCGCGCGCAGCGACGCGACCCCCGCGACCACGAGCGGCTTCGTCCAGCGGATCCTCGACCAGTCGCGGCTGATCTTCGGAACCGTCCAGCCCAGCCGCAACGCGGGCTCCAGCCGTCGCAGCTCGCGCAGGCTCGGAGTCTCCATGCTGGAGACGGCGACCCGCTCGAGCAGGTCCCGCCCGCGGAGCGCCTCGACGACCTCGTCCTCGCGGCCCGCGATCTTGAGGTCGCAGTCGATCTCGACGCGATCGAGCGGCGGGCGAGTGAACGCGTCGAGTACCCCGGCGAGGGTGAGCGGTTGGCGGCGGCAGGCGTCCCCCCAGTCGTGGGCGATGAGCAGGGGGCCGCCGGGCACGGAGACCGACCCCGCCGGGGCGCGCCGCCAGTCGCCCCCCTGATCGAAGTCCGCGCGCGGCCGCAACACGTCGAGCTCGATCATCTCGGCGCCGGCGCGAACCGCCGCCTCGAAGCTCTCAAGCGTGTTGCCGGGCCGGATCGAGTCGGCGCCCTTGTGACCGATGCGCTTCAAAGCGCCAGAGGCTACCTTCACCGCCGTGGGGTACCTATCGGACGTCGCCCGCAGACGGATCGCGGCGGCGCTTTTGATCGTCGGAATCGCCGTCGCGGCGCTCGCCATCGCCGACCTCGGACCCTTCTCGAACCCGCCGACCGAGGCCGAGCGCGCGCAGGCGGCGGTGGAGCGCTTCTTCGACGCCGGTCACGCCAAGGACTTCAAGGCGGCCTGCGGCCAGCTCACGAAGCAGGCGCAGCAGGCCATCGAGCAGCGGGCTGGGGCCGCCGCCGCGCAGAAGGGACTCAAGGGATGCGACCAGATCCTGGGGCTATTCCTCGCGAAGCTCGAGCTCGGCAAGGTCGAGGATGTCCGCGTAAGCGGAAATCGGGCCGTCATCGATGCGAGCGTGCGTCAGGTCGGCTCGTCCCACCGCAAGGCGACGACGATCGACCTGTTCCTGATCCGCGACGCCTGGAAGATCAACGACTTCGGCGTGTGACGCGCCCCGAGGTCACCGACGGATCCGGCCGCCGCCACCGCGTGATTTTGGGGGCACGAGAGGAGCAGCCCGAAATGCCGGGCCGCTCCTCGCGTCACCCTCAACTCATCGCGACAGCGGAGGCCCGCTCGGGACGGGCGCAAGTGGGAACCCGCCACCGGCCTTGGCCTTGCCCTGGCAGACGTCCACGACCATGAACGCGCTTGTGGTGAAAGCTCACCGCCTCGGCGGCGGGGTGCCGACGCGGAGGCAGTTCAAGCGGGTTGGTCGCTCTCGCCGGGAGCTTGCCTGCTCTCGGTGCTCTGCCTCACGGCGACATCGCGCCCCTCCCACTGTGTCGCGAGGTGGTAGAGGATGATCACGTCGAGCAGGATCACCATGAACGCCCACAGTGGGGCCGCCGGAAAGATCCACACCTGCTCGATCGCGTTCACGGTGACGAAGAAAACCGCGGCCCAGCGAGCCCACTCGGCGCCCCTGAGCAGCCCGACCCCGACGTTCATCAAGATCACGGCCAGGATCAGCGTGACCCACCCCCAGGCGGTGACGTCGGCGATTAGGGGCCCGTGGCCTCCGACCACGACCACCGTGCCGTTGAGGATCGCCGCCAGGCCGTAGAAGAAGTTGAGCCATCCGACGATCACCATCATCGCGCCGGCGAACCTCACCCATCCGCTCGCCCCAGCCGTCGTGTCGCGTTCTGCCATATCGGGGACCGATCCTCTGTTGGCGGCTCGCGACCCCCTACGCCACGGGAGGCACCTTGCCGTAGCCACGGGGGCCGCCCTTGAGCGATTGCTGGGCGGCGATCATCTGCTCTCGTTCCGCGGGGAGCGTTGGGCGAAGGAAGAAGTATCCGAGCGTCCCGATCACGGGGAACAGCACGATGATCAGGATCCAGGCGGCTCGGTGGCGCCCGTCGAGATCCGGGCGTTTCGTCATCAGGTCGAGGATCCCGCAGATCCAGACGATCGTCACCGCGATCCAGAGGAAGCCTCCAAGCTCGAGGCTCCAGAAGCCGACGTCGGCGACCGTCACCAGCCAACCCGTCTCAGAACGGTTCCACCCATCGCGCCGTGAGGTTGTAGATGATGATCACGTCGAGCAGGATCACCATGAACGCCCACAGTGGGGCCGCCGGAAAGATCCACACCTGCTCGATCGCGTTCACGGTGACGAAGAAAACCGCGGCCCAGCGAGCCCACTCGGCGCCGACCAGCAGCCCGAGCGCGGTGAGCACGAGGACGATCGCGAGGATCAGCGTCACCCAGCCCCAGGCGGTGATGTCGGCGATGATCGCGCCGTGACCTCCGACCACCACCACCTGGTCGTTCACTATCGCCGCCAGCCCATAGAAGAAGTTCAGGGACCCGATCAAGATCATCATCACGGCGGCGAAGATCACCCATCCAGTCGGTCCTCTCTCGCCCGTGGCCCTGTCGGGAGTTGCCATTAATCCTCCTTTCGTCGCTTGGTCGTGGCTCTCAGGCGAGGAGCTTCGCCTTCGCCCGCTCGAACTCCTCGTCCGTGATCGCCCCCTTCTGCCTCAGCTCGTTGAGCTTGTGGAGCTCCTCGGCGGGCGAGCCGCCCGCGGTCTCTCGGATGTATTCGTCCATGTGCCTCCTCATGTCCGCCTGCTCCCTGACCGTGCGCTCGCGCATACCGTCACCGCGGACGATCAGGTAGATCAGTGCGCCGAGGAAGGGGATGAGGAGCAGGACAACGATCCAGCCCGCCTTGCCCCATCCGGACATCTCGTGATCGCGAAAGAGATCCCCGATGATCACGATCAGGATCCAGAAGTAGACGACCAAGAGGAAGAACTCGAGAACGGTGAGCAACCCCTGTCCGAACGTGTAGTCGGCGAGCGGCAAATCGAACCTCCTTGGATTGGTTGGCCGAACGCGGCGGGCGGGAGCCTTTCACCTCTGAGGGGGCAAATCAAGCATTCGGTCCGTCCGCCGCCGATCAGGAGATCGGTCGACCACCGGGCGTGTACAGCAACCACCGTTTGCCGTGTGACCGAGGTTTCGTTTAGGGCAACGCGGGAGGCTGGGTCAGCGCTACCGCTCTGGCGAAGGGTGCGAGGCAAGCGATGAATGGCGCATCACTGGCGCTCCCCTGGCGCCCCAGTCCCCCGATCCCGCATGGCCATGGGGAATCCCGCGACGAGGTCCTAGAAGAGCTGGTTCTCGCCGGCGAAGATCTCCGAGACCGAGTCGTCGGCGAAGATGCGACGGATCGAGTCCGCGAGGGTTTGCGCGGTTGAGAGCACCGTGATGTTGTCCGGGTGGCCGGGGCGCAGCGGGATCGTGTCGGTGACGACGATGCGCTCGATCCCCGAGTTCTCATACGCGAGGCGCTCGTAGGCGGGGCCGGAGAAGAGGCCGTGCGTGGCCGTGGCGATGACTCGAGCGGCGCCCTCGTCGCGGACGGTGCGGGCGGCGGCGCAGAGGGTGCCGGCGGTGGCGATCATGTCGTCGACCAGCACCGCCGTCTTGCCCTTCACGTCGCCGACGACGTAGCCGATCTCCGCGACCTGCTGAGCGGGGCGCTCCTTCTCCATCACGGCCCAGTGGCAACCGATCTTGCGGGCGAAGTTGCGGGCCACCTTCACACGACCCGCGTCCGGCGAGACGATCACGAGCTCCTCGGTGAACGCCTGGTCCAGGAACCACTGCGTGAGCATCGGGATCGCGGTCATATGGTCGACGGGGACGTGGAAGAAGCCCTGGACCTGGCCCGCGTGGAGGTCCATCGTCAGCACGCGGTCGACGCCCACGCCCTCCAGGCACTTGGCGACGACCCGAGCGGAGATCGGCTCGCGGGGTGCCGACTTCTTGTCCTGACGCGCGTAGCCGTACCAGGGCATCACCGCGATGATCCGGTGGGCGGAGGCGCCCTGGGCGGCGTCGATCATCACCAGGAGCTCCATCAGGGAGTCGTTGGGGGTCATCCCGTGGGCCTCGTTCGCGGCCGTGGACTGGACGAGGAAGACGTCGGCGCCGCGGATCGACTCCTGGTAGCGGCAGTAGACCTCGCCGTCCGCGAACGTCTGCAGCTTCACGTCGCCGAGGTCGACGTCGAGCTGGGTCGCGATCTTGGCGGCAAGCTCCATCGACGCGCGGCCGCCGAACACCATGAGCCGCTTCGTGTAGTCCTGTCGAAGCGAGGTGACGACCCGGGGGCGCTCTTCGAGCATGCTCACTCGGTCTCTCCTTCTTCTCTCGCCTCGCGCGCCTTCTTCTCGGCGTAGCCCTCGACGTTTCTCTGGTCCGTCCGCGTGATCCCGAGGGCCCCGGGAGGGACGTCCTCGGTGATCACCGATCCGGCACCAGTGTATGCCGCATCGCCGACATTTACGGGGGCGACCAGAGCGGTGTCAACCCCGAGCCGGGCATCGCGGCCGATCTTCGTCCGGTGTTTGCGGAATCCGTCGTAGTTGGCGGTGATCGTTCCCGCCCCGAGATTCGACCCGGCCCCGACCTCGGCATCACCGACGTACGAGAGATGGGGGACCTTCGCGCCCTCGCCGATCTCGGAGTTCTTGATCTCGACGAAGGTCCCCGCCTTGGCGCCCTCTCGCAGCGCCGCGCCGGGGCGCAGGTACGCGAACGGGCCGATCTGGCATCCGTCGGAGACCTCGCACTGGTGCAGGTAGGAGTGCACCGCGGTGACGCCCGCCCCGAGGGTCGAGTCGACGAGGGTGGTGTGCGGGCCGACGACGCTTCCGCGCCCGACGCGCGTTCGACCGCGCAGCGTGGTCCCCGGCTCGACGACGACGTCTGGATCTATCTCCACGTCCGCGTCGATCCACGTCGCATCCGGGTCGGTGACGGTGACGCCGGCGATCATGTGGCGCTCGAGGATGCGGCGCCGGGCCTCGGCCGAGACCGTGGCGAGCTCGGCGCGGGTGTTGACGCCCATGTTCACGCTCACGTCGCGGACCTTGTGTGCGAGCACGCGCTTGCCCTCCTCGCGCAGGATGCGCAGTGTGTCGCCGATGTAGTACTCGCGGGCCGGGTTGTCGTTGTCGAGCTTGGAGATCGCGTCGGCGAGCGCGTCACCGTCGAAGGCGAACGTGTTCGTGTTCACCTCGTGGATCGCCAGAACCTCCGGGGATACCCCCTCGAGGTGCTTGGTCTCGACGATACGGTCGAAGTCTCCGTTCGGCTCGCGCACCACTCGGCCGAGGAACTCCGGGTCGTTGCGATCCACCGTGACCACCGTGCCTGCGGCGCCGGCCGCGCGGTGCGCTTCGGTGAGCTCGTTGATGAGCTCCGGCGTGATCAGCGGATGATCCCCGTTAATCACCAGCACGGTGTCGGCGCCGCCAACGGCGTCGAGTGCGGCCCGCACGGCCCCGCCGGTGCCGTTCGGCGTGGGCTGGACGACGGTCTCCGTGCCGTCGGGCAGCGCGGCCGAGGCGTCGCGCTCGGGCGAAACGATCACGCACACACGCTCGGCGCCCGCCTCACGCGCAGCCAAAACCGGCCAGGCGACCATCGGGCGCCCGCAGACGGGATGCAGCATCTTCGGCACCGACGAGCGCATCCGCGTCCCCTCGCCGGCGGCCATGATCAGAACGGTGGGGCCGCTCACTTTCGGAATCCTAGAGCGGGAGAGTTCACCTTGAATGCGCGGCCGATCGAGCTGCAGGTACGGCTTGCTTGAGATCGTCCCACCGGCGGTGCGTGGGGAGCCACGTCCGAGAAACAAAGCGGGATGCCTCAGGCCGCCATACCGAGGGCCAACTGCCCACCGTCGAGCGCGAGCCGCGCCCGCTCCCGCTCGTAGAACTGCACCCACTTCCGCACGGCGTTGTCTGAAACGCCGTACTTGCGCCCGACGGCGAGATAGCTCGTCTCCTCGATCTCGCGGATCAGCTGCTCATACGGCGGGCGCTCGACCTTGCGCCGAGTCGGGGCCGGAATGCCTAGCGTTGACGACGGTCCCAGTCTCCCCGCGTTCCTGGTCCGAGTCGCGGTGAAGCAGTCGAATGAGCAATAACGGTGGTGGATGGTGCGTGGTGGGAACTCATAACCGCATCCCACGCAATTTCGTACGCGAGGCAGATTCCGCGCGCAGTGTGTGTCGAGCGTGGCTGCACAGTTGGGACATACGATCCGCAGGTTCTCGAGCCTGTTGTCATTGGGAATACCGTTGACGTGGTCGAGAATCAGTGACATCCGTCGTCCTTGCCAAAGCTCGCCTTGGCCACAGAGCTCACAGCTCCTCTCCTTCAGCCCCTCTCGGAACAGGCGCTCCTTGAGATTCCTACGGCAGTAGCTTGAGTTCTCGACAAGGACCTCGTCCAACGGGATCCCACGGCGCCGACGCCCACGAGCAAGTGCCTCCAAGATCGCTGCCGTGGGATCGAAGTGGTCAGTCGG
>JBKPIV010000120.1:0-4552 GCA_046730395.1 Actinomycetota bacterium | reverse complement strand
GCGGGCGATTCCGCGCCCGGCGCCCCCCGCGAATCGCTAGGCGCCGGCGATCTGGTCGATCTTCGCCGCGAGGATGAAGTCGTTGCGGGTGAGGCCCTCGGCGGTGTGCGTCCAGGTCGAAAAGGCCGCCCGTCCCCACTCGAGCTCGATGCGCGGGTGGTGGCCCTCCGCCTCGGCCAGCAGCGCGACCCGTGCGACGAGCCCGAACGCCCGGCCGAAGTCCTCGAAGGAGAACTCCCGGGTCAGTCCGCGGGCGTGGCGCTCCCACCCGGGGACCTGGAGGGCGAGCTGGTCCCCCTCCGCCTCAGAGAGCGGTGGCGTCCCCGGCGGGTACTCCTGGCAGTGCTCGTCGACAAACTCGGGAATGGCCGAACCGTACCCCACGGCCGGGGTAAGCTCGCTCCAGGATGAGAGATCCCCTCCCCCTCCCCGCACACTTCGATCCGACGCGCGTGGGAGAGGTGTGGCGGGTTCCCTACGAGGACCGCGCGCGCGAGGCTCCGGCGTGGGCCGATAAGCACCGCCTGGGGCCGGCCGCCGAGGACTCCTTTCGCCTCTGCCTCCTCGCGGTCGACGTCCAGAACACGTTCTGCATCCCGGAGTTCGAGCTCTTCGTCGCCGGGCGGTCGGGAACGGGCGCGGTCGACGACACCCGGCGCCTGTGTGAGTTCGTCTACCGCAACCTGGGCGCGATCACGCAGATCTTTCCGAGCCTCGACACGCACGACGCGATGCAGGTGTTCCACGCGATCTGGCTCGTCGACGAGCACGGGAACCACCCCGCTCCCTATACGCTCGTCTCCGCCGAGGACGTCGAGTCCGGCCGCTGGAGGATGAACGCCGCGGTCGCCGAGGCCCTCGGGATCGACGTCGGCTACGCCGAGCGCCACCTCGCCCACTACACGCGCCGGCTGGCCGAGGGCGGTAAGTACGACCTCACTATCTGGCCATACCACGCGATGCTCGGCGGCATCGGCCACGCTCTGGTCTCGGCGCTCGAGGAGGCCGTCTTCTTCCACGGCATCGCCCGGCACAGCCGTCCCGAGTTCCAGGTCAAGGGCGACAACCCGCTCACGGAGCACTACTCGACGCTGGGGCCGGAGGTAACCGAGGGGCCGGATGGCGATCGCCTCGGGAGCAAGAACACCGAGCTGATCGAGATGCTGCTCGAATTCGATGCCGTCGTCGTCGCCGGGCAGGCGAAGAGTCACTGCATGGCATGGACCATCGACGACCTGCTCGAGGACGAGGACGTGCGCGAGCGCCTTGCCGAGCGCACCTACCTGCTCGAGGACTGCACGTCACCGGTCGTCGTTCCCGGCGTCGTCGACTACACGGACGAGGCGGATGCAGCCTTCGAGCGCTACGCCGCCGCGGGTATGCACGTCGTTTGCTCGACCGACCCAATCGAGGGTTGGCCGGGCCTGACGGCGCGTGTCTCGGCGACTTGACGCCCCGGCCGCGGAGCCTGAAAGGATGCGCTCGTGGGATTCGACCAGTACCACGAGCCCGCCGGGGAGCTTCCGGATGAGACCCGGACCTTCGCCCGTCTCTGTGCCTCGCTGACCGAGGAGGCTGAGGCGATCGACTGGTATGAGCAGCGGATCGCGGTCGAGCCCAACCGCGAGGCGCGGGCGATCATGCGCGACGCGCAGGGTGAGGAGTTCAAGCACTTCTCAATGGACCTGGAGTTCCTCATGCGTCGCTCGCCCCTGTGGCGCGAGATCGCCGAGGGGATCCTCTTCCAAGAGGGCGACATCGTCGAGCACGGCGAGGAGGCCGAGGAGGAGGCAACGGAGGAGGAGGCCGCCAAGGGAGCGCCGCTCGCCGGCAGCGAGTCGCTCGGCATCGGCAGCCTGCGCGGGAGCGGCCAGTGAGCCATCTGCTCCGCGAGCACGCCCCGATCACGGAGGCGGGGTGGGAGCTCCTCGACTCCGAGGCGCGGGAGCGCTTGGCGCCGGCGCTCGCGGCGCGCAAACTGGTGGATTTTGCGGGACCCCACGGGTGGAGCTACTCCGCCACGAACCTCGGTCGCGCCGAGGAGCTCGCCGAAGCTCCGGAGGCGGGCGTCACGGCGCTCCGGAGACGGGCGCTCGGACTGGTCGAGCTTCGGGCTCGGTTCTCGATTGCCCGCTCCGAGCTCGAGGATGCCGAGCGCGGCGCCAAGGACATCGACCTCGACCCGCTCGACGAGGCCGCCCAACGGATCGCTCGCGCCGAGAACGCTGCTGTGTTCCACGGTTGGAGCGCCGCCGGCATCGCCGGCGTGATCGAAGCGTCCACGCAGGAGGAGATCAGCCTGGGCGAGGACTGCGAGCGCTATCCGCGGCACGTGTCTATGGGGGTGGACGCGCTCCGCGCTGTCGGCGTCGACGGCCCCTTCGGGCTCGCGCTCGGCCCCGAGGTCCATACCCGCGTCCTCGAGACCAGCGAGCATGGCGGCTATCCCCTGCTCGAGCACCTGGGTGAGATCCTCGGCGGTCCAATCGTGTGGGCGCCGGCCGTGCGGGGCGCGGCCGTGCTGAGCATGCGAGGCGGCGACTTCCTGTTCGAGAGCGGCCAGGATCTCTCCATCGGATACGAGAGCCACGACGCGGACGCGGTCCAGCTTTACCTTGAGGAGAGCTTCAGCTTTCGCGTGGCGACTCCCGAGGCCGCCGTCCCCCTTCCGGCGTAGGAGGAGGAGCGATGCCGCCGATCATCTCCCGAGGCTTCAGGGGCCGCCGCCGCGATGACGTGCCCCCCGAGCGCGTGCCGCCGGGGCAGTACGTGACCAGAGACTTCCCCGTCCTCTCCGCGGGTCCGACTCAGCACACCCCGCTCGACCAGTGGGACTTCACGATCGTCGGCGAAGTGGACGAGCCGCACCGGTGGACGTGGGAGGAGTTCCGCGCGCTGCCGAGCGAGGAGGTCACCGTGGACATCCACTGCGTGACGAAGTGGTCGAAGCTGGACACCGTGTGGGAGGGCGTCTCCGTCGACACCCTCCTCGACGGGATCGAGACGTCCGCGGATTACGTCGTCCAGTTCAGCGACGGCGGCTACACCACCAACCTCCCCCTCGAGGATCTCAAGGGGGGGAAGGCGTGGGTCGCGTTCGCCTACGGGGGTGAGCCCCTCGATCCGGAGCACGGCGGGCCGGCGAGGATGCTCGTGCCCCACCTCTACTTCTGGAAGAGCGCGAAGTGGGTGCGGGGGCTGCAGCTCGTGGCCATGGACGAGCCGGGTTTCTGGGAGACGAACGGTTACCACAATTACGGAGATCCGTGGCGGGAACAGCGGTACTGGGGCGACTGACTTGGCGCGTCGCGGACGTCGTCCACGTCGTCACCGAGACGCCGCGCGTGAAGACGATCGCCTTCGACGTGCCCGGCTGGCCCGGGCATCGCGCCGGGCAGCACGTGGACGTGCGCCTGACCGCCGAAGATGGCTACCAGGCGGAGCGCAGCTACTCGATCGCATCGGCGGCGGACGACACCCGCGTCGAGCTCACCGTGGTGCGCATCGACGACGGCGAGGTCTCGCCGTACCTCGCCGACGAGCTGCGGCCGGGCAGCCAGATCGAGCTTCGCGGTCCCGTCGGAGGCTACTTCGTCTGGGAGCCGTCGCAGGGCGGTCCGCTGCTGCTCGTCGCCGGCGGCTCGGGCATCGCGCCGTTGATGGCGATGATCCGGCTACGTGCCGCGGCCGGGAGCGACGCGGACACCAGGCTGCTCTACTCGTCGCGCGGCTGGGCCGACATCATCTACCGCGATGAGCTCGAGCGGCTGAACGGCGACGGCCTCACGGTGGTGCACACGTTGACGCCGTCGCACCCGCCCGGTTGGACGGGCTATGCGCGCCGCGTCGACGCCGACATGCTGGCGGAGGTTGGCCCGAGCCCAGCCGAGCGGCCGCACATCTATGTCTGCGGCCCCACCCCGTTCGTGGAGGCCGTGGCAGAGGCGCTCGTGCACCTCGGACACGACCCGCCAGCGATCAAGACCGAGCGCTTCGGACCAACGGGAGGTTGAGATGGACGCATTGATGCTCGACGGCAACGCGGTCGCCGGTTTGCTCCAAGAGGTATTCGCCGTCGATATGACGACCGCCACCGGGACGTGCGACAACTGCGGCGCCACTGAGCCCGTGGGGGCGGTTCACGTCTTTCGAGGCGCCGGAATCGTCCTGCGCTGCCCGCACTGTGAGAACGCCCTGGTGAAGATCGTCAGAGACGACACTCGCGTGTGGATCGACCTGCGCGGCGTCCGCACGTTGGAGGTCGCCCTCTAGTCGAGCCTTGCCGGCACGATTTGCGCAAGCTGGCGCCAGGGCCCCTCGAGCCGCTCGCCGTCCACGAAGAATGTCGGCGTGGCGTGGACTCCCGCTCGCCTGCCCCCGGCGACGTCCTCAAGGACGCGCTCCCGAAAGCTGCGACCGTTAAGGGCCGCTTCGGCCTCGTCCTCGCCCAGATCCAGTTGCCGCGCGACCGACAGCAGGTCCTCCTGCGAGAACTGCTCGCGCCCGGCGAGTAACAGGGAATGTGCCTCCCAGAACTTTCCGTGGACCGCGG
>JBKPIV010000119.1:0-14989 GCA_046730395.1 Actinomycetota bacterium | reverse complement strand
GCTAGCGGCTCAGCTCGAGGCCCGGCGTCAGGGCGAGCGCGAAGCCCGCGATCAGCTCGATCGCGGCGTCCACGTCGGCGAGGTCGACCATCTCCACCGGCGAGTGCATGTAGCGCACCGGAACCGAGACGAGCCCGGTGGGGATCCCCGCCCGGGCGATCTGGAAGGCGTCCGCGTCGGTGAAGGTGGAGCGGCCGGAGGCCTCGACCGTGTGGGGGATCTCGAGCCGCTCGGCGGTCTCGGCGAGGAGCTCGAAGATCGCGGGCGAGAGGGTGGAGCCGCGGCCGATCACGGGACCGGACCCGAACGGATGGTGGCCGATCTCTTTCTCTTCGACTCCCGGCGCGTCGGTGGCGTGGGTGACGTCCACCGCGATCGCGAGATCGGGATCGAGCGCGAACGCCGTGGTGCGCGCGCCCTTGGAGCCGATCTCCTCCTGCACCGCGGCCACGGCGGCCATCTGGCCCACGAGGCCGCCGCGCTCGTGGACGCGACGCGCGGCCTCGAGGGCGACGTAGGCGCCGAGCCGGTCGTCGAGCGAGCGCGAGACGAGCCGTCCGTCGAAGAGGACCACCGGATCGGCGGCGATCACGACCGGGTCGCCGATCGCCACCCGCTGGAGGGCGTCGTCCTCGCCCCCGGCGCCGATGTCGATGTGCATCTCGCGCAGCTCGACGACCTTCTTTCGCTGCTCGTCCTTGAGCAGGTGGATCGGCTTGCGCCCGATCACGCCGGGCACCGGCCCGCCCCGGCCCTGGACCTCCACCCGCTGGCCGACCAGGATCTGCGGATCCCACCCGCCGATCGGCGCGAAGTAGAGGAAGCCCTTCTCGTCGACGTGGGTGACGACGAGGCCGATCTCGTCGATGTGGCCGACCACCGCGAGCAGGGGTCGAGCTCCCTCGTCGCCCATCCGGGCGACCGAGGAGCCGAGCGCGTCCGTGCTGAGCATCGCGAACGTCGCCGCCCTTCGCCACACCTCGCTCGCCGGGCCCTCGTAGCCTGAGGGACCCGGGGCGCCGAGCAGCTCCTCAAGCAGTGCGGGCGCTTGGCTCACCCGCCGCAGTATGCCTGCCGCCGGTGGTGCGCGGTTGGCCGTCCATCCCGGAGCCCCTCGTCTCCGGCGCCCGGCCGCCCTCCACGACTATCCGGCACGGCCGATTGGCGAGCACGTAGCGAGCCGTCTTTCCCAGCACGCGCTCGTCGCTGGCGGCGTGGTCCGTGCTCACGTAGATCAGGTCCGAGTGCCGCTCGATCGCCTCCTGCACGATCGCCTTGCCCGGGTTTCGCGTTCGGATCAGGCGCGTGCGCACCTTGAGCCGCTGAGCCCGGGCTTGGAGGCGCGCGACCTCGAGCACGTTGCGGGCGAGCTCTTCCTCCTCCTCGAGGCCCTCGCGCAGCGGGAGCTCGCGGGGCACCTTGAGCACGTAGAGCGCCTCGACCTCGGCGTCCGGGCCGACGAGCTTCGCTGCCCTGGCCATCGCCTCGGTGTTGACATCGGTACCGAAGATGGGGACCAGCGCGGAGTGGTAGGCGACCTCGAGGAATCCGAGCGGTCGCTCCGGGCGCTCGATCCGGTACTGGCGCTTGGGGTCGAGGCCCTGACGGCGTCGGTACAGGATGTAGCCGGCGAGCCCGACGATCATCCAGCCGGTCCCGATGTAGCGCGCCTCCGTGTGCAGCACGACCACCGAGACGAACGCGGCCCCGGTGCCGATCGCCCCCAGCACCGCCGTCAGCGGCACCGGATTGCCGCGAATCCGGACGTTCCACGGCGCGCGGTAGGGACGGTCGCGGCTCGGATCCCGCAGGCGCAGGGCGACGATCGAGACGTGCGCGATCGTGAACGAGAGCATCGCGCCGAAGCTGTAGAGGTTGCCGAGGAAGTCGGTCTGGCCCGGGATCAGCAGGATCACGGCGATCACCGAGAAGAAGCTGATCGTGAACCACGGGGTGCGGTAGCGGTGGTGCAGGCGCGAGAACGCCCCCGGTAGCTGGCGGTGCTCGGCCAGCGACCACGACAGGCGCGAGATCCCGATCAGGCCCGCGTTGGTGGCGATGACGAGGATCGTCGCCGCGAGGACGCCGATGTAGTACCGGGCGGCGGAGAGGAGGGTCCCGTGGAGGTGGAGGGCGGAGACTATCCCCAGCACCGGATCGTCCTTATAGGTAGTGCCGAGCTGCGTCGAGTAGTGCCCGGCCGCATTCTGCGTGACCGGCAGGGCCGAGATCGAGACGATCGAGATGCCGGCGAAGATCCCAAGCACCGCCACGAGCACGAAGTTGACGGTCCGCGGCACGTCCTTGGCCGGGTCGCGCGCCTCCTCCGCCATGTTGGAGACGGTCTCGATCCCGGTGTAGGCGATCATCGAGATCGACAGCGCGAACAGGAGTTGGGTGTAGCTGGGCGCCGTGCCCAGGTGGATCTGGTTGACGAGCAGCTCGGGATGGAGGACCACCGCCGCCCCCAGCGCGACCAGGGCGATCTGGGTCATCAGGTCGGTGACCGCGAGGAAGATGTTCACTCGGGTCGACTCGCCGATCCCGCGGATGTTCAGCAGCGCCAGGATCGCGATCACCGCCGCGCCCCCGATCACGTCGCCGGGCCCATGCCCGAGCGCCGGGAAGAACGCGCTCAGGTAGTGCGGGACGAAGAACGCGGAGATCGCGACCGTGATGATGTAGTCGAGCGAGAGCCCCCAGCCGGCGAAGAAGGAGACCACCTCGTTGAAGGCGTGGCGCGCAAACGACGACGAGCCGCCGGCCTCCGGGAACATCGACGCGCCCTCGGCGTACGTCTTCGCGGTCAGCGCGAACAGGCCGCCGGCGAAGATGAAGACGACTGGGGTGAGGCCGAGTGCGTGGGCGGCGACCAGGCCGAGCGCGTAGTAGATCGACGAGCCGACGTTGCCGTAGGCGGTCGCGAAGAGCCCGGGAACGCCGACGCTCCGGCGCAGGCCGCGCTCCTTCAGCTGGGCCATCCGGCCCCCACTAGCAGGCTTGACGCGGGCTCGGTCATCCCACCTCAATGGTGGGATCCCGCTCGCTAACCGGGCGCTAAATCCCCGCTCGCGCGCGTCGAGATTCCGCTAAGGGGCGGGATGCCCGGCCGCGGCCTCGGCGATCCGTTCGGCCTCGGCGACGCCGCGCGGCCGCCCTGCCCTCACCCACAGCTGATGAAGCGTGGCGGCGAGCGCGAGGGCCATCGCCAGGGAGACGATGGGATAGCCGCGAGCCACGTTGATCGCGAGGGTCACGGAAACGGCGAACGCCCCCGTCAGGCTCGTCGTCAAGAGGAGCCACCGTCGCTCGGCGCGAAAGAACCTCGCCATCGCCAAGAGCCCACAGAGGAAGGCGGCGAAGACCGCCACCGCGTAGAAGAGGACGAGTCGCTGCTCTCGGGCGTCGGCGGCGACGACGATCACGGCTGAGATCCCCAGGAAGACCACGACGCCCCAGTAGGGTGTGTGATGCCTGTTCGCACGCCCGAGCGTGGCCGGCAGCACCCCTACACCTCCCGCGCCCGCCGAGAGCGCCTTCAGCAGCCCGGGACCGGCCTGGAACGACGAGCTCGCCGCGGCCAGGAGCAGGATCGCCGTGGTCACCTGAAACGCGCCGAAGAGCGAGCCATCGCCGGCCGCCGTCTTCGCGACCTCGGCGATCTGGGTGGAGTTCGCCGGCGGGATCCCGATGCGCAACCGCACGGCGAGCACCGAGAGGCCGACGGTGAGCGTGACCACGATCGCGAGCATCGACCACAGCGTGATCCGCCCAAAGCGGCGGCGACCGGGGTCGTCGAGCTGGCCGAGCTGCGCGATCGCGGAGGATGGCGCCTCGACCCCGGTGGCGAGCGCCATCGCGACCGGGAAGGCGAGCAGGACGGCCAGGGGGCCGCGGTCGTAGTCGCCGACCGGCACGAGCGGCGCGGAGCCGTGCGCGACCGGGGCGATGAAGCCCTTCGCCAGGACGGCCAGCGCGACCCCGACGAAGGCGATCGTCATCGTCGCGAAGATCACCCTGCCGCCGTGTCCGAACCAGGTGAGGCCCCCGACCAGGACGAGCAAGGCCAGGGCCAACGGGATCCGCAGGGGAGCGAGCCCGGGCAAGAAGGCGACGATCGCCGAGGCCCCCGCGGCGACGCTGATCGTGATCGTGAGCGTGTAGTCGACGATCAGGGAGCCGAGGGGCACGAAGGCCCATCCTTCGCCGAACGCCGTGCCGGTTGCCGCCGCGTCTCCGCCGCCCTCCGGGAACCTCGCGTAGAGGTGGTGGTAGTTAAGCGAGACGAGGGCGATCACCCCGAGCACGATCCCCATCGTGATCGCGAGCAATCCGAGGTCGCCATGTAGGGCACGCAGCGCGGCCTCGATCGCGTAGGCGACGGACGAGACGGGATCGCCCATCACGGCGCACGCGAACGCGACCAGCAGGATCAGCCTGCTGCGGAGGAGCGAGCGAATCACGTTGGGGTCGGTGAGGAACGGCGGGGGCTTACTGCCCACCTCCTCGCCGACCAGGCTTCCCGGCACACCTTCGGGGTGGTAAGGCTGCCGCCAGCCTACCGCAACGCCGGCCGAGCCCAGGGCGGGTTTGGGTGCCGATCCCTCTCCGGCGCGCGTAAAGATGCCGCTAAGGCCGAGCCGAGTACGCGGGCGAGGGCGTAGAGATTTCGCTAATCCTCGATCGAGGGGCCCAAACCGGGGTTTCCCAGGTCTAGCCTCGCTTCGAGGCGTGCCGGGAAGGCTGGTCGGCGATTTCGTAGTCGACCCAGGAGGTTTCGGTGGCGCTCGATGGTTCGGTCCCGGACCGGTCTCTCGGCCGGCGGCTCTGGAACCTGGCGAGGCGCCCGGTGCTCAGGGTCGGCCTCTCGGTCTGCCGGCTCGGGCTCGACCGTGAGCTCGCCGCCGGGGTCGACCCGCGCAGCCGCCCGCTGCTTGCCTTGAGGGCCGAGCAGCTGGTTCGCCGCCGGTACCGCCGTCGGCTCGCGGGCGCGGTGGAGCGCCTGATCGACGAGCTCGACGCGAACCGAGGGTGGTGGCTGTCGGCGGCCGTGCCGTTCCTGCGAGACCAGGTGGCGGAGGCACGTCCCACCTTGCTCGCTCTGGCCCGCGCCCTTCGGGCGGAGCGGCCGATCGAGCCCCGCGGCGTTGCGCTCCTCTCGAACCTGCTCATGGACACCGAATCGCCGCTCTACACGCGTACGGCTCGAGGCGCCCTGCAGCTCAAGGCGCACGTCGCCCTCGAATACATGGTCGGGGGGCACCCCCAGTGGCACGACTTCGAGCTGGTGACCGCGCCGCTCCTCTATGGAGGCCCGAATGGCCACCGTTGACTCGGTCGCGGCGCTGCCGCGCCTCGTGCGGAGGGCGAAGCCGGTCCTGTTCTTCGCGTTCGCGTTCGCGGTCATGGCCGACCCGGTGTCGTCCGTCGCCTACGCGATCGAGGCGGCCCTGCGCGCGCTCGGTGGCCACCTGAGCCTGCTACTGCCGACGATGGCGCTGGTCATCGGCCTGATCGCGCTGGTCACGCTCAACTACTGGCAGCTCGTTCGGGCATTCCCCGAGGGTGGCGGCTCGCCCGAGGCCGCGGGGCGGGCATTCGGGCAGCAGTGGACATTCCTGCCGATCGGGGCGCTGGTCGTTGACTTCGCCCTGACCATCGCGATCTCGATCGCGGCGGCGGGCAGCGCGATGATCGCACTGGTGCCCGGGCTGGCCACGGCGCGGATCCCGTTCGACCTGGCGCTGGTCGCCGGCGTCGCCGGGCTCACATGGTTCGGGCATGGGGGGCGGCTGATCTTCGCGGTCATGACCGTCCTCTTCATCGTCGCGTCGCTCCCCGTGCTCGGGCTCGGCTGGCTCCATCCTCACGCGGCTCACGGCAGCGCGCCGATCACCCACGGGGCAAGCCCGGCGGTCGTCGCGGTGATCCTGGCGTTCCCGGTGGCGATGGCGCTCGCGACCGGCACGGAGGCGCCGGCGACCTCGATCGCCCAGCTGGGCCAGCTCGACAACGACGGGCGGCGCCGCTTCGGGCGCGGCACCCTGGCGCTGACCATCTTCATCGTCGGCGGCTTGACCATGGGCCTCACTGCTCTCGCCGTCCACCTGAACGTGGGCATCCCCCCACATGACGAGACCCAGATCTCGGAGCTCGCCCGAGCTGCCACCGGAAGTGGCGCCCTCTTCGGGTTCTTCCAGCTCGCCAGCGGGCTGTTGCTCCTCGCCGCCGCCGCGTCGTCTTTTCAGGCCGGGCCCGGGCTGCTGAAGGCGCTCGCGCGAGCAGGTCCACGTGGGGAGGAGGGGCTGCTCCCAAGGCCGTTGTCGCACACAAACCACCATCACACCCCCGTCGCGGCGGTCGGCGTCTATGCCGTTATCTCCGCGGCGATCGTCCTCGCCGCGAGCGGGCAGGAGCAGGAGCTGGTGCTGGTCTACGCGGTGGCCGTTTTCGTCAGCTTCCTCGCCGGCCTGCTGGCGATGGCGCGCTTCGCGCACAGAAGCGGCGAGAGGTGGCTGGTGGCCACGAACCTCGTCGGCGCCGCGGGAGTGGCGTTCACCCTGCTCGTAAACCTGGCTCGCGGTTATCCGCTTCTGGCAATCGCCGGGACCCTCCTGATCGCGGGCGTCCTCTACGTGCGCTGGCTGCGCGCGGGTCGCCCGAGCGGGATCGAGGCGGTCGAGCGCGAGGCCGAGGCGGACTAAGAGACCATCAGCCTTCGTCGCGCAGCCGGTAGCCGATGCCCGGCTCGGTGATCACGTAGCGCGGGCGGGACGGCTCCGGCTCGAGCTTCGAGCGAATGTGCGCGATGTGGACCCGCAGGTAGTGGGTCTCCGTCTCGTACGCCGGTCCCCAGACCTGCTGGAGCAGCTGGCGGTGCGTGACGAGCTTTCCTCGGTGCTCCGTCAGGACGCGCAGGAGGTCGAACTCGATCGGCGTCAGGTGGATCTCGTGTCCGGCGACGGTGACGTCCCGCGAGGCGAGGTCGACCCTGAGATCGCCGATGCTCACGGTCGGCTCGCCGCCATCCTCCGCGGCGCGCCGCAGGACCGCGCGCAGGCGGGCCAGGAGCTCGTCCGTCCCGAACGGCTTCGTGATGTAGTCGTCGGCGCCTGCGTCGAGCGCACGAACCTTCTCGCGCTCGTCGCCGACCGCCGAGAGCACCACGATCGGCAGGCTGCTCCAGCGCCGCACGTCCACGCACACGTCGACCCCGCTGCCATCGGGTAGCACGAGATCGAGCACCATCGCGTCCGGTGGGCGCACCGAGACGGCGTTGAGCGCCTCCTCCTTGGTCTCGGCCTGCTCGGTCGCGTAGCCGGCGCTTCGCAGGATGACCTTGAGCGCACGCACGATCTGGGGCTCGTCGTCGACGACGAGGACCCTTGCGCCCTCGCCGCCTGCCTGTTTCCCGGCTTCGTTCATTGGGCGCCCACGGGCTGCGAGACCAGCGGGAACGACACCGAGAAGGTTGCCCCGGGGGCGCCCGCGCTCTCCAGCCGGATCTCGCCCCCGTTCGCCTCGACCAAGCCCTTGCAGATCGCGAGCCCCAGCCCAGATCCACCCTTCGGGTCCCGCCCACGCACGAACGGCTTGAAGATCTCAGCGCGCTTCGTGCGCGGAACCCCGCCCCCCTGGTCGCTCACCCGCACCGTCACCTTGCCGGCCCCGGAGCCGCCGCTCACGCGGACGGCGGATCCCGGGGGCGAGAACTTGAGGGCGTTTGACAGCAGGTTCGAGAACACCCGCTCGACCTGCGCGGCGTCCGCGCGAACGAGCGGCAGGTCCGTGGGCAGGTCGAGGTCGATCAGGTGCTGGTCCTCGCGCGTGGCGATCTGCGCCACCGCGCTGGCCACCACGTCGCTCAAGTCGCACCAATCCGTGCGGGGATGGACGGCTCCCGCCTCGATCCGCGACAGGTCCAGGAGGTCATCGACGAGGCGGGACAGACGGTCCGACTCGGCCTCAATCGCCTGGACGAGAGCCTCCCGATCGCCGCTCTCGAGCGAGTCATGCCGCAGGCCGCTGGCCGCCGTGGTGACCGCCGTCAGCGGCGAGCGAAGGTCATGCGAGATCGCGTGCAGGAGGGCGGTCTTAGCGACATCGGCGCGCCGCGCGGCCTCGGCCTCGGCCGAGCGGGCCACCAGGCGATCTCGCTCGCGCGCGACCTCGAGGACGCCGGCGAGTGCCTCGGCGACCCGTTCGAGGCTCTCGCGATCCCATCCGGCCTCGGGCGTTCCGTAGACCCATCCGGGGCGGGTCGCCGACAGTGGCACAGCGATCTCCTCGCCGCGCTGCGTCGGCGCCGGCGAGAGCTCGATTCGAATCCCGGCCTCCGCGGGCAGCCAGGCGGTTGTCTCGAGATGCGCGAGCTCGTTCTCGAGGTCGCCGCCGGCGAGCAGCGAGGAGGCTGCCTCGGCGAGGATGGTCGCCTCGCGCTCACGCGCCGAGGCCAGGAGCGCGCGGCGCTCCGCCTCTCGTCTCTGGTCGCGAGCCGAAGCGGCGAGCCTGCTCACGACCAGAGCGGCGATCAGGAACACGCCGAGCGCCACCACGTTCTGCGAGTCGGCGATCGTTAGGTGGTAGCGGGGCTCGATGAAGAAGAAGTTGAGCGTGATCACGCTGAGGACCGCGGTGGTGAGCGCCGCGAGCTGGCCTCGGCGGATGGCGACGAACAGGACGGCGAGGATGTAGAGCACGCCGAGCCCGGTCACGGGGGCGACCTCGTCGAGCAGGGCGACGAGCCCCGTCGCTACCGCCACCGCCGCGACGAGCTCCAGCGCCGCGATCGCGATCCGTCGCGCATCCACTTGATCTCTCCGTATCGCGGCCATGGCCCAAGTCCAGTCTAGGTCCAGCATCTGCCAGTCTCCGCGCCCATGCGAGTGGTGGTCGGGATCGCAAGCGTGGCGCTGATCGCGGGGATGCTCGCGGAGTTCTTCATCACCTTCCTCCTGCCGAGGCGGGTGAAGCGGGATCCGCGGATCGCGCGCCAGTTCTTCGTCATCGTCTGGCGCCCTTGGCGCTGGGTGGCGGCCCGCCGCTCTCGGGTCGCCGCCGACACGATGCTCGGCATCTTCGGGCCCATTGGCCTGCTCTTCGTCCTCGCCTTCCTCAGCGCCGGAGTAATCGTCGGCTTTGCCGGCCTGCACTGGGCCGATCGGTCGAACCTCGGCGGCGCCAACCCGGACGCGTTCGGCAACGACCTCTACTTCAGCGCCGGCTCGTTCTTCACCGCATCGACGACCACGACACCGGTGAGCGGGGTCGCCAAGTTCCTTCAGATCGCCGAGGCCGCCTCCGGATTCGCCGTCCTGTTCATCTCGATCGGATACCTGCCGGCGCTCTTCCAGGCCTTCTCCCGCCGCGAGACGGCGATCTCCCAGCTGGATCCCCGCGCCGGTTCCCCGCCCACCGCCGGGGCCCTTCTCGAGCGCTCCGGCGAGCGCGGGTGGGGGGAGATCGATGGCTACCTCCGCGAGTGGGAGACCTGGGCGGCCGAGGTCATGGAGACCCAGCTCTCGTATCCGATCATCGGCTGGTTTCGCTCCCAGCACGTGAACCAGAACTGGCTCGCGGCGCTGACCACCGTGGTCGACGCCTCGGCCTTCTCCATCGCCTACGCGCCGGGGCGCTCGCTGGGGGCGGAGGTCACCTTCGCCATCGGCCGCCACGCCCTCGCCGACCTCGCCTACAGCTACCGCACCAACATCCGGGCGGAGCCGGTCGATCGCTTGTCCGACGCCGAGCTCGAGGACCTGCAGGGCCGGCTTCGAAACGCTGGCCTCGAGCTCGCAGGTGACGGCGAGGCGAAGCCGAAGCTGGACAAGATGCGCTCCAGCTACGAGAAGTACGCCGTGGCGATCGCCGACCGCCTCGCGCTCGCGCTCCCCGGCTGGCTCCCAGGCGAGGACGCGGTGGAGTACTGGCGGCTCGCGAGCGCGCACCGTCGCGGCGACCACGCCTAGAGGCCTGATGCGGGCTATCCGCGCGCGCGGATGACGCCTGGGCAGCGTCGCCGGATCACGCCCTCCGGGACTCGCCCGTACTCTCAAGTACGGGCTTCGCCCGTCGGCCGCGCCCGGCTCGCTTCCAGGCGCCCCCGCACACGCCCCTAACCCACATCATGCCTCCCGAGCTTGCTAGAACAGCCCGGTGGCGACCGAGACCCTCACCGTCCCTGCCGCGGATGGCAGGGGCCTGGAGGTGGCGGTCGCCGGCCCGGAGGACGGCGAGCTGCTCCTGGTGCACCCGGGAACGCCCGGCGCCGCGCTCCTCTATCCGCCGATGGTGGCGGCGGGGGCCGAGCGCGGGCTTCGCCACGCGGTCTACTCGCGCCCGGGCTACGGCGAGTCCGACCGCGTAGAGGGCCGCACGGTCGCCGATTGCGGCCCCGACGCCGCCTCCATCGCGGACGCCCTCGGAGCGGAGCGCTTCTACACCCTGGGCGGATCCGGCGGCGGTCCGCACGCGCTCGCCTGTGCCGCCCTGCTTGCGGACCGGCTGATCGCGGCCGTGACCGTGGCCGGCGTGGCGCCCCGCTGCGCCGGGGGACTCGAATGGTCGGTGGGCATGGCGGAGGAGAATCTCGAGGAGTTCGCGGCCGCCGAGCGGGGCGGGGCCGTGCTCGAGGAGTTCCTCGAGAGGATCGCCTCCCACCTTCGGACCGTCGACGGCCCAGAGGTCCACAAGGCGCTCGGCGACCTCCTCTCCGAACCCGATCGCGAGGCGCTCACCGGCGACTACGCGGATCACGTGGCGGCGAGCTTCCACAGGGCGGTCGCGAGCGGGATCTGGGGATGGTTCGACGACGACCTCGCGTTCATGCGCCACTGGGGATTCGAGCTCGAGTCGATCTCGGTGCCGGTGGCGATCTGGCAGGGGGCGAAGGATCGCTTCGTGCCGTTTGCGCACGGCGAATGGCTCGCGGCTCACGTTCCCGGCGCCCGGGCGCACCTGCTCGAGGCGCACGGTCACCTGTCGATCGCGGTCGGCGCCTACGGCGAGGTGCTCGACGACATGCTCGCCCTCGGCCGCGGCTGAGCGCGCTACCCCGCGACGCGCTCGGCGGTCCGGGCGACGCGTTCGATCAGCTCTGCCGCGCGGGCGTTGCCGGGGTGCTCCTGGAGTCGACGCGAGACCTCCCCGAGTCGCCGGTCCAGGTCCCGATCGTCGAGCAAGCGGTCGATCGCGCCGGCGAGGTCGTCGTCCCCGAACGAGTAGGTGGGCAGCCGGGCGCCGAAGCCCGTCTCGTCGACGCGCTGCGCGTTGTCGTGTTGGTCCCAGAAGATCGGCAGGACGACCATCGGCTTGCCGAAGTGCATGCACTCGGTGACCGTGTTGTTGCCCCCGTGGGTGATCACCAAGTCCACCTGCGGGAGCACCGAGACCTGGGGGAGGAACTCGGCGCCCGCCATGTTCGGGGCGAGCTCGTATCGGTCGTGCTGGGGTCCCTTCGAGACCACGTAGCGGTGAGGGGTGCTGCCGAGCGCCTCCACCAGCCTTTCCATCAGCTCGACGTCGGCTGACCCGAGCGACCCCAGGCTCAGGTAGATCAGCGCGCCCTCGCCCTCGAGCTCCGGCGGTGCGGACCACGGGGCGTCGCTCGCGCGGACGCTCGACTCGAGGTTGTGCCAGGTGGGCCCGAGCGGCCTGGAGCGCGGATAGTCGAGCTCGCGCGGGTACAGATAGAGGTTGAGCCATGGCGAGGTATGGATCAGCTCGCCGTCGGGGAGCTGGGGGGCCCCGCGCGCCGTGCAGAAGTCGTTGAAATCCGCCCACATCTCCTCGATCACGCGCCGATACTCGGCGCGGAAGCCGTCCCACTCGCTCCGGTCATCGACGGGGAGCCCCGAGAACGGCGGCGGCAGGGCGGGGTCCTTGATCTCCAGCGGGTTGCAGGACACGATCCGCGTCCACGGGCGGCCGCTCGCCGGGATGGCCGGGAAGGCGCAGACGTTGTCCTCGACGATGGCGTCTGGATCGAGCTCGTCGAAGATCTCGACCAGCCGATCGTCGACGTAGCGCGCCCCGTCGAGCAGGGCCTGCCAGGTCGGGACTATGAACTCGGCGAGCTGCTCGAACGTCGTCTTGCGAAACACGGGCGCGGTGTCGCGGATGTAGTCCTTCCAGAACTGGCCCGGCTCCTCCTCCTGCTCGGGTGGGGGCGCCAGGCGCATCAGACGCTCCTCAAACCCCCGCTCCTCCAGCGTGCCGGCGAACGACTCCTCGATCACGAACACGACCCGGTGACCGCGCGCTTTCAGCACCTCGCCGATGCCCACGCAGTTATTCGTGGGCCCGAAGGCGCCCTCGGGGAAGAAGACGATCGTCCTGCCGCCCTCGTTCATAGGCCGGCGGCCGCCTCCACGCGCCCCGACTTCACCGCGGCGGTGAGCGCGGCATGGTCGGCCTCGGTCTGGTCGGCGTAGGCGGCAGCGAACTTCGCCACGGCGCGGTCGAAGGCGTCGCCGCGCCCCAGATAGCCGGCCATCGCGGCCGCGTCGCCGCCGCGGGCGTGGGCCCGGGCGAGCTCGGCGCCGCAGAGCGCGGCATAGTGCTCGAGCGCCTCAGGGCGGAACGCCTCAACCACCGCCGACCCCTTCATGTCGCGGAGCTGGCGCACGTAGTAGTGGCGCCCGTGAGAGCGCATCCAGCCGAGAAAGATGTCGCTCGCCGCCTGCATCAGGCGCTGGCCGCAGACCACCCGCCGGCCCTGGTGTCGGTACGGACAGCGGGCCGCATACGGCTCGAGCACCGACCGCTGGGCCTCCTTCAGCTGTAGGAAGAGCGGGTCCGCCTCGTCGTCCCCGAGCAGCAGCACAACGCGAGTGTCGGTTCCCACGCTGCCAACGCCGACCACCTTGCGCGCGGTGTCGACGAATCGGTAGCGGCGCAGCAGCACGCGGCGATCCTCGGGCAGCGACCGCACGTACTCCCGGTACGCAGCCCTGGTGTGAAACACCCAGTCGGGTTCGGGGATCCGCTCGATAAGGGGCGGCTGGTCCACGAAGCGGCGCTGGCCGTCGATGATCTTGGTCAGCTTCTCCAGCGCGCCCACGTGAGTGTGTCGACGCGCCTTTCGCACCACTTGCTCTGCCACGCGGCGCTCCTCGGAGCGCACCAACGACATCACCCGCTCCACGTCGATCCGGTCGTACCACTGCTGGAGGTGGTCCGTCCGCGCCACCGCGAGCATCTTCTCTCGGTACGCGGCGACCGCGGCGCGCGCCGCCGTTGCGCAATCGGGCTCGCTGAAGCCGTTCCCGCGGCCCGCGACGTAGACGCTGACGCCGAGGCGCTTGACGTCCCACTCGAACGGCGCCGGCAGCGTCTCGTCGAAATCGTTGACCTCGAACACCAGGTTGCGCTCCGGGGTTGCCCAGACGCCGAAGTTCATGAGATGCGCGTCGCCGCACGCCTGAACGTTGATTCCCGGACTCGGAAGCGAGGCGAGGTCCGACGCCATCACTGCGGGCGAGCCACGCAGGAAGCCGAATGGGGACGCGGCCATGCGCGCGTGTCGGATGGGAAGCAACTCGGCGATCCGGTGGCGACCCTGCTCCTCGAGGATCGTGATCGGGTCGGGGCGGTGCCGCGGCGGCTTCCACGCGGCGTGGCTCGACCGCGGCACTGCGGCGCGCTGGGCCTTCCCGGCCTGGCGGCGCTCCTCGGCAGAGTACGGAGGGCCGAATCCGTTCGCCACGGGCGCAGCCTAGTCCTTGGCGGGAGTTCGGGACAGAGAGCGACGAGGGCGAGGGCGGCTTGTAGACGCCCTTAGGTCGAGGGCCGCTCGGGCGCGAATCCCTCGTGGCGCACGCGCGCCCGCCCCTCCCCGTAGCTGGCCGTCTCGTACACGATCATCGCGCACAGGAGCGCGGTGACGATCGCGAGCGTCGCGAGCGCCGGGATCTCGACCGCCGCCGGCAGCAACGCGAACAGGACCAGGGCGAGGAGCAGCCGCTGCCGGTTGATCGTATGGATGTGTCGGAAGCGGAAGGCGACGTGGCCGAGGAGATAGAAGGCGACGCCGCCCAGGAGGGCGAAGGCGATCACGGAATCGAGCGAGTCGCCCACGTGGCCGAGCGTCTTCTTCAGCGCCAGAGCTACGAGGACGATCCCCGCCACCATCGGGAGGTGCAGGTATGAGTAGGAGTCGCGCGCGAGCTCGTTTCGCTCGCGCCCTTCGGCCGCGCGCCCCAGGCGTCGCGCCGACACCAGTGCCACGACGTCGAAATAGATCCACCACAGCGCGGCGGCGAGCGTGATGCCGAGGACAGCGGCCGTCACGATGCCCACCGTCAGGTGAGCCTCGGCGCCGACGCCGATCGCCACGATCGACTCGCCGAGGGCGATGATGATGATCAGCCCGTGACGCTCGGCGAAGTGCCCCGGCACGAGCTTCCAGCCCTCGGAACCGAAGAGGAACGGGCCCCCCATGTCGAGCGCCAGCGCGAGCGCCCACAGCCCGCCCTGCGCGAGGCCGTTCACGAACGAGGCGGCCACCAGCAGGCCGACTCCGATCGCCGTGCTCGCCGCCAGGCCGACGACGGAGTGGCGAAGCGATGGGTCGTCGCGGCTGGCGAGTACGAAGAGCGTGATGTGAGCCGCCCGCACGGCTCCGTAGGCGAGCGCGAATTCGAGCGCGAGATCGCCGAAGGCCTGAGGAACGCAGATCGCGACGATCAGCAGCGCCGCCATCGCGGCGAACAGCGCGATCCGGACGGCGCCCTCCTCTGGGTCGACGACGCTCGTCAGCCACGCGTACCCGACCCACGACCACCACAGGATCCCGAGCACCAGCATTCCCTTCGCGAGCCCGGCCCAGGTCGGCTCGCCGTACATCAATGCCGTGCACTGCGTGATCGCCAGCACGAAGACGAGATCGAAGAAGAGCTCGAGCGGCATCACCCGCTCGCCCTCTCGCAGCGCGACCCCGATCCGCGGGAGATGACGCGCCCCCTCCGGCGTAGCCGTGGTCATGGCGCCA
>JBKPIV010000118.1:0-27213 GCA_046730395.1 Actinomycetota bacterium | reverse complement strand
GAGTAGGCGCCCACGCCGATGTTGAATCCTCCGAGGGGCGGCTTGCTCGGGCGGCTCGCCACGACCCTGGGGTACTTCGCGAAGCCCATGTTCTTGGCGACGTCGGGCGCGTTTGCCTGAGCGCTCGAGAGCGCGAAGGTGTAGTTGACCATGAACGCGGAGGTGCCGGCCTCGAAGCCGAGCCGGGCGGTGTCCTCGGTCGAAGTGGAGATGTTGGTGGCCGCTGCCGGCGACTGGGCGAGCTCGCCCATCAACGCCAGCGCCTCATCAGTCGGCTTCGGGGCCAACGCCACCGTCAGCGGGCCGGACAGCACCTTCGTGCCTGCGGATTCGATCAGCGCGTTCGCCCAGACGGTGAAGCCCTCGTACTTGTTGGCCTGGACCTGGATCGTCGCCGGCTTACCCTCGGAGGCGAGCTTGTCAGCCTCGCTGATCATCTGGCTCCAGGTCTTGGGCGGCTTGGACACGAGGTCCTTCCGGTACCAGAGGAGCTGCGTGTTCGAATTGAAGGGAGCGCCGTAGATCTGTCCCTCGAAGGTCGCGGTCTTGATCACGCTCGGAAAGTCGCCCCTCGTCACCTTCTTCGCTAGCGAGGCGGGGAATGGCTTGATCCACTTGGCGTTCGCGAACTCAGCGGTCCAGATCACGTCCATCCCGATCAGGTCGACGGTTGAGTCCTTCGCCGCGAGCCGGCGCACCAGCTGCTCGCGCTGGTCGCTGGCCGTGGTGGGCAGCAGGTTGACGGAGATCGTGTACTGACCGTTCGACTGGTCACTGCACTGCTTCGCGACCTCCTGGATCGTGCCGCCGGGCTGGGTGGCGACGAACCAGGTCAACGTCACGGGCCCACCGCCGGTGGAGCTGCCGCAGCCTGCGAGCACCGCCCCGGCGCAAATCAACGCCGCGGCGCCAATCCATCGGTTCCTCCACCGCGCGCTGCCGATGTCTCACTCCCCTCTGCTGCTGCGGTTCTCCTTACCCTGTCAGATCGCTTCCAAACCGGCCCCTCGCGACCGCGAACTCCCGTATCTATCGAGCCTGGCCCGGCGACTCGCCGTCCTGCTCCGTGGCGATCTGGTCGGCGTCTACGCGGGCGGATCGTGGGCGCTGGGCGGCTATCGTCCCGACGCCAGCGACCTCGACGTGGCGGTCGTGGTTCGCTCGAGTTTGCTCCGAGAGACGAAGCGGCTCATCGTCCAGGGCGTTCGCCACGAGGCCATGGCTTGCCCCGCGCCGAAGCTGGAGCTCGTGGTCTATCGGCTCGAGACCGCCCGCTCGTCAACGGCGGCGAGGGACTTTGAGTTGAACCTGAACACCGGCGCGCGAGTCCCGCTTCGCGCCGATTACGGCGACAGCCAGGAGGCCGACCACTGGTTTCCCATCGACCGCAGCATCCTCGCCCAGGCCGCGTTCCCGCTCCTGGGAGCGCCGGCCGAGGACACCTTTGCGCAGGTGCAGCCCGCGGCTCTGGCGCCCGTGCTCGTCGAGTCCCTCCGCTGGCACCGCGGTTGCGCCGAGGACTCGGAGGCAGTGCTGAGCGCCTGCCGCGCTCTCCGGTTCGTCAGCGAGGGACGCTGGTCATCCAAGCCGGCCGCGGCGCGGTGGGCTTCCGTGCGTGGCCTGACTCCGCCCGCGCTGGCGGCGGGCGCCATCGCCGCCCTCGACCGCCCGGCACCCCTCGACCGCGACGAGGTCGCTCGGTTCCTGGACGCCGCGGAGACTCGCATCGCCTCCGATAGCAACTAACATGATTCTTACGTGAACGTTAACTTTATTGCTCGGCGCAAGGGGTTGCGGCGGCCGGGGGTCTCCGCCGAGCACCGGCACTACAAGTGGTGGGCGCTCTCCTGCACGAGCCTCGGGATGCTGCTCGCGACGGTCAACTCGGGCACCCTGATCATCGCTCTACCCGACCTCGAGCGCAGCCTCGGCACAACGCTCCTGCAGCTGGTCTGGGTGATCCTCGCCTACATGATCGCGTCCACCGTCCTGGTGTTGACGGCGGGACGGCTCTCGGACCTGTTCGGCCGCAAGCGGGCCTACGTCGGCGGCTTCGTTGTCTTCGCACTGGCGTCGCTCGGCGCGGGGTTCGCGGCGGACGGGACCCAGCTGATCCTGTGGCGCGTCGCCCAGGGGGTCGGCGGGGCCTTCCTGTTCGCGAACGCCGCCGCCCTGGTCACGGACGCGTTCCCGCGCGAGCAGCTCGGGCTGGCGATGGGCACCAACACGATGGTCGCCGCCGTCGGCCTGGTTCTCGGGCCGGTGCTCGGGGGCGCGCTGGTGGCGATCTCCTGGCACTGGGTGTTCTGGTTCAACGTGCCGCTCGGCCTCGCCGGAGCGCTGTGGGGCGGCCTCGTCCTGCGGGAGCTGGCCAGACGCGACCCGGTGCGAGGGCTCGATCTGCCGGGTACAGCCGCCTTCCTCGCGGGTCTGACGGGACTCGTCTACGGCGTCTCACGCGGCGGAATCTCGGGATGGGAGGACCCGCTGGTGATCGCCGGCCTTCTCAGCGCGGGCGTCCTGCTCCCGCTGTTCGTCTGGATCGAGCTCCGAGGCCACGCGCCGATGCTCGACCTGACGATCTTCGAAAATCGCATGTTCGCCGCCGCCACCGCTGCCGCGTTCATCAACGGCCTCTCCCGCTTCGCCCTCCTGTTCGTGTTCGTCTTCTACTTCCAGGGGGCGCAGGGCGACGACCCGATCACCGCGGGCATCAAGCTCACCCCCATGGCAATCGGGATGCTGATCTCCTCGCCGATCGCCGGCGCCTTCGCGGACCGCCACGGCTCGCGGGGGCTGGCGGCGGCCGGAATGCTCGTCTCGGCCGCTGCCCTCGCGCTCATGACCACCCTCCAGGCGCATAGCCCCTACTGGCAGAGCACGCTCTGGCTGCTCCTCGTCGGGATCGGCTCTGGGATGTTCAACTCGCCGAACACGGCAGCCATGATGGGGGCGGTCCCCAGCCACCGGCGAGGCATCGCCGCGGGCGCCCGGACGATGCTGCAGAACACGGGTGCCGTGATCTCGATCGCCTTCGTCCTCGCCATCGTCACCGCCGCGGTCCCGAAGCCGGTGTTGTTCAAGATCTTCTCGGGCCTGGCCAGCGGGCTCTCGGACGCCAAGCTCGCGCCCTTCATCGCGAACATGCACACGGCGTTGTGGGTGCTCGCGGCGACGTCGGTCGTCGGCGCGGTGGTCTCGCTGTTGCGCCCGCGCCACGCGCGAGGGGGAGCGGCCGCGGTGGAGGCCGCGTGAGCGACCCGGCGCGCACCCAGTCGCTCCGGATCGGCGACGTCGCCGAGCTGACCGGCACCACCCCGCGCACCATTCGCTACTACGAGGAGATCGGGCTTCTCCCGTCGGCGGAGGGGCGCGAGGCCGGGCGCCATCGTCTCTACGACGAGGCCGCGGTCGAGAGGCTGCGGAGCCTGCTGCGATTCAAAGAGCTTCTGGGGCTCTCGCTCGACGAGCTCAAGCAGCTCGTCGCGGCCCAGGACGCGAGGGCGGCGCTCAGACGCGAGTGGCGACGGGGGGTGGAGGATCCGGTACGGCGCCGCCAGATCCTGGAGGAGGCCCTGAGACACATCGCCCGACAGCTGGAGCTGGTTCGCCGCCGCCGCGACGAGATCGCCCACCTCGAGGAGGAACTCGTCTCGCAGCGCCGGCGGGCACGCGATCGGATGCGAGAGCTGGAGCGCGATCGATCGGGCTTAGGCGCGGACCGCTCCTAGCGCCGGCAGCACCCGCTCGGCATAGACCTCGATCGCGCCATGCGGGTCAGCGCCCGAGCAGTTCATGAGCGCGAGGATCGTCGCCCCAAGCTCCTCAGCCTCGCGAATCCGCTCGACGTGCGTCTCGGGGTCGGGCGAGACGATCAACGCCTCCCGCAGCTCCTCGTCTGAGACCTGCTCCTCCCCTCGCTCATACATGCGCCGCGGGTCGTGCCAGTCGTCCGTGTAGAACTCGTCAGGTTGGGCGCCCTTCCAGACCCGGGCCCCCTCCAGCGCGGCGGCGTCGTCAGCCGCCCACGAGAACTGCGCCTGCAGCACGATCTCCCCCGGCTCTCGCCCCGCATCGTCGCAGGCGGCGCGATAGGCGTCGATGACCTCGGGCGCGCTCTCCGGGTCGGCGAGCGTCCAGAGCCCATCCGCATGACGCGCCGCCACGCCGGCGGAGCGCTTGCCGAAGGCCGATACGTAGATCGGAGGGCGCCGGTCGGGGCGGGTGTGCAGGTAGGCGCCGTCGGCGCCGAAGAACCGCCCGCCGTCTGCGATCCGCTCGCCGACGAACAGCGCGTTGATCATCTCCAGCGCCTCCTCCATGCGATCGATCTGCTCGCCGACGGAGGGCCACTGCGCGCCCAGGGGCGATTCGTTCAGCGACTCGCCCGAGCCGATGCCGAGGAACGGGCGGCCGGGGAACATGCGCTCGAGCGTCGCCCACGCCTGGGCGATCAACACGGGGTGGTAGCGGGGCCCCGGGGGAGTCACCGCGCTGCCGATTGCGGCCCGCTCTGTCGCCTGCCCGACGGCGCCCAGCCAGACCCACGCGTGCCCGGATTCGCCATCCTCCCACCAGGGCTGGAGATGGTCGCTGCACGCGATGCCGTCGAATCCGGCGCGCTCCGCCTCAACCGCCTGGCGGAGCAGGTCGTCCGGCGGAAACTGCTCGTGGGCCGCCCCGTAGAAGTAACGCATCGGGCCCCCGCTACCCGGCGGTCGCGGCCCGTAACGACGGCTGAACCCACGAGGACTCGCGGGGAGAGGCTGGTTAGGGAGCGGCCACCAGACTTCCCCCGCGGGCCCAAAGCCCGTGCCGCGGGCAGAGTCGCGAGGACCGGCGGCAACGGCTCAGTGCGAACCCGCCGCAAACCTCGACCGGGTGCAGCCGGATTGCGACGCGGGTCAAGTTTGCGGCGTATACGCCGCAAACCTCGATTGCGTGGCCGGCGAGGGCGGCGCGACGCGGGCTTGCGGCATCGACCGACTTGCACCGTACGTGCGCCGGTACCTGATGACCGCCGTTCCCTAACCAGCCTCTCCCCGCGCACTCCAGACCCACCGGGAAGTCTGGTGCGACAGGCCTGCCGGCTTGGGGCCTGTCCACCATGGGCCGTGAAGGACTCGAACCTTCAACCTTGGGCTTAAGAGGCCCCTGCTCTACCAATTGAGCTAACGGCCCCGGCCGGATGGTAGCGAGGGCCTCTCCCCCCGCGGAAGCCCGGCCGCGGTGGGTTCTATGCCCCCAGCCGCCGGCCCGGCCGCGGTGGGTTCCATGTGACTCGCTATGCGGGTCAAAAGGAACCCAGCACCGGAGCAGCGACGGCCGGAACGCTGAATCGCTCGCCTAGGGAGTGGTCGAGGTGCCGCCCACCCCGCCCAAGGGAGCGCCGAGCGGATTGGCGCCCGGGGTCGTCGACGGAGGAGCCTTCTTGGCCGCCTTCGCCTGCTGCTTCTTCAGCTTGATGCCCTGCTTTCGGTAGGTGGCGAGCTGCTGCTTGGTCTGGTTTCGCAGGGACTTCGGGGCGAGCTTCGCGGCCTTCGCCGCGGCGGCGTCGCCGCCCGAGATGTCCCCCGACAGGTAGCGGTAGATGGCGAGGTTGCCGTAGGAGTTCTGGCTTGGCTGGGCCGCGGCGACGATCTCCTCGGTCCGAGCGGCCCCGGCGGGGTCGTTCAGGAAGATGAAGGCGTTGACGAGCAGCGCGGCAACGTCGGCATTCGGCTTCCCCTTGTTCACCCGCAGGTACTTGTTCCACGCGTCGGCAGCCTTTCCAAGCTCGGTATGACCGTCCTGGGAGATCGAGATCTGCCCCGTCGTCTGGTCCTGGGTCACACCCAGCTTTCCCTTCAGGTACTCGTACTTGGCGAGCTTCAGGAGCGAGGCCGTGTCGTTGGGATGCTTCGCGAGCCGCGCGTTGGCCGCAGCGATCTGCGGGTCGAACTCGTTGCCCAACGACCCGCCGGAGTTGCTGTTCCCTCCGAGACCGATAGCGTCGAGCAGGCCGCCGGGTGCGTTGCCGCTACCGATCGAGAAGCCGACGAACCCGACCAAGAAGATCAGCGCCAGACCGGCGTAGACCACCTGCACGGCGCGCTTTCGCTTGCCCCGAAGATCGAAGAGCATCGGCGGAGCCTAGATGGTCGGTGAGCCGCCCATCTAGCTCGCGGGACTGCCCGGCGCCTCCGGCTCCGGCGCCCGCGAACGATCGGCCGACCTTCCCACCATTCGCGACAGGATCAACGACAGCTCGAACAGCGCCAGCAGCGGGGCGAGCTCGATCAACATCGTGATCGGGTCTGTTCCGGGGAGCACCATCGCCACCACCGCCAGCGCGAAGTAGGCGTAGCGACGATTGTGGGAGAGCTGCTCCGGCGTGATAATCCCGATCCGCGTCAGGGCCACGATGCCCATAGGCACCTGGAAGACCAGGCCCAGCGCGATCAGGGTCATCAGGAAGAAGCTGTAGTACTCGCTTGCCCGCACCTGGACGTTGAACTGGTCGTTGTTGAAGTGGAGCAGGAACTTGAGCGCTGCCGGCACGACGACGAAGTAGGAGAAGACGACCCCGGCTACGAACAGCACCGGGATCAGGAACAGGAACGGCCACACCACCCGCCTCTCGACCGGCCTCAGTGCCGGCAGGAGAAACGCGTACGCCTGGTAGAGGAGGATCGGCAAGGCGATCAGGATCCCCGCGTAGATCGAGACCTTGAGCGTGGTCATGAACGGCTCGGTGACGCCGAATGTGATCGGCTTGAACCCGGCCGGCAGCGGCTTGTTGGCGATGTGCAGGATCAGGTGGTTCTGCCAGAAGCACAGCCCGCAGGCGACGACCAGCACGGCAATCGAGACGATCAGCCGCGTGCGAAGCTCGTCGAGATGCTCGACGAGCGTCATCTGTTCGTCGAACTTTGCTGCCCTCAGACGGGCCACGGCACGCTCAGGTGCGGTGGTCGGTTACGACCTCGCCCTCCACGGGCTCCGCGGGCTTCTCCGTGCCCTCGATCTGAGCGGGCTTCGACGGCGATTCCTCCTCGTCGTCCTTGCCCGAAATCGAGTGCCTGAACTCGCGAATGCCCCTGCCCATCGACCGCCCGAGCTCCGGCAGGCGCTTCGGACCGAAGATGATCAAGGCGATGATCAAGACGACGAGGATCTCAGGGAATCCAATGTTGCCCGGCATCGACTAGATGGTACCCGTGCCGGGCCGCGGGCGCCACAACCGCGCTAGCGCTTGAAATTGAGGTAGAAGCGGCTGGGCGTGGGCTCTGCCTGCCCCTGGTACTTGCTATCCGCATCGCCCGAGCCGTACGGCCGCGCCACCGGAGCGTCCATGCGCATGAAAGAGATCTGCCCGATCGGCATCCCGTGGTAGATCGTCACCGGCAGGTTGGCGACGTTCGACAGCTCGAGCGTCAGGTTGCCCTCAAAGCCCGCATCGACCCAGCCCGCGGTGCTGTGAATCAGCAGTCCAAGGCGCCCCAATGAGCTCTTCCCCTCCAATCGAGCGACGACATCGTCCGGCAACCGAACCCGTTCCAGCGTCTGCCCCAGAACGAATTCCCCCGGATGGAGGATGAACGGATCCTCCCCGGAAACCTCAACGACCTCGGTCAGGTCCTCCATCGGCTGGCGAACGTCGATGAACGGATAGCGGGCGTTGTGGAAGACGCGGAAGCGCCGGTCGACGCGCACGTCGACGCTCGACGGCTGGATCATCGCCTCATCGAAGGGATCGATCACGATCCGCCCGGCCTCGATCTCCGCCTTGATCGTGCGATCTGAGAGCACCATCAGGGCTGCGCCGCGCTTCGCCCCAGGTCCAAGCTCGCTTCTCGTGGCTCCGCGCTCATGGAACGAGTCTATTGGTGCGTGGGCGCGACCCAGGGCTTCATAAGCGGTCCAAAGATCCGCACCCTGGGTGTTTCTAGGGGCCAGTATCTAAAGCATCTGGGGTCCCGCGCCGATACAGCACCCGAAGTGGCAGAGAGGCAGACAGCGGGGGGCGGGGGCGGCTCGCTCGAGCGCGGGCTGGAACCGGGCATCTTCGAGACACGCACGACTTCGACGACCCGCCGCGGCCGCGACGACCTTCACGTCTGCCCCGCCTGCAACTCCGATCTCGTCTATCCGACCGACTGGGCGCCGGCGAGAGATCGTCATTGGCACGTCGCGCTTCGCTGCCCCGAATGCGAGTGGAACGGCGGCGGTCTTTACAGCCAGAACGTGGTCGACCGGCTCGACGAAGCTCTCGACCGCGGTACCGAGTCCGTGCTCGACGACCTGAACCTCCTCGTCCGGGCGAACATGGAGGACCAGATCGCGCGCTTCGTGTCCGCGCTGGACGCGGACCTGATCCTCCCCGAGGACTTCTAGGACCCCTAACGGCACCAGCCAGTTTCGGAGCTAAAGCTCCTCACTGGAAGAACCCCTAACGGCACCAGCCAGTTTCGGAGCTAAAGCTCCTCACTGGAATACCCGCTACGAGTAGCGCTCGACGACGCCGTCGGCGACCAGCTCCAGCAGCTGGAGCCTCTCCGCGTCGATCGAGGAGCGTTCGAGCGCCGCCTTCGCCGCTCGAACCCGCTCGGCCGCGTCCGCGCGAACCTCCTCCAGGACGCCGGTGGCGGCGATCCGGTCGCACACCGCCTCCGCGGCGTCGGCGTCGAGCTGGTGGAGCCTGATTGCTCCGAGCGACGGGTCAAGGTCGCGCGCGAGGATCAGCGGCAGGGTGACGGTGCCATCGCGGAGATCGGTGCCGCGGGCCTTCCCGGTGCGCTCGGGGGGCCCGGTGACGTCCAGCACGTCATCGAGAAGCTGGAACGCCAGGCCGAGTCCGCGTCCGAAGGCCTCCAGCGCCTCGTCGCCCCTCTCCGGGTCACCGATCACGCAGGCGCACTCGAAGAGGCGGGCGGTCTTCAGCTCGCAGCGCTCCAGGTAGCGCTCGGCCGAGATCGTCAAGTCGAAGGCGTCGCGGCGCTGCGCGAGTTCCCCGAGCGCGAGCCCCACCGATGCCCGAGACAAGAGCTCGACCTGCCTTTGCGCTCCATCCCTGCCGAGCTCCGCGAAGGCGCGCGAGAAGAGCAGGTCGCCCACCGCGAGCGCCCGCCCGCGGCCGGAGCGGGCGACCACCGTCGGTCGCCCGCGTCGCAGGGGCGCGCCGTCGAGGACGTCGTCGTGGACCAGGGTCGCCATGTGTACGAGCTCGATCGCCGTCGCCGCCCGGATCGCCGCTTCCCCCGCCGCCGGTCCCGCGCTGAGGAGCACGAGCATCGGGCGCAGCCGCTTGCCGCCGGCGGCGAGCGTGGCTCCGGCGTCGTCCGAGAGCGCGTCGCCGTGGCCCTCCACCAGAGCGCGGAGTCGCTCCTCCACCGCCTCCATCCGCGCGGGAAGCCACGCGTCGGCCTGGTCCAGCACCAATGTCACCGGCGGTGGCACGGTGGTGCGGTTCACGTCGTCGCTCCCATGGGCTCCCTTGCTCCCGGCCTCCCTCGCCCGGTTCAGTCCTCTCTGGTTCCGGAGTGAATTGCGATGATGCCACCGGCCAGCACCAGGTAGCGGATTCGCCCGATCCCGGCCGCGGCCATCCTCGCGGCGAGCCCCTCGGGCTCCGGAAACCGCTTCACCGACTCGGGCAGGTAGGTATAGGCGTCCCGATCGCCCGCCAGGCCGCCGAGCAGCGGCACGATCCGATCGAACCACAGCGAGAAGAACGCGGACAGCGGCTGGCGGCGAGGCTGGGTGATCTCGAGGATCACCAGGCGCCCATCCGGCTTCAGCACGCGCACCATCTCCGCGAGCCCGCGGTCGAGATCGGCCAGGTTGCGGGCCCCGAACCCCACCGTCGCCGCGTCGAACGACGCATCGTTGTATGGAAGGTCGAGCGCGTCGGCCGACTCGAACCGCACCTGGCCCACGGCCCGTACGGCGGCCTTGCGGCGCGCGAGCGCGAGCATCGGCTCGGAGAAGTCGCAGCCGACGACCGCGCCGTCTGCGCCGACCCGCTGCGCCAATTCGAGCGCCAGATCGCCCGTGCCGCAGCAGACGTCGAGGGCATGGTCGCCACGCCGAAGCGCCGCGAGGTCGGCGGCGCGGGAGCGCCAGCGATGATGCAACCCCGCCGTCATCGCCGTGTTCATCACGTCGTAGACGCCGGCGATGCGGTCGAACATCTTCCGCACCTGCGTGTCGAACGCGGCCGACTCGCGATTGGGGAGCTGGGTCTCTGTGGTTGCCATTGCGTTGTCAGGCGGCGAAAAGCGAGCCCGCCGAGGACGCAGCTCGATCGGCGAAGCGAGCGTGCTTGAAGCCTACGTGAGCGAGACGTAAGGGCGAGGCGCCGAAGACCGAGCAGCTCAAGGACGCAGCTCGATCGGCGAAGCGAGCGTGCGTGAAGCCTACGTGAGCGAGACGCGAGGGCGAGGACGCCGAGATGCGACGGTTTGCAGGCGCCTTATTTCAGGTAGGAGAGGAAGTCGGCGACCTCGTTGAGCTTCTTTTGGCCGAGGCTCTGGAACGTCGGCATGATGCTCGGCCCCGCGCGAAGCGAGCGAAGGATCGCGTTGCGCGGGATGCGAGAGCCGATGTGCGTGAGGTCGGGGGCGAGCGTCCCGTTGCCGCTGTCGCCGATCTTGTGACAGGCGAGGCAGCCGGATTGAGCCACCACCAGCTTGCCCGCCTCATATTGCTTGGGCACCTTCATGTCCACCGCGGTCGGCGGCCCGGCGGTCGCGCCCTTGTAGGTCAGGAACGCCATCGTGACCACGGTCAGGAACAGCGCCGCCATGGCGATCGGCCGCCGCTCCGGCCGCCGCTCCGGCCCCCGGTCGTAGAAGGGGAGCAGGAGCAGCAGGATCATCGCGATCGTCGGGATGATGATCGTGGCCAGCGGCACGAGCTCCGGCGGCTTGATAACCCGGAGCACCTCGAAGAGGAAGAAGAAGTACCAGTCGGGCCGGGGCGTGTAGGTGGTGGTGGTCGGATCGGCCTTGGGCCCCTGCTCGGCCCCCAGGACGAGCGAGAGGAGGACGATCACGAGGACGACGATCAGCGCCATCACCGAGTCCTTCATGACCGCGTACGGGAAGAACGGCTTGCCCTGCTTCTTCAGCAGCTCGTAATCGCGGAGGTACGCCTCCTTCTCGGCCCGGTTCACGTCACCCGCCCCCGGCGCACGCTGGGCGCGCCGTCACCCGAGGCGGTCACCGCCTCCTGCCGGAGGATCTCCTTGCTGCGCTTCGCCTCGAGCCATGGCGGGGCGGTCGTGCCCAGCTTCACCACCAGGTACAGGTGGGCGCCGATCAGGGCGATGATCAGCCCGGGGACGAGCAGCATGTGGATCGCGTAGAAGCGGGACAGCGTTGTCGCCCCGAACTCGGGGCCGGCCCTCAGGAAGTCGCTCAGGTACGGGCCCAGGAACGGGCCGGTGCCGTTGATGTTCACGCCCACCACCGTGGCCCAGAAGGAGCGCTGGTCGAAGGGCAGGAGGTAGCCGGTGAAGCCCATGATCAAGGTCAGGATCAGCAGGGTCACGCCGATCACCCAGTTGAGCTCGCGCGGGTACTTGTAGGCGCCGAAGATGAACGTCCGCGCCATGTGGAGGAAGATCACGATGATCATCACGCTCGCGCCCCACTTGTGCATGCCCCGCACGAACTCACCGAGGAAGACGTCGTTGGTGAGGTGGGTGACGGAGGCGTAGGCCTGGGTGGGCGAGGGCGTGTAGTACATCGCCAGGAAGACGCCGGTCACTACCTGGACGGTGAACGCGAACAGCGTCGCCGAGCCGAGCGTGTAGAACCAGTTGGTGCCCTTCGGCACCTTGCGGTAGAGCATCGCCGTGAGGAAGCTCGCGCCCCCGGTGCGCTCGTCGAGCCAGCCGAGCATGTCCGCCGGCGCCTCCTTGATCAGCGGCCTGGCGTTGTTCGCCTCCGTGCCGGGCTTGCCGGGCTTCTTGAGCGGAGCGGGGATCAGCATGTCGGGGAACTTCATCGCCTGGCTCCTGCTATGGGGCGGGGAAGGTGTCGGGGCGCGGCGGATAGATCACGTTCCAGACGCCGCCCGTGAACTCGCCCGGGTCGCGGGCGCGGACCGGTTGGAGCTGAGAGGTGACGCTGTAGCGGGGGCCGACCTGCACCTGCCCGTCGACGACCCGCGTCTGGAAGCGATCGAGTGGACGCACGGGCGGGCCGCCGATCACCTTGCCCTCGAAGTCGTAGACGCCGCCGTGGCACGGGCACACGAAGTTCTGCGCCGCCGCGACGTAGTTCACCGGACAGCCCAGGTGGGCGCAGCGGGAGGAGATCGCGACGTAGGGCTCGTACGGCTGGGTCTCGTTGAACGGCGCATTGGGGATCGCCTTGCGCACGAAGGCGGTTGTCTTGCCGGCCTCGCCGATGCCCTCAACGAGGGTGAAGACCACGGGCTTGTAGGTGTCCTCGGTGAAGCGGCTGGTCGGGCCCACGGTCTCCCAGCGCTCAGCGGGCTGGTGGAAGATCGGCGCGACCGCGAAGCCCACCGCCGGCAGCACGATGATCGCCCCGGCGACCCCCCCGATCGCCTGAACCCCGACCGTCAGGGCGGTGCGGCGCGTCATCGACTCTCCCTCGAAGTAGCCGGGCGGGTCGGGCTTCCGGAGAGCGCCGTCGCCAGGGGGACCGTTCGTCTTGTCGGCGGCGTCGGCCACGTGCAGGCAGGGAATTAGCGGGGCTCGAAGCCTATCGCCTCGGCAGCTCGCCCCAGCGGCTCGGCGATGCCCGCGCGGGAGGCGGCGGCGCGCGCGCTATCCCACAGCAAACCGACGGCACCGGGATCCCCCGCGCGAAGGTCCGATTTCGCGCGCTCGTGGCCGTTTGCGGGGCCCGCGGCCGTCATCGTGACCGAGGCGAGCCACAGCGCCGCGGCCGGATCCGGATCGCCGTGGTCGCCGCGGCCCGCGTGAAGCTGGGCGCACAGCGAGATCAGATCCGAGAGCTCACGCACCGCCTCGAGATCACCCAGCGCCGCGAGGCGCTCCAGCCCGCGCGCGTAGAGGTAGTCGCCGGCGAGCAGGGCCAGGTCGCGGTCGGCTCCCGCGATCAGCCGTGGCTCGGCGTAGTGGAGGAGATAACCCTCGCGGATGGCCTCGATCAGCTGCGCGTACTCGCCGGGCGCGTACGCGGCGCGCGGGCCGGCGGCCACCAGCAGGCCGAGCGCGGGCTCGGCGCCCCCGGGCTCCGCGACGTGCGGGGAGATCACCGAATCCTCGGCGCGAAGCTGGGTTGCGAGAGCATCCAGCGCTTCCTCGGGGGCGGCCATGGCCGCGCGAGCTTATGGCGTATGCCCAGAGGGCGTCGGACGCCCGGGTGCCTCGGGGCGGCTCGCGGCCGCTACCCGCGGGACGATCCCATGGATCCGCCGTTAGAGGTCCGGCACCCCGAGCATCGAGGCGGCGATCGACCCGTCCTCGTCGGCCACCCACATCGCGGCGCCGGCGCGCAACACGGTCGCCTCGCCCGGCTGGACCGGCTCGCGGAACTCGATCTCGAGGTCTGCCGTCACGGGCTCGCGGCCCGCCGCAAAGAGCTCCTCGACGGGTGCCAGATACGCGGCGTTGTTGACGTGGCCGGCGACGTCGAGGTCGGACGCCCGAAAGCGCCACGGGGTGCTCGCGGCGCCCGTCGGCGGCTCACCGTGGCGAAGGCGGGAGCGCACCTTGCGCCCGTCGGCGCTCTCTCCGTAGACGGCGAGGAACTCGTCGCCCAGCCGGGCCGGGCGCCTGGAGGCCGGATCCAGATGCACCCAGAGCGCCACCGCCTCGACCGCGGCGTCCTGCCCCTCGATCGAGGTCCGCCGCTCGGCGACCAGCGGCCCCCAGCCGCTGCAGAATGTGCGCATCAAGAGGCGTTCGCCGAACCGCGGAAAGCGCGCCACGCGGATCCGGGCCCGCCTCACCACCCAAGCGCCACGCCCCGCGAGGTCGGCCGCGACGAGATCCGCGTACGCGACGTCTTGGAGCCAGCGGGCGATCGCGTCGAGTCGGACACGGCCCGAGCCGGTCGCGTCGGCGAGTCCCGGCAGCATCTCGCGCTCGAACACCCGGCCTCGCCGCGGCGGGGGAACGAGCTCGGTGAAGCCCGGCTCAGGCAAAGGCCTCATCGAACGCCTCGGCGGCCGCACGCGCGGTGTGATCGATCGCCGCGTCGTCGTGGGCGAGCGAGACGAACCAGGCCTCGAACTGGGATGGCGGCGGGTAGACCCCGCGCTCGAGCATCGCCCGGCAGAAGCGCGCGTAGGCGTCGAGATCGCAAGCCAAAGCGCCGGCGAAGTCCGTGACGGGCTCGGCGCTGAAGAACGGGGTCACGAGCCCGCAGACCGACGCAACCTGTACGGGCCGGTCCCCCGCGGCCTCGCGCAGGGCGGCGGCCAGCATTTCCGTCAGGAAGGCCAACCGACGGTAGGCGGGGCGGTCCAGCTGCGCGAGCGTCGCCAACCCGGCGGCGACCGCGAGCGGGTTGCCCGAGAGCGTCCCGGCCTGATAGACGTCACCGGCGGGCGCCACGCGTTGCATGAGCTCTCGCCGGCCCCCGTAGGCGGCGGCGGGGAGGCCGCCCCCGAGGACCTTTCCCATGATCGTGAGGTCGGCGTCTACGCCGTACAGGGCCTGCGCGCCGCCGCGGGAGACCCGGAAGCCCGTGATCACCTCGTCGAGCACCAGGAGCGTGCCCGCCGAATCGCACTGCTCGCGCAGGAACTCGAGGAAGCCGGGCTCCGGCGTCACCACACCCATGTTGGCCGGCACCGGCTCAGCGATGATGGCCGCCGGCTCGTGCTGGGCGACGGCGGCCGTGACGGCCTCGCGGTCGTTCCATGGGACGACGACCGTTTCCGCGGCCTGGGCCTCGGTCACGCCGGGGCCGGCCGGAATCCCAAGCGTGGCGAGTCCCGACCCCGCCTGCGCCAGCAGCCCGTCGACATGGCCGTGATAGGCACCGGCGAACTTCACCACCACCTCGCGCCCGGTGGCGGCCCGGGCGAGGCGCAGGGCGCTCATCGACGCCTCGGTCCCGGAGTTGACCATCCTCAGCATGTCCACCGAGGAGAACCGCTCGCAGACCTCCGCCGCGAGCTCGACCTCCGCCTCGGTCGGGGCCCCATAGCTGGTGCCGCGCCGGGCAGCGTTCATCACCGCACCCACGACCTCGGGGTGGGCGTGGCCGAGGATCAGGGGCCCCCACGAGCCGACCCAGTCGATGTAGCGGTGGCCGTCGACGTCGATCAGCTCGAATCCCTCGCCGCGATCGACGAAGACCGGGTGGTCGCGGCCGATTGCGCGCATCGCGCGGACGGGAGAGTTCACACCGCCCGGGAGCAGTCCCGCGGCGCGCGCGTAGAGCACCTCCGAGGTGCGGGTGTCCAAGCCGGCTCTAGACGCCCGCGTGCTCTCGCTCCCAGCGCGCGTAGGCGTCCGTGAAGTAGTGCAGGCGAACCTTCTTGAACTCGGTGGAGGAGTAGAGCACCGCCCGATCGCCGCCGTGCAGGTTGTGCTCGTCGGCGATCCGGTCGAGGATCGCGTCGCATTCGGCCTTCGAGCGCCCGTGCGCCATGGTGAACACCGAGTAGGGCCAGTCCGGATAGGTCGGCCGCTGGTAGCAATGCGAGATTCCGCGGACGGCAGCCATGCGCCTTCCGACCTCGAGCACCCGTTCCTCGGGCACCCGCCACACCCCCATGCCGTTGGCGGAGAAGCCCGCCCTGCGGTGGTAGAGGATCGCCGCGACCCGGCGCAGCAGCTTCCGCTCGACCATCCCCTGGAGGTGCTCCAGGAAGCGATCGGTCGACATCCCGGCCTCCGCCGCCGCGCCGTCGTACGGGCGGTCAACGACCGACATCGGGCCCTGGAGCGCGCGAATGACCGCGACGTCCACCTCGTCGTAGGGCTGGCGGTCGAGCTCTCGGGGTGGCGCCGCGTCGACGGCCGCGGCCAGCGCCTCCGTCCCCTGCTCCATCTCCAGGTTCATGTTGATCTTGAACAGCGTCAGTGTCGGCAGCTTCCGGATCGACTCGGCGCCGGTCTCCTCCTTCAGCACCTCGAGCGTCCCGTCGAGCCCGAGCACGGAATCCGGCGGCGTCGCGATCGTGAACCAGAGGTTGAACTGGTGCGTGCGCAGGTAGTTGTGCGAGACACCCGGATGCGAGTTGATGATTCGGGCGGCTCGATGGGGATTGGCGGCGTCCACCTTCGCGGCCACGAGCATGGACGCGTAGCCGAGCGCGCGGGTGTCGAAGATGGGCGTGATCTCGCGCACGATCCGCTCGTCGAGCAGCCGCTGCGTGCGGCTGCGCGTCTCGTCGACCCCGAGCTCCGCCCGGCGGGCGATCGCCGCGAACGGCTCCGGGATCAGGGGAAAGCTCGACTGGAGCAGGTTCAGTAGCAGCTTGTCGGTGTCGTCCAGCGGGACCGCGGCGCCTCCCTTGCGCTCGCGGACCTTGGGCCGCGGCCCTACGACAGCCACGTGGCGGCGTCCTTCGCGTAGTAGGTGAAGATCAGGTCGGCACCGGCCCTGCGGATCGAGGTGAGCGTCTCCAGCGCCGCCTGGCGCTCGTCGATCCAGCCGTTCCGCGCCGCGGCCTTCAGCATCGAGTACTCGCCGGAGACGTGAAAGGCGGCAACCGGGGCGCCCGTGTCGTCCTTCACCCGGCGCACGACGTCAAGGTTGGGGACCGCCGGCTTGACCATGACCACGTCGGCGCCCTCCTCGAGGTCGAGCTTCGCCTCCCGGACGCCCTCGAGCGCGTTCGCGGGATCCATCTGGTAGCCGCGGCGATCGCCGAACTCGGGCGTCGACTCGGCGGCGTCCCTGAACGGTCCGTAGAACGCGGAGGCGTACTTGGCGCTGTAGGCGATGATCGCGACGTTCGGGTGGCCCTCCTCGTCGAGCTGGGAGCGAATCGCCCCGATGCGGCCGTCCATCATGTCGCTGGGCGCGACGACGTCCGCGCCGGCATCGGCGTGGGAGATCGCCGTCTTCGCGAGCAGCTCGATCGTGATGTCGTTGTCGACCTCGCCGTCGCGGACGACCCCGCAGTGACCGTGCGAGGTGTACTCGCACAGGCACACGTCGGTGATCACCACCAGCTCGGGGTGGGCTCGCATCAGGGCTCGCACCGCCATCTGCACGACGCCCTCGGAGTCGTAGGCACCGGACCCCGCCTCGTCCTTGGTGGCCGGGATGCCGAAGAGGATGACGGCGCCGATCCCGGCGGCCTGCAGCTCGGTCGCCTCGGCGACGAGCTCGGAGATCGAGAAGCGCTCGATGCCCGGCATCGAAGGCACGTCCTCGCGGACGTCCTCGCCGGCGACCACGAACATCGGTTGCACCAGGTGCCGTGCCGAGAGATCGGTCTCGCGCACCAGCTCGCGGAGGGCTCTCGTCCGCCGCAGCCTCCGCATGCGCGTCGCCGGAAAGCTCACGGCCCTGATTCTACGGCGGGGGCCGCGGCTTTCCAGGGCAGGGCGGCGGCCCCCTATGTCCCGAGGCTCCTCGCCGGGGCTACGGAGCCTGCGCGGTCGGCGGCGTAGCGGCGGTGCCCTCTTGGCTTGCCGCCAGGTACAGCACGAAGCTCACGATCAGGATCCACACGAATGCGGCGATGAAGCCGACGAATCCCGCGGGGGTGACACCCACGATCCCGATGAGGATCGCGACCCACCCCAGCCATCTCGGCAGACCGCCATGGCGCAGGACGCAGAACGCGCTGCCGAACATGAGCAACGCGATTCCCCCCAGGAACGGGAGGAAGAAGTCCTCGTTGAGGACCGACAGCGTCTGAGTCACGGTCGCGGGAACGTCCCCCACCGTGTCCGCGGTCGTGAAGACGAGGCTGTTTCCGACCCCTCCCGAGATCGCGATGACGAGGATCCCCGCGTAGGCGATCGTCGAGAGCCGCCCTTCGCCGCCCTCGGCGCGCATGAGCGCGCTGCGCAAGCTCGCTCCGAACCAGAGCAGGAAGATCACCGCGAACGTCCCAACGATCGCCGATGTGATCAGGCGAGAGTCGTGGGCGTTCCAGTACGCCACCGTGCTAATCGTCGACGCGTCGGTGTCCGGGGTGTCGTTGCTGAGCCCGAACGTGATCGCGATCAGGACAAAGAAGACGGCCCCGGTAAGCGGCGCCAACCTCTCCCAATTGAAACGGGACATCGAGAAACCTCCTCTAGGGGCTAGGACCGCGCGAGTGTCGCACCGCCATCGGATGAAGGCAGGCCCCGGGCGGCTAGGCGAAGCGGCGCAGCGCGATCCGGGCCAGCAGGCCGTAGGCGGCGGCCAGGATCGCGAGGTGGAGAATCGGCAGGCCGAGGCCGGGGCCGGCCGCATCGAGGGCCCCGGACATCGCGTCGAGCGCGGCGTGGAACGGGAAGATCGCCCGGATCACCTTGATCGCGTCGAAGAGGCCGGGGCTGACCGTTCCCGACTCGATCAGCGAGACGAACGCGATCGGGAGGGAGATCATGAAGGCGAGCAGGGAGGCGGCACGAACCTCCTGCCCCGCGCCACCGATCGCCGCCCCGAAGGCGGCGAACGCCGCGCCCCCGGCGACGATCGCCAGGACGATCAGCCCGAACCGCCCCCAGTCGATGTGAACGAAGAGCGACAGCCCGGCGAGCATCAGCACGGTGACGAGGATCGACAGCGCCACCCCGAGCGCCACCTTCTCGACCAGGAGCGCCCACTTCCCCACGAGGCCACGGGTGAGCCGCGCGAAAGCGTTCTCCTCACGCTCGAGCGCCAGCGACCCGGCCACGAGGAGCACGGTGACGAACATCAGCGTGACCGTGGCCGCGACGGCGATCGCGAACGAGTCGAGGCTCGGGGGCGACCCCGACACCACCTCCTTGTTGACCGCGATCGGGTGGGCGATCGAGCTCAGGAGCGGCTTCGCGAGGTCGAGGTTCTGGCGGGCGAGCCGCGCGAAGGTGATCACGCGGTCGAGCGCGGCGCCGAACGGGCTGTTCGCCGGCAGCTCCGGCCGCAACGCCTCGAGGATCCGCTGCGTGTTCTTGAGCCCGAGGACGTTGAGCGTCTGGCCCAGCAGGTTGAAGCTCCCGCCTCGCAGCAGCAGGGTGAGGTAGCTCGCCGAGATCCGCGTCACCTTCTTGGAGAGCTTCAGGTTTGCCTCGGTGATCAGCGAGCTGATCCGGTCGTCCACTAGGCGCGCCTTCACGGGGTCCTCCTCGTTCACGAGCACGCGGACGAGCGGCTGGGAGGGGTTGAGCGATGCCAGTGACTCCAACCGGTCGATCAGATCCCGCGGGAGGATCAGCGCGGCGAGCACGTCCCCCGACTGGACCATGTCGCGTGCCTGCTGTTCGCTCGACACAGGAACGCATTCGATGCGGCTGCAGAGCTCGCTGCGCGCCCCGGCGAGGTTGAACTTGGTCCCGCCGAGGATGAACGGCGTGCCCTGGGGAACCTCGTTGAGAAAGGCCACCCGCGGCTTCTCGGGACCGCGCGACAGCGCGAAGCCGATCAGCACCGCGATCGCCACCGGATAGATGACGAGCAGCGCCGTGACGAGCGGCGAGCGGCGCAGGATCTGAAGGTCCTTGACGAACAGCCAGCGCACGGTTCTCAGGTCCCGCCCGGTCGCATCAGTGCCCCCGGCCCCGGAGGAAGGCGACGAACGCCTCCTCGAAGTCGCGCGCCCCGGCCTCCGGCGCCGCCGCGTGGAGGTCGCGGGAGGTGCCGTCGAAGAGCGCCTCGCCGTCCGCCAGCACCAAGAGCCGGCCACCGTAGCGCTCCGCCTCGGCGATGTTGTGGGTGGAGAAGATCACCGTGGTGCCCGCACCGGCGAGGGCGAGAACGAATTCCCAGAGACGCTCGCGTTGGCGCGGGTCGAGTCCCGCGCTGGGCTCGTCCAGCAGCAGCACCGCCGGACTCGCCAGCAGCCCGATCGCGATGTTGATCCGCTGCTGGTTCCCGCCGGAGAGCGTCCCGACCTGATCGCCCCGCCGCTCGGCGAGCGCGGTCTGCTCGAGCATCCTCTCGACCGCGCCCTCCGTGTCCGGCACCTTCTCGAGCCGCGCGAAGAGGCGCAGGTTCTCGGCCACCGTCAGCCGCCGGTAGAGCGACGCCTGCTGCGGCACCCAGCCGACCTCTCCCGGCGGGCGGCTCACCGACCCGGAGTCCGGCGGCCGGATCCCCGCCAGGATCGAGAGCAGGGTCGTCTTGCCGGCACCGTTCGGACCGATCACGGCGAGGAGCTCGCCGCGGTGCGCCTCGAAGCTGACCCCCTTCAGCGCCTCGCGCTCGCCGAAGCGCTTCGCGAGCCCGCGCGCCCTGATCACGACCTCGGCATCGACCGCAACGGTGCTCACGAGCAGAAAGCTAGTGAAGGGCCACCGCGGGCGATCCCGGTCCATGGAGACCTCGAGGCCGTTGTCGCTTCGCTCATGGTCGGCCGATCCGGTACAGCGCCAGCCGGGATTTCATCGGATGGGAGTACGCGGCTCGCGGAACTCGGGCACGTCGCGCTTGTTTGACCTTGCGAGGAGCGCGAGTGAGAGCGGCGGCGTCCCACCGGGTGGTGCATGGAAGCTCGGCCAGAGCCCGAGCGCCTTTCGGCGCGCGGTGCCTGATCAGGCAGGCGAGCGCCTGGGAGGCCGAAATGCCCCCTCGAAGCATGGCGCTCCAGGACCTCGAGCAGTCGGAGGCCATCCGTTGGGTGGATCTCTTCGCCAGCGGCCTTGAGAACGGGGAGGCGCTGGCGCTGCTCGGGCCCATTTGCCGCGGGGAGCTCACCGCCAGGATGGTGCGCGACCTGATCACGCCGCGGCGCTTTCCCGCCGGCCGCGAATACCCTCACACCGGGGTCTCGATCACGGCAGCGTTCCGGACGCGGCACCTGCAGGCGGAGGGCGCGGACCTCGAGCTCGGCGACGTGACGTCGGTGTTCGAGCCGGTGCACCTTCTGATCGGATCCGACTGGATGGTCAGCTGCTGGCTGCCGCCGCGGGTGTTCCGCGGCGACGGACAGGCGCTCGAGGATGCCGACCAGGTGTCCGCCAGCCTCTTTCTGGCGGTCGCCGAGAGCTGGCAGGCAAGCGAGGGGGGAACGGCGGCGGACCTCGCGGACCTGGTTCGCCGCGAGCTCGCGATCGCCGCGGGATATCGGGTCCAGGCGCGATCCTAGTCGCGCCTGGGCTCGTTCTCGCCCGCAAGCCCAGCGGATACGCTGGCCGCGTGTTCCACGAGGAGCGTAGAGCGACGAGTCAGGCACCTCGGGCGGCGAGGCCGCCGCAATAGATTGCGGGTCCTGTTCATTGGCGACGTGGTCGGTCGCCCCGGCCGGGCCGGGCTCGCGGCGGCGATGCCGGAGCTGCGGAGCCGATACGCCCCGGACCTCGTGATCGCCAACGGCGAGAACGTGGCCGGCGGCCTGGGAATCACGGAAAGGACGGCGGGGGAGCTCTTCGGCTCGGGCGTTGACGTGATCACCACCGGCAACCACGTCTACCGGCACCGCGACGCGTACGAGTTCCTCGACCGCGCGGAGCGCGTGGTGCGCCCCGCCAACTACCTGGCGGCCAACCCGGGTCGAGGCTGGACGATCGTCACGGTGGCCGGTCGCAGGGTCGCGGTGATCAACCTGAGCGGCTCCGTGGAGCTCGAAGCCGCTCGGCTGCCGTTCACCGAGGTGGACGCGGTCCTCGCCCGGCTCGAGGGCGAGGCGGACGTCGCGATCGTCGACTTCCACGCGGAGGTGACCAGCGAAAAGGTCGCGATGGGCTGGCATCTGGACGGGCGGGTGGCCGCGTGCCTCGGCACCCATACGCACGTGCCGACGGCCGACGCCCGGATCCTGCCCGGAGGCACGGCGTTCATCAGCGACGTCGGCATGACCGGCTCCAGGGCCGGCGTGATCGGGATCAGGCGCGAGCAGGCCCTCGAGCGCTTCCGGACACAGATGCCGGTGAAGTTCGACACCGCGGACGAGGATGTGTGGATCAACGCGGTGGCGATCGCCGTTCGCGCCGACGGGCTGGCGGAGTCGATCGAGCAGGTGCTGATCCCCGCGCCCGATTGACCCCGCTCACGAGCGGCGTGGCTCGCCGGCCAGGACGAGCCGAAGGGGCGGCGGCAACGACGCGTGACCGCGGACCAACCGTGCGGCCCGGGGCTCAGTCGGCGTGCGGGCGAACGGAGCCTCCGTACATCGGCAGCTCGATCCCCGGACCGGCCCTCAGGATCTGCTCCCACATACGCGAGACGCCCGCGGTTCCGTACCGGCGCACGCGATCGACGGCGTCGAGGTCGAGGACGTCCGTGAGGGCCTCGTCGGCCTCGCCGGCCCCGACCCGCACGATGCCGTCGGGGTCAACGATCAGGCTCCGCCCCAGCCCGGCGGGGGCGGCCGCGTTCAGCGACACGACGTAGAGCTGGTTGAAGATCGCGTTGGCGCGCGCCATCACCAGCTCCGCGTCGCGGTCACTCGTCGTCGTCAGCGTTGGCTGGAGGACGACCTCCGCCCCCATCCAAGCGAGCTGTCGGAAGGTCTCCGGAAAGTTGCCGTCGTAGCAGATCGCGAGCCCGATCCGCCCAACGTCCGGCAGGTCGAAAGTGACGAAGCGATCTCCCGGCGCGCAAGCCTCGTGCGGCTGCCAGGGAAAGACCTTGCGGTACCGCGCCACCAGCTCACCTTCGGGCGACAGGACGAGCGCGGTGTTGTGGACGCGGCCGTCCTCCGCTCGCTCGTAGACGGATCCGGGGACGAGCCAGAGGTCGGACTCGCGGGCGATCGCCCCGAGCCGTTCGGTGAGCGGCCCCGGGATCTCGACCGCGACCCGATCGGGGTATCCGCCGCTCTCGTCCAGGAGGGGTGGGGGCGCGGAGAGGTGCAGCTCGGGAAGCAGGAGAAGCCGGGCGTGCGGGACCGCCGCTCGGACGGCCCGCGCGCGCTCTTCCAGGCGCCGAAGCGTCGCATCGGGGTCGCCGGCGACGGGAGCCGTCTGCAGGGCCGCAATCGAGAGCTCGCGCACGTTGATTGGTTCGCGCGAGCTCAGCCGTTGATCACCGCGTTGAACGCCTGCGTCACCCGGCGGCCCTGCGATCCTCCGAGCACCGGCTCGAAGGTGCAGTTCCTGGTGTATTGCCTGGTGGGGAAGATCAGCTTGCTCTTCGCGAGCTGGGGATCCCGCCTCGCAAGGATCGGCTTCACGCCTTTCACCGGCGTCACGTAGTTCACGTACTCGGCGACGTCGGCCTGCACCTTCGGGTCATAGACGAAGTTCATCCACGCCTCGGACGCCGCCGGGTTCGGAGCGCCCACCGGGATCTCCATGCTCGTCGACCAGAGCATGCAGCCCTCCTTTGGCATCACGAACTTGATGTCCGGGTTGTCCTTTTGGAGCTGGATCGCGTCGCCCGACCAGCCGAGCACGAAGTCGACGTCGCCCGAGCTCAGGTCGCGGATGTAGTCGTTACCCGTAAAGCGTCGGATCTGACCCGAGTCGGCGGCCTGCTTGACCTTGTTCACGGCCGCCAGCCACTGGTCGGTGGTGGCGTGGTCCGGGTCGATGCCCATGCACTTCAGCGTCATCGGCAGCGTGTCGCGAAGCTCGGTGAGCATGTCGACCTTGCCCTTGTACTTCGGGTCGAAGAGGTCGCAGATCGAGTTCACGGCCGGCGCCAGCTTCGTGTTGACGATCAGCCCGGTCATCCCGCTCTGCCAGGGAACGGTGAAGTCGCGGTTCGGGTCCGCCGCGGGATGCCGCAGTGGCCCGATGAGGTTCTTCTCGACGTTCGGGATCACCGACTTGTCGAGCTTCTGGATGTAGCCCAGGTCGTACATCTGGTTCGCCAGCCAGTCGCTCACGGTGATCTGACTGCGCCCTCCCGACTCGCCCTTGGCGAGCAGTGGCTGCATCTTGCCGAAGAACTCGACGTTGTCGTTGATGTCCTCGACGTACTTGACATCGACCCCGGTCTTGCGCTCGAACTCGGCCACGGTGCCGTTCTTCCCCGGATCGATGTAAAGCGGCCACTGCGAGATCGTCAGCTGGCCCTTCACCGGCCCGCCCGCGTCGGCCTGCGGCGCGGTCTGGCTCTGGTCGCCCTCGATCCCCGACGAGCCGCCGCATCCCGCCGCGAACGCCGCGGCGGCGATCGCCGCCCCGATCGCCACCGTCGCAAGCCGTGGTCGCCTCCTCCCGCGCGAGCTCGTCACCGTCATCTCTCCCCTCCGATTCCTTTCTTTGAAGCGGATTCGGAGAATAACACCGCTCATCTAGCCGTGCAACGTGGCGTTACGCGCCGAAACGTCGAATAAGCTTCGAATATGCGACGGAAGGATCAGGGGCTGCGCCGCCGCCAGCTGGCCGACGCCGCGCGGCAGGTCGTGCTCGAGCGGGGGGCGGTCGGGGTCCGGGTCAAGGACATCGCCGAGCAGGCTGGGCTGGCGCCGAGCTCGGTCCTCTACTACTACCCCAACCTCGACGACCTGCTCCTCGACGTCTCCCGGGGGGCCATGGAGCGCTACGCGGAGCGGCGCGCCGAGGCCGTCCGCGGCCTCACCGACCCGCAGCACCAGCTTCGGCTCGCGATCCACCTCGGGGTCCCAACCGGCCCCGACGACACCGATAGCCGGCTCCTATATGAGCTCGACGCGTTCACCGGCTCGAGCCCGGTGTTCGGCGTCCTCACCTCCTCCTACTTCGACCGCCAGGCGCTGCTGTATGAGTCGATCCTGGAGGCGGGCGCGCGCGAAGGCGTCTTTGTGCTCGGGGCGCCGGCGAGGTCGATCGCCCGGGGCCTCGTCGCCCTCGAGGACGGACTCGGGCTGCAGGTCGTGATCGGACACCCCGGAATCGACAGCTCCGAGGCGGAGCTCATACTCCTGCGCCACGCCGGGATGGCGACCGAGTTCGACCTGGCCAGCCTGGATGTCGCCGGCCTGCCATCTCGGCCGGGGTGAGCGATGGCGCCTCGAGCCCGGGGCGGCCGCTCGAGACCGCAAGGGCGCCGAGAAGTAGCCCGTAGAACCAGGGGATGTAGAGATAGAACCAGTGCTCCGCGGTGAGCTCCACGGCGATCACCACGGCGGCGCAGAGCGCGGCGACCTGCGCCAGCGAGCGACGGCGGGGCACGAACCCGACCAGCACCGCGAGCCCGACTGCGAACGCCTTCATGGCCGTCTGCAGCCATTCCAGGGACGCATCCTGGCCCCACACGCTGAACGGCGAGGTGCGATCGATCTGGCTCTTCACCGTGCGGTCGTAAAAGGTGGCGAGCCCCGGGTCGATCGCCGGCAGCGCCAGCATCAGCGCGGCCGCGCCCACGAACGCGATCGCGAAGAAGGCGATGGGCCGCAGTTTCGCGAGCGAGACACGCGAGCCCTCGATCCGCGCGGCGAGCCCTGTCTCCCCGCCCGCGAACAGGGGCACGAGCGCCAGCGGCGCGAACTTGGTCGCTGTCGCCAAGACGAGGAGCAACGCACGCCAGATCGGCGCGGCGAAGAGCACCAACGCCCACACGAGGAGAGCGGCGACCAGCGTGTCGTTGGCGTTCGATTGGAGCGCGTAATCGGTGAACGGGTACGCGGTCCAGCCGAACGCGAGCACCACGCCGAGGGCGTTTCCCGCGGGGCCGGGACGAAGGCGCCGCCCGAGCATGTACAGCCCGGCGATCGCGGCGAGGTCAAAGAAGATCGCCGCGGCGTGAGCCGCGGGCAGATCGTCCCAGCTGCCACTCCACGGCAGGACGAGCTCGAACGGAAGGTAGGCGAAGTAGTTGAAGGGGCCGTAGGTGTCGCCGAACGGATTGTCGGAGGGAAAGTTGGCCCAGATCGCCTGGCCGTGGGCGACGTGATCGGCGCCGATGACGCCCGCATAGCCCACGTCGATCACCCCGGAATCCGCGATGTTGAGGGCGATCCGGAAGCCGATCAAAAAGCCGGTCGCAATCGCCAGCCACGAGACCGGCGCGGATGGCCGCAGGCCCTCGCCGGGACCCCGGAATCCGATCCAGACCATGCGACCGAGGAGGTAGAGCAGGGGCGGATACGCAAGGGGCACGCTCACGCCGATGTTGGCGGCGTTGAAGTAGATCTCGGAGATGCCGAACGACAGCAGGACCAACAGGTCCAGGTGGACGATGCGCAGCTTGCGGCGGAAGTCGAAGAGACCCAGGAAGAAGAGCGCGGCGAGCGGGAGCCACACGTACGGGGCGTTCAGCTTGTGACCGAACTGGGCTGGGTAGCCGCGAGCCATCTGCCACGCGATCTGGTAGCCGGTCCAGGTCTCGGTGACGGCCCCGGTCGCGTCGTCGACGATCACCTGCACGCGCTCGGTCCCCCCCGAAAAGAAGTCCACCTGCCAGGTACCGGGCTTCGACTGCGCGGTCGCGCTCAGCGGCCCGTATCGCTGCCGCTCGGCGACGACCTTCGGATCGTCACGGGCGATCGCGATCGCCCGCGCCCTCGTCAGGCTGGTCCCGCGTTGCCCGGCCGCTCCCCCTGCCCCCGCCTGTGCCGCGGATGCCGCGACACCCGCGGGTGCGGTCGAGCCGGGAGCCGACGGCGGCTGGGCGGTCGCCGGGGCGGCGAGCGCAAGGGACGTGATCGCGGCGAGGACCGCAAGCCCCGCGCCAGCTCCAAATGCGGCGGCCGCGCCGCCTGACACGCCTGTTTCGGTGCTAAAGCACCTCACCAGAAGCACCTGCGGCGGCCGCGCCGCCTGACACGCCTGTTTCGGTGCTAAAGCACCTCACCAGAATTAATGGGCTCAGCGCCCGTCTTTCCCGAAGGTCCAAAGCTTGTTGCCGATGAAGTTGAACGGCATCGCCAGGGCGACGGCCAGCGCCTGCGACGGCAGCTCCGGCGCGCCGATGACGTCGACCAACAGGTAGAGCAGGAGAAGGTTGACGCCGAGCGCCATCACGCTCACCGCGAAGAAGCGCACGGCCTGGAAGCCGGCGTGGCCTGCCCGTGCCTGGAAGGTCCAGTGGCGGTTGAGGATGAAGTTGTTGGTGACGGCGACGCAGAACGACAGGACTGCCGCCACCAGGTGATGAACCCCGAGCGCCTCATCGAGCAGCGCGAAGACGGCGAGGTTGATCAGGTAGCCCGAAGCGCCGACGAGGCCGAACTTGAAGAGCTGGATCCAGTTCTCGGGCTTGCGGGTCCCGAGGTGGATCCGGTAGAGCGCTAGCCAGGCCACCTCGGCGGCGCGCGCGGTGG
>JBKPIV010000117.1:0-16752 GCA_046730395.1 Actinomycetota bacterium | reverse complement strand
CTCCCGCGCGGCCGAGCGCAGGCAGCGGTTCTCCGCTGAGGGTGATCGCGGCGAATCGCGCCCGGCAAGGACGCAGACATAGGATGGCTTGGCTGATGGTCGCCAACGGAGCCCGGAGAGTGGTGGTCACGGGGCTCGGTGCGGTGACGCCGCTTGGCAACGACGCCCAGACGACGTGGTCAAAGCTGCTCGCCGGACAGTCTGGGTCGGGCCCGATCACCCTGTTTGATGCGAGCGGGTTCATGGTCGGGTTCGCCTGCGAGGCGAAGGACTTCGAGCCGACGGAGTGGATCGAGCACAAGCAGGTCCGGCGCATCGACCGCTTCGCGCAGCTGATCGTCGCCGCTGCTCGGCAGGCGGAGGTGGACGCCGGGCTCGAGATCGCGAAGGAGCGCGAGCGGGTCGGCGCCTCGGTCGCGACCGCGATGGGCGGCCTGAAGAGCCTCGAGCAGTGCACCGACACGCTGATCGAGCGGGGGCCGGACCGTGTCAACCCGTTTTCGATCCCGGCGATCATCCCGAACATGGGCGCGGCCTCGGTCTCGATCGAGCTCGGCACGCGCGGCCCACTCGGCTCCCCGTGCACCGCCTGTGCGGCCTCGCTGATGGCGATCGGCGAGGGCCTGGACGCGATCCGGCTCGGCCGCGCCGAGGTGATGCTCTGCGGCGGCAGCGATGCGGCGATCACGCGCGATGGGATCGCCGGCTTCGCCGCGCTGCGCGCGCTCTCGCGGCGCAACGCCGATCCCGCCAGTGCGAGTCGGCCCTTCGACCGCGACCGGGACGGGTTCGTGATGGGAGAGGCGGGCGCGATCCTCGTGCTCGAGGAGCTCGAGCACGCGAAAGGACGCGGCGCGAAGATCTACGCCGAGCTGCTCGGCTACGGGGTCTCCTCCGACGCCGAGCACATCACCGAGCCCGACCCGACCGGCGAACATCCCGCACGCGCGATGCGGATGGCGTTCCGCGACGCCGGCATCGATCCGGACGAGATCGACTACATCAACGCCCACGGGACGTCCACGCCGCTCGGTGACGCGAGCGAGACACGGGTGATCAAGCTCGCGCTCGGCGAGGAGACGGCCAGCCGGACGCCGGTCTCCTCAACGAAGGGCGGGACCGGCCACTGCCTCGGCGCCGCCCGCGCCCTGGAAGCGATCTTCTGCACGCTCGCCATCCACACTGGAGTGCTGCCGCCGACGATCAACTACGAAACGCCCGACCCGCAGTGCGACCTCGACTACATCCCGAACACCGCGCGCAAGGCAAAGATCCGCACCGCCGTTTCGAACTCGTTCGGCTTCGGCGGCCACAACGCCTCTATCGTCCTCGGCCGCTTCGACGGATAGCTCCCCGGGGCGCGCGCGTCGGGTAACCAGCACCGAGCGGGAGGCCCAGAAACAGCCGACCAACGGGCTGACTGTAGAGGACTCGCCGCACGTTGCGGAAAGACAAACGCCAGCACGGATCCGCCGCCCCGGTTTCTCCTCGCGCCGGCACCCCCTCCACCCCCTAGGGGCGTGTCAACGTGCTGGACGGGCGCGACAGCGCCCACACGGACCGACCGCCACTGGCCATCAGGCTGTCCTCAGATGCAGCAGCGGAGAGGCGACGAATCTCGGAGAGGCGACGGATCTCAGCGGTGAACCACTCGGCGCCCTTCTTGATTTCGTCGGGGTCGAAACCTTGGTGGGCGCTCAGCTCGACTGCTTGCGGCTGCGTCGGTTTGCCGAATCCGCGATCGGCGAGCCACGTGGCTGCCTGCATTCGTGTCTCGGTTCGCTCCGTTTCGTCCTCGGGACCGGGCGAACGGCAGCTTCGCCATTCCGAGCTTACCGCGAGCCTTTACTCGGAGCGAGGCTTTCAGGCTGCGGAGGAGGGCGCTCGTAATGCCCAGGCACTTGGCATCCGCCCGGTCGAGACTCGGGTTCGCTCCACCCGCGCCCCGCAAACGCCACGGAGGCCGCGAAGAGCGAGACGACGACGAAGCGACGGAGCACTTGGGGGCGATCGTACTCGGCGCCGGCGGATGCCCTAGATGATCCGCACGAGGTTCTTGATCGCAACGCCTACACCCGTGTAGGTTGCGGCGAAGCCGACCGAGTACGCGACGGAAGCGAACAAGATTCGGCGCTGGCCGATCGGCTTGCTCCCCGCGAGACGAGTGACGGCGACGACGATGACCGTGCCGATCAGCCCCGCCGCGATCGTCAGCAAGACGGTCGAGTCTCGCGCGATCCAGCCGAGCGGGTGCTTCAGGAGGCGGCCCCGCCGAATCTTCTCGAGCCGCGCCTCGAGCTTCGCTCCGTAGCCGCGAACCCACTCGTCCCAGCTTCGCTGCATCCAGTTGCAACAGGCGATGTTGATGAACGTGAGCGCGCAGGCCGCGACGCCGAACACGAGGTACCACGGAACCCACACCGTCACCGCGACCAGGATCGGGCCGAGGAGAAGGTCGTCGAGAAACGCGTAGACGCCTACCAGGGCGCCGATCGCGCCATTGGCGACGCGGGCGAGCGCGTGCGATTCCGGACTCATCGAACGATGGTCTGGGGACAACGTCGAGATGTCAATGAGACATGCGAACGATCGCGCTCAGAGCGGATCCCCCTGCCGGGTCGCTCCTCGCGCCGGCACCCCTTCCACCCCCAGGGGCGTGTCAGCTTGGGCGCCTCCCGATACCAATGTCTGACATTCGGGGAAACGAGGGGAAGGAGCACGAGCGAGGGCGCGAGGGCGGTGAGATCCGCACCGACGTCCCCCTCGCGACCCTCGTTGAATCGCTGCTCGTCCTCGTCGGGGCATGCGTCCGGACAGGGACGGCCGCCGGAATGGGAGTAGAGGACATGAGCTCAACCGCGCTACGACTGTTCCTCACCGGCGCCCGCCTGGCCGCCGATTGATGAAAGCGCAGCTCGCGGCCGGAGCCGACCACCCGCCGCAGCTCGGCGAGCGCCTGCTGCTGGTCGTGCATCAAGCAGAGCACGAGTCGATGCGACGGCGGCGTCGAGTGAGCCGTCTTCTGCCGGCAGCGCCTCGGCGGTAGCGTCGGCGACCGTTACCTGCGCAGGGTCGCCATGGAGGAGGCTGCGGCGCGCTCGAGGACGATCGTCCCGCAAGTTTGCGGATCAGGCAACACTCTATCCCGCGCATATCCCGCACGAGGTCGCCGGAGGCTCCCGCCGGTACCCGGCGATCTCCGTAACCGGCCGGCCAAATGCCCTGCTCACGGCCGCGTAGGGTTCGCAAACTCGATCTTCCAGCAAACTCGGAAGATTGGTTCGAATGACCGAATTTACGCACCCTGCGGGCCAAGGTGGCGCGATGGAAAATCCACCGCACGCGGGCGCTCACCGGGAAGCTGGCACCCTCACCTTGGCCCACGGGGGTCTGAGACGGTCGAGGGTAGCGCGGATGTGGTTGACCGGAAGTGGGGCCGTGCCCGGGGCTCAAGCGCGAGGCGGGCGAGGTTCTCCCTCCGCCACGAGTTCGCCTTCCTCGCCGCCTTTCTCGATGATCGTGAAGCCCGGTTCCTCTTGACGACCCGGTCATCTGTTTTCCTCGTGGCCCGGGATCAGCACGAACCGCTTCGGGTGTGCTCGGACAGCTTCGTCTCCGCGCCCGTGAGTTGGAGAATCTCCGTGCAGCGCTCGTCCTCGCACTCGCAGAGATAGGGCGTCCGTTCCTCTCCGGGCCGAGCTCGGCGGTCCTCTGCGCAAGGACTTCGTTGGCGAGGCGGAAGGTCGCCTCGTTTTCTTCGGCTCGCTCTGCTGATCGGGCATTACGACGGCCGACCTAGTTTCTAGGAGGGCGACGCGCGCCCCGGATGAGAACGTCCCTAACGGAGTCGCTCGAAACACGAACGGGCATCTTCGACTGGAACCCGAACGCGCCGTGACTCGCCGGTCGGTCGGGAACGATCGGGAAGCCGTGGATCGCGAGGCCGCGATGGAAGTAGAGCGCGTATGGAAGCCACACGTGAAACGGCCGCGACCAGCTCTCCCGCATGCGCCGGACGATCGTGAAGCGTCCCTCCGGCGTCGGCGAGAACGCTCCGCTCGAGACGTGGATCGCGCGTCGAACCACGCCGCCCTCGACGACCAGCAGCACCTGACGGCGGAGATCGATCTCGAGCGCGCGTCGCCGTGGCAGCCACGGTTGCGGCGCCCACGCCCGCCGCAGCGCTCCGCGTGTCCTTGGGCCGACGACACCGTCGCGGCCGATCCGTTCCCAACCCTGGAAGGCAACCACCGCATTGCGAGTCTCGTCACCGAAGACGCCGTCGACCGCGCCCCGCCGGAGGTAGCCGAGATCGACGAGTCGCCGCTGCAGTGACGCGCCCGCGCGACCACGGGCTCGGTAACCGAGGTCGACCGAGAACGCCAACGGGGTCACCGCGCGCCCAAGGTCGGTAGGTCGCAGCGCCGTTGCCGGCGGCGCTGCGAGAAGCGCAGTCAGGCAGACGCTCGCTGCCACAGCCCCGCGGAGTCGGCTGTCGAAACCGCTAATCGGCTCCTGGGCCGCGCCGCGCAGACGCCGCTCGCCTTCCCCTGTTCGCTGAAAAGGCGTCCGCACGACCTGGGCGCTTTCTGCGTTCGGGATCTTCTTCCTGCCGAGCGGCGCTCCCGTCGGATCCGAGTCGTCGCCACGTTGACGTCGAGGCGCGTCAAGCCCCAAACGTTCGGGCAACGGCGGACCTCGAGCCTTCGTTCGAGCCGCGATTGATCGGGAGGCGAGCAGGCCTCATTGACGGCGGCCGAGAGGTCGTCCGGAGCCAGGCGTCGGATATCGGGGCCGAGGCGCGAACGTAAGAGGTTCGTCAAGATTCACCCCTCCGAGGTGTTGGGTCGACTGTCGCGCGGAATCTGAGCGAGGGAGCCGGAGCTTGCCCCAGGGGAGAGGCAAGGCGGTGCTCCGGCTCCACTCCTGACCCTTTCCCCGGGGTTTGCGAGGAACGCTGTCGAAGCGGCGGAAGGGATGCGCTCGGTGACCGAAATCGTGCGGATTGAAGCTACGCCACAGGAGGGGCTTTCGCGATGTTCCCATGACGCCAAAAGACTCGTTGGTTCGAGCAGCTCGGTGATCGGAGGTTGACATGCCGAGGCGGAGGCTTACGATCCTCGCAGCAGGCAAGGAGGCGGGATGCACCTCAGCTACCGCGAGTGGTGGGCGCTGATTCACGGAATCATTTTTGGCGCCTTCTTCCTGCTCGCATTCTCCGGCGGGCTCGCCGGCCTCTGGAGCCTCCGCACCGAATGGGTGACGACGGAGGGCCTGCGCGACCGGGTGCGCCGGCTGAAGATCGGCACCGTGACGATGGCCCTCGCCGCCTGGGGCACGGTCATTACGGGCACCTGGATCGTCTACCCCTGGTATCGGTCCACCTCGCCGGACAGCCCGAAGTCAAAGCTGCTCACCGACCCGAACACCAACGACTGGCACACATTCGGCATGGAATGGAAGGAGCACATCGCCTGGATCGCGCCGATCCTCGCGACCGTCGCCGCCGGGCTCGTCCTCTACTACGGGCCGTACCTCGCCCGCAACCGCACCGTCCGCACCATCGTGATCGGCTTCTTCGTCGCCGCCTTCGCGACCGCCGCCGTCGCCGGCATCTTCGGCGCCCTGATCACCAAAGCAGCCCCTGTCCACTGAGCGGAGATGCGATGACCACACCAGCCGAGATCGAGCAACTGCCGCCACCAGCGCCGGCAGTGGAAGCCGAAGCCGAGCCGCCGTCGGGCCCCGCGGCCGCCTTGATCCTCGCGGGTGGCATCGCCGTCTTCTGCATGGGCCTCCTCACGACGCTCGGCGAAGCCTCAACCGGGATCGCCGACGCACTGACATGGAGCGACCGCGTCGGCTCTCTCTCCGGCAAGACCTTGATCACCGTGATCGTCTTCGCGATCGCCTGGGCGCTCTTCACCGCCCTCTGGCGCCGGGCAAATCCACCGCTGCGCTCGATCACGATCGCGAGCGCCGTCCTCGTCGTGCTCGGGCTCGTCGGCACCTTCCCCACTTTCTTCCAGGCCTTCGAATAGCTGTCGTTGCGCCGGGCCGAGTCACGCATCCGTCGCTGACTCGGCCCGTCCCGTCTGTGCGGACAGATCGCGCGGCCGCTGCCGTAACTCGGCAAGCAGAAGACGAGCCCCAGAGAGCGCCTAGCCCTGTGGGTCCCAAGAATTCACGCGTCGCTTGTGGGTGCGGGACTGCGGTCGGGAGGTCTGAGAGTCGTCGCGGGTGCGTAGGGTCGGCGGATGCGCTCTCGGTCACTGCTGCTTTTGATCCTGTCCTTTCTGTATTGGGCGGTTCGCCGTCTGCTCGAGCTGCTGGTTCTCTTTGGTCGCGACGAGCGGGCGAAGGAGATTGAGATCCTCGTCCTTAGACATGAGTTGCAGGTGCTCAGGCGCCAGGTTGCTTGCCCACGCCTTCAAGCGGCCGATCGCGTCCTGTTGGCGGCGTTGAGCCAGGTTCTGCCGCGAGTGCGCCAGCGGTCCTTTCTCGTCCAGCCGACGACACTCTTGCGTTGGCACCGGGACCTCGTCCGCCGCCGCTGGACGTACGCCGGACGGCCACGGGGCCGGCCGCGAGTGGCGGCGCGGACGCGACAGCTGATCCTGCGTCTGGCGGCGGAGAACCCGAGTTGGGGCTACAAGCGGATCCATGGCGAGCCAGCCGGCAATCTGCGCCGGCGACCAGTCCTCCCGCAACCTCGCGGCGACGATCCTGCTCAGAGCCGGCAGGCGGGCCAGTTTGCAGCGTTGCGGTCGCCTCGCACGCTCCCAGGCGCGCCGGTCGGCCTCGGCAGCGCGGTAGCGGTGTCGGCCCTGATGGCGGTTGAGCTCGCGTGTGATCGTCGAGGGCGCTCGGCCCAGACGGGCGGCAATCCCTCTCGCCGACTCCCCAGCAGCAACGCCGCGCGAGATCTCCTCCCGCTCCCGAAGCGTCAGCGCCAGGCGGGTTCGGCGCCGCTCGGAGGGAGCCACGCCTCCGCGCAGCCGGATCGTGCAACTAATGGTGCCGGGTGCCCGCTCGAGCGCCCGGCCGATCTCGCTGACCGTGTGGGTGCCGAAAACTCCTGCCCGCCGTGAGGTCCGGGCTTGCCGTCGCCTATTTGTCCTATTTCTGTTTCACGCGCGCGCGCGCATACCAGATCGCGCTGAGCCTGCAAGGGTGCGTAGGCTCGGCCGTCCCCGACATCAAAAGGATGGTTCAGTGTGGCCCTCTCGTTTCTGTACTGGGCGTTCCGGCGTTTCCTCGAGCTACTCGCGCTGCGGCTTCGCTCGGAGCGGTCGAAGGAGATCGAGATTCTCGTGCTCCGCCACCAACTGCACGTGCTCAGACGCGAGATCGCCCGACCAAGGCTCGAGCCGGCCGATCGTGCCCTGCTCGCGGCGCTGAGCCGCGTCCTGCCGCGCCGCGAGTGGCGCTCATTCCTCTTTCGGCCAGGGACACTCCTAGGCTGGCACCAACAGCTTGCTCGCCGCCGCTGGACCTATCGACGCCGCACCAACCCCGGCCGCCCGCCGATCGCGGGCGAGTTGCGTGAGTTGATCCTCCGTTTGGCGGCGGAGAACCCAACCTGGGGCTATCGGCGGATCCAGGGCGAGCTGGCCGGGCTCGGCCTCGTGGTGGCGCCGAGCACGGTCTGGGCGGTCCTGCGCAGCAACGGCATCGAGCCAGCGCCGAGACGAGCGAGCCTGAGCTGGTCGGAGTTTCTGCGCCGGCAAGCGGCCGGCGTCATCGCCTGCGATTTCTTCACGGTCGAGACCGTCTGGCTGCGGCGACTGTACGTGCTGTTCTTCATCGAGCTCGACCGTCGGCGCGTGTATCTCGCCGGCGTCACGGCCCACCCCGATGGCGCCTGGGTTGCGCAGCAGGCCCGGAACCTTGTCATGACGCTCAGCGACCAGGAGACCTCCATGCGCTTCCTCATTCGCGACCGCGACCGCAAGTTCACCAGCGCTTTCGACGAGATCTTTCGCTCAGAAGGAATCAAGGTCATCCGCACACCAGTTGGCGCGCCGCGAGCGAAGGCGCACGCGGAGCGGTGGGTTGGCAGCGTCCGTCGCGAGTGTCTCGACTGGCTGCTCATCCTCGGACGCACACACCTGGAACGAGTGCTTCGCGCCTACGTGACCCACTACAACGAACATCGGCCCCACCGCGCGCTCGCGCAGCACTCGCCCCTTCACAAGCCACGAGCCGTCCACCGCCGACAAGGCCTGCCGGGCGTCCGCCGCCGAGATCGCCTCGGTGGCGTGCTCCACGAGTACAAACTCGCGGCATGAGCGAATCGCGAAGCAGCCGCGCCGCTGCCGATGCGCCAGGCCAGCGGCGTTCCCGGTTCCCAGATACGCCTCCCTCGCCGCTCTCACCAAACAACCACACCAAAGTTTGCTGCCGCGAACGCGTGCCGTCCTGCGCCTCGGCCCGCCCCTGTCCGCGAGGACACCAGGTTTTCGGCACCCACAAGCTCAGGGTTGTTCGGCCCCGAGCAGAGCGACGAGCGCCTGGAACTTGGCCCCGACCTCTCCGTTCGCCGACATCGCGACCTGCGCCGACTCGGCGTAGGCAGCCAGGTGAGCTAGCGCGTCGTCGCGGGCGGACTCGTAGACGACCGCGACCTCGTCGAACTCGGCGCGCGCCTTACTTACAGCCTTTGCGTGGGCGGCTGCTTCCTCAGCGGCCTTGGCGGCGCGAGCCTCACCTAGGAGCGAGTCGCGCTCGGCCAGGATCTCCTCGACCCGGTCGGCCTCCGCGTGCAGGCCCGCCTCGCAAAGCTCGCGAGTCGTCTCGCTCAGGACTCCCGACGGGAGCGCCCGGATCGTCTCGGCGAGGACGGCGTTCAGTTCGTCTGACTTCTTCGGCATCTGGATCCTCAGAACTTGGGTAGGGGTGGTGCAGGGAGGGCCAGGGCCTGGAGCTTGTGACCGACGGCGCGGCATTGCTTGCACCGCGAGTGGCGGCGGCGTGAGCCGTTGCGGTGATAGGCCGTTAGCGGCAGGTCGCGCCCACAGGGGCCGGTGCAGTTCTTCGTGTCCATTACCTGTATCTAGCGTTGGAACCGCTTGGAACACGCACGGCAACCTAGAGCTTCAGTGCACTGCACTCATCTGGCGTAAGGGACGCTCGCCCACACTGGCGTGGCATTCAGCGCGTCCGCCGGGTGTGCTCCCCTGCGCCGAGTAGTCGAAATGCCGCTCAGAGGGTAAGAGCTGAATGTGACAACGGTGAAAGCCTTCTCGATCGCGGTCGCAGTGTTGGTGCTTCTCATCTTGGCCCTGCCGGTCGCGAACTGGGCATATGTCAGGGTTGCGTCCGTTGATCGAGATCCCTACGTCCGCGCAAACCAGCGGATCCTCGATTCGCTCCCGGTCTTCCCTGAAACGCGGGTACTCGCTCGCGGATCAAGTGGCTATCACCCTGACAACGGCGACCTCGGGATCTTCGACAAGACCATCGGCTACGACACCGGCATCGACTACGCGGTGCCGAAGGGCACTGGCCGTCGGGCCATCATCAGCTTCTATCTGGAGCACATGCGTGGCTGGCAGCCCGGCGAGGTGAACTACCGCGACGGAATCGTCGACTTCACGCGCGGGAAAGCCTACATCGCGATCGACGCCTCAGAGATCAGTATGGCGGGCTCGGACCGCAAGTGGAAGCTCGGCGTCAGCGCGGATCATCTCGGCGCGGTACAGCCCTAATTGGATCTGGTGGAGGCTGCGCCTTAGAACGCGTTTCAGAATGAGGAGAAGGGGCGGTAATCAGCCGCCCCTTCGCGGGAACCCGATCTGCGTGACGGTTGTTCTAGGTCAATGCCGCCGTGATCAAGTCACAGCCGACAGCAGGGCGGGGCCCCTTGATGCTGACGACGTCGAACGAGACGAACTCGCCGGTCGCCGTGTCGAACGTAACGCGGAACGTAATGCTGCCCGTATCGATCCCATCGAGCGGCGGCCCGTTCAGCTCCGAGATCTTCGGCGAGAGTCCGTTGACGGTAGTGATGACCGAGGAGGTGCCATCGCCGTTATCGACTGGCGCGCTCGACTTCGCTACCCCGGCGCTCATGAAGGTGATCGACTTGCCGCTCGTGGGGTTCGTCAGGACGGTCGTCACCTCGGCGCCGTTGATCGATGCGCCGCTCGCAGAGAGCAAGAACATGCCCGAGACGGTGTCGACACCGATGACGTCAATCCCGCAGATGTCGGTCGAATAGGGATCGCTTGTGAAGTGGAAATGCTGAACCGTCGGCGCCGTCGCTGCGGCACCGCTCGCTGGAACCGCGAGCGCGACGATCAGGCCGCAGATCCCGGCAAGTGCGACTAGCTTGTGCATAGCGGTGCTCCCTCTCCCCCCGGTGGTCGCCTGCCCCGCGCCATCGTGACACCCGCCTTGAGAGCGGTCAAGGCTGACACCCGCCGCAGCGAACGAAGTTCAAAACGCTCCTTCTGAAACGAGTTCTTAGTGACATTCCCGACCCAGGGGAGACCGCTACCACCAGGCAGCGAAGGTCAGGTGTCCAGAACGGACGGTATAGCGGGGCCAAGGCGACGGCTCTACTCTTCGCCGGTGAGGCCGCCGGACTTCGAGATCGAGATCACCGAGCAGGGCTGGCTTGATCCCGACCTAGACGACGACCCCGCCGATCTCTGCTCGCACGGCGACATTCGCCTGGAGATCGGCGGCCACGTGATCGCGCCCGGCGACGGTGAGCACTCGTACACGATCAGCACGAGCGCGCTGGCCCTGCTTCGCACCCTCGAATCGGACCACTCACCCGAGCATCCGGTCGCCGACCGTCTCGCTCTCCACTGCGGAATGCTCGAAATGTTGAGCTGCCCGATCGGGATCGACTGGGCCGTCACCCATCTCGGCGAGCGAGTGCGCCTGGATGACGTCGTCAGTCGCGACGACGTCGAGGGAACCGTCCACTTCCCGGGACTCGCGGTTGAGATAGCGGAGAGCGAGTATCGCCGTCACATCGTTGCCTTCGCAGAGAAGGCAAAGGAGCCGTTCGACGCAGGCAGTCCGAAGACACCCGCGGGCGAGATTGATGAAGAGCTGTACGCGGAGTTCTGGCGCGAGTACAACGGGCGACTCAGCAGCGCTCTGGCCGCCCTTCGCTAATAGCGCCTCCGGGCCGAAGGCCACCGAACTCCGCTGAGTTGAGCGGGCTCGCTCCGCCGCCGACCGACTTACGCGAACACGGGCTCCCCCGGAAAGTCGAGCGGGTTGCAGCCGACCTTCGCCGCGGCCTCGGTCGCGGGAACAACTCCTCGCACTCGCGGCCGTGAACTAGGCAGTCCCTACAGCCGAAGGACGGAGCCTCGGCCTGCGGCTCGAATGCCCTTGCGCTTGTTGGCCGTGTGGATACGAGCGCACTTGCGAGAGCACGAGTTTTGGGCCGGTCCCGCCCGTCGGGGTGAAGGACTCGCGACAGATGGCGCACGACTTCGCGCCGTAAGAGCTGTCCCGTCGCTTCTGCCTCTTCGATGGTTTGTAGCCGGCCACTACAAGATTGAACGCCGAACTGCAAACTTGCCGACTACCGCAACCGCCCGGTGTGCCAGGGTTGCCGCCTCAAAGTTGTCGTCGCAAGCAAGCTTGTAGGCGCGAAAAGTATGGCGGCGGGCTGTTCTTCTAGGTGTGCTCTCCGTGAAGGTGAATGCCCCCTGCCTAATCGCCAAGGAGAAGCCAGTACGATCGAGACGATGTCCCGTGACGATTGACGGCAAGCGCACATTCAGAGTCGGCGTTGCTACCGAGAATCGCGGACACTTTGTCGCGCTTGAGGTTCTGGGGATGCCGACTCACGAGACGCCCGGGGGAAAGCTCACGTCGGCGAACGCGCGCCGACTCGCCGACAAACTGCAGCGAGCGGCCGACGCGGCCGACAAGGCCGACGCCCAGGCCGATACGCCCTAGCGGCGGGCGGGATCGTTTTCAACCCGCCCTCGCTCGTTTTCGTACGTGGCGCTTAGGCGGTCGGGTGCGGAGGAGCTACCCGTCGCGCTCGTTTGTACTCGCGCCACGCCGTGCCGTACTCGTCACACCGACACGGCGGGTTTCCCTTATATCGAGCCGTCGTGCCGTGCGGACTCACGCCACCGTTGGCGATGCGACGAAGCTGGCCCCTGCGGTTCGCCTCGTTGTGCGCGGCCGTCTTCGGCTTGCCCTTGTGCGCCGCGCGGATTTTTGCCTTGGCCTCTTCGGTGTGTCCGACGAAGCTCATGGCGTCACCGGTTCTGGAATCGGAGTGGTTCTGGAACTGAAGTTTATGCTGGAACCGCTTAGAACCGCGGTACCGGGACGCGTGTAAGTACCAGGATTACACCGGTTCCAACTCGTCTGGAACTGCTTAGAACCGGTGTACAGGTTCCACTTCCTACGGGCTACGTAGTAGCCCCGTGGAACCACACTTACTCATTCGACTCTCCGCCGAGTGTGTACACGGCGCCTCGCGATCCTTCGTGCCCGACGAGCAGGCCCTCGTCGACCATCGTGCCGATCAGCCTCAGATTTGCTTGGTTGTTGCCGCCGACGATGTCACTGATCTGAGTCTTGCTGAGCTGCTTGGTCGCGGTGCCGACCGCCTCCAGGATTGCCCGGCGCTTCTCGAGCTGCTTGCTCGCCTTCTTGTCGACCGGTTCCTTTGTCGGGACGGACACGAACCCCAGCGTCCCATCGGCCTGGCCCTCACCACCGAGCTCGATGAAGCGGCGCTTCGGAATCGGTGCGGCGATGGTGTTCTTGTTCTCCGCGATCTCGATGACCCCGAGCCTCACGTCTCGATGACCCCGAGCCTCACGTCCGAGAACGGCTCCTTGCATACGACCGCTAGCTCGACCTTGGCCTGCGCGCCCTTGTGGCGGGAGCCGACCGGGCGTCCCTGCTCGTCGTGGCCGGTGTGGTCGATGAATGCGGTCGCCGCTCCGAGCCGCCGCGCGGGCGACACGTAGTCGGCGTTCCACTTCGCGACGTCCGTGCCCGAGTTCTCGTTCAGGTCGGCGGCGGCCAGCACCTCAGTGTGAGCGTCGGCCACGACAAGCGAGGGCTGGCGCAGCTCCAGCAGCTCGGTCCATAGGAACAGGGACTCGGACGACCGATCGAGCGCCGGGAACTCGCAGTACACGAAATGCTTCTCGACATCGTCCGACGGGACGCCGATCCACTTGAGGCGGCGAGCCATCTCCTGCCGGCCCATTTCCTCATCGATCCAGATGACGGTCTCGCCACGCCTGATCAGCACGGCGGCCGCCCAGAGCAGCACCCACGTCTTACCCGACTGCTTCTTGCCGTAGACGATGTGGTGCATGCCGCGAACGAGCAAGTCGTCCACGAGCATCTCCGGTTCGGTATCGCCGCCCTCCATGACGTCGGCCAGGTCTACGAGTCCGAGCAAATCGCGTCGACGCTGGGCCTTCTGGCTCGCGATGCGGTAGGCGTCCACGGTCGCCTGCTCGTTCGGCGTCATTCGGTCGGGCGAAAGGAGCGCCTTGAGCAACAGCGTGTCCGGCCGCTCGGCCGAGAACATGTCTCCATCGTTGTTGCTGCTGCCGCCGATTGGCGGTGCCGGGTCTAACTGGCTAACTGCGTCAGGTGTCGGTTCCATGTCGGTCCCCTTTCTGGGATCGGAGCAGCCGCTCCTCCAAGGGACCGCAGGTTGGTCGCATTCGGCTGCGCTTCCATCATGAAATCAGGGTACCCAGTACCTCAATCCCGTTTTCGTCTGAGACGACGAACGCCCGGGTTGTACGAGGCGCTCGAAGATGATGGAAACGTAAAGCCGACCGGGGACCAGTCCTTTCGACTCTCCAGATTTTACCTGGTCATCCTCCTGTATGCGCAAATAGGCCATAGCACCTTGCCAACTCTCCAACATCCCGAAGCGCGGTCGTTGGATCGCGATCGAGGCGGACATCCCGAGGGTGAAGGAGCTGCTCGACGCGGCACAGGACGCGATGCTCAAGGCTCACGCCGCGCACGTGAAGCGGATTCACGCAAGGGGCGGCCACAAGTCGGGGACGAAGCGTGCGGCACGCGCCGTCGGTCGCGCACGTCCCGGTCAAGGGTGATTGCATGACCGCGGGATGATCGCGTTCAACGAAACGAAACAGGTGCGAGGGCCGGGCAACTGGCCCCCTTGCCGTGGACGCGCTTGCGGGAGCCAAACGTAGGTCGGACGAACGAGGAGGGACAGTGCTTCGGACAGCCGCATTGATTGCCGTTGCGTCGACCGCGCTCGCTTGCGGAAGTGGGCAGGCACAAGCCGTGAGGGGCGCCGGTTCGTCGGCCCCGGTCGGTCTGAGCGCTTACGGCCGAGTCGTATGGAACCTCGACGCGCTCGTCCACGACCACTACGGCCGCGCCCATGTGTGCATGCGCGCGCAGCGCTTCTCGATCCACCGCTGCGCCTCGCCGAGTTTCAACGACGGCGACTATCGGGCCACGTTTGCGAGCGCCAACCACTCGAGCTTTAGCGCGGTCGCGCGCAGCTCGAACCCGCTCCGACTGGTGAATGCCGTCCCGATCACCATCGGCGGCAGGTACATCAAGTGCGGTTCGAGCCGCTGGCTTGCAATCACGAACGCACCTGCCGGCTGGGGCGAGGCCGTCTACTGCGTGCGAGCGTGAGCTCTCCGTCCGAGCTGCCGCGTCTGGCCGACGGAGCGGCTTGGCTGTCGCCTTCCCTATCGATGGCGACAGTCGACGCCATCGACTTCGGCCTCACCGATATGGATGCCCTCGTAGCCAGGTGTCCTAGGCGGCAGCGCTGGTCTTCAGCGGAGTTGCTGGTCGCCCGTCAAGAGCGTCGCCGTCCGCAGCAGGGGAGGCCAGCGGGCGCTCACGAACTCCTCGAAGTCCGTGTACGCGTCCACGGTGGGGTGCGAGGATGATGCGGTAACGCTCCGCCGGGCGTGGCTCGAGCCGAAACCTGGTGCTACGTTGGGGCTCGTTAACAGGAGGGGATGGGGATGAAAGAAACGATCACCATCTCAGATGCGTTCGAAAGCTCGATTCTGAGCCCAGCCTGCGGGGTTGAGGTCACCATTACCATCAACGGCTCACTCAGAGTCCTAACTTTCCCCGATCGACCGGTCGGCCCGCAGGACCTGACCATCGCCAACATCGACTGGGTGGCCAGCGCAGGCAACAACAAGGTGCGGTTCAGGAACGTTAGCGTCGAACAGGTCCGGGTCGAACCTGACGGTACGGTCATCGTCAGCATCGCGGGCCATCAACTCGTTGAATTCACCGGCGTGATGAAGATCAACCTCGACACCGGTGAGGTCGTGCTCGAGCCACAGCACTTTGCTGACATCGAGCGGCTTTGCGAGCTGCTGACCGCCTGACCGCACGGCAAGGCAGCTGCAGGCAAAGGGTTACGACTTGCGGTCTCCTTGGTCGGTTGACCGCGGAGCCCTTGACGGGAATCGAACCCGCGTTTCCAGCTTCGGATCGGCGAGCGTCCTTGTCACCAGAGCTCGCTCCTTCGTGTCGCTTTCTGACTCGAAGGCGACAGGCTGGCTATCGCGCGAGCACGCCCCAAACGTCTCCGTCCTGCAACCCACAAGAAATGGCTGCGCAGCCAGGTGATGACGGAGTTCGCTATGCGATGATCCGGCGGGAGTAAGGACGAAGGAGGCAGGATGGCGCCGATTGTGAGCAGCATCGAGATATCCCGGCGGCCCGAGGAGGTCTTCAGCTATCTGACGGACCCGTCGCATCTCCCGGACTGGCAGGAGAGTGCCGTTTCCGCCCGCGGGGAAGCCCCACTCGCAGTGGGCTCGCAGGTGGTTGTGACTCGGCGGGTCGGCCGCACGGAGAGGACGATGACGAACGAAGTGACCGAGCTGACTCCTCCAAGAAGCTGGAGCCTTCGCAGCACCGGCGGCCCCATCCGATCGGAAGTCAAAGGCACGGTGGAGCCAGCGTGACGTCGTACTTCCCTCCGTTAACCTGACGACGAGCCGGCGCGGCTCGAAGCGAGCCCTAGGCGCCAAAGGTCGGGGACGCTGGAATCATCTCTGTGAGGTCGACGCGGCGAATCGTCTACGAGGCGACGTCGGAACGAGCGTTAGAATGTTTGTATGTCTGAGGATCGCTGCGAGCTTCTTTGCCTCGACCTGCAGGTCGCCGAGCGGTTGCGCAAGAAGCGGCTCGTTCCCGAACAGGCGGATCTCGCCGCCGGGAGGGCGCGCGCGCTGTCCGATCCGACCCGCTTGATGTTGGCGGCGGCCCTACTCGAGGCAAGCGAGCTGTGCGTTTGTGACCTCGCCTGGATCGCGGAGCGCTCGCAAACGCTCGTCTCCCATCATGTGCGCGCTTTGCGCACGCAAGGGATCGTCCGATCTCGGCGCGAGGGAAAGATGGTCATGTACTCGCTCACCGAAGAGGGCCGCAAGCTGCTCGCCTCCGTGCTGCCGGCGCCCGCTGCCCGCCGCCGGAAGCGCGTCCGTGCCTGAGCCGAGCACACCGCTGCTGCAGTTCCGCAACGAGCGGATCACGCTTCCCGTGCTCTCCGTCGGTCCCCCGCCGGCCGAGCGCGCCAGACTCGAGCTGCGGACGCGGCTGCTTGCCTGGGGCGGGATCGGCTGGCACGTGGCCGAGTTCGCGATCGCGCTCGCCGCGGGTCTGGCTGCCGGATCGATCGCGCTGATCGGTTTCGGCGCCGACAGCCTGATCGAAGCGCTCGCCGGTGGCGTCGTGCTCTGGCTGTTCACCGGCAACCGGCGCGGCTCCAGC
>JBKPIV010000116.1:0-11801 GCA_046730395.1 Actinomycetota bacterium | reverse complement strand
GGCGGCTACACCGACTCTTCGATCCACCCGCTGCTGCTCGACCTCATGCAACAACTCTGGGATCGCGGCGAAGCCGACGGCTACGCGGCGCACATGACCTCCGACCCGCTTCCCGACACGCCTGCCCACGAAGTCCTGATGCAGACCGCCTACGGCGACCACCAGGTGAGTCAGTACGCGGCCGCCGTGGAAGCGCGGACGATCGGCGCCAGTGCGCACGAGCCGGCGCTCGACCTCCCCGCCCGCTCTCAGGACGAGAACCTCTTCTATGGGCTGCCCGCGATTCCCAGCTATCCGTTCAACGGTTCGGCGTTCGTGATCTGGGACGATGGCCCGGGTCTCGTCCCGCCGCCCCCGGTGACGAACACGGCACCATCCACGTTGTTCCACGACCCACACAGCGACGTGCGCGCGACGGTGGCGGCGCGGACCCAGAAGTCGGCCTTCCTGGCCCCGAACGGCAGCGTGGTGGACGTCTGTGGTGGCCAGCCGTGTCACACCGACGTCTTCACGCCGTAGCGGCGGGATCTGGGCAGTCCCGTGGAGCTGCGCTAGCCGTTGAGCCGCGCGAACATCTTGCGCTGCGCCTTGTAGAGGCCCGGGAACTCCCTGTAGAGGCGGTCGTACGCCTTGCGGTTGGCCGGGTCCGGCTCGAAGACCAGATCGACGGGCACGAGCTCGCGAACCTCGTCGCGTGAGACGGCCCCCCGCGCCAGCGCGGCGAACAGCGCCGCTCCGCGGAGGTTGGCGTGCACCGGGTCGGCCACGCGCTCGATCCGCCGGTCCATGACGTCCGCGTGGATCTGGCACCAGAGGCTGGACAGAGCTCCACCGCCGAAGATGCGCAGGGGATCAAGCCGGCGCTTGGCGAAATGCTCGACCGCCTCTCCCAGCCAGCGGCTGTTGTAAGCGACCCCCTCCAGCACGGAGCGGACCAGGTCCGCGTTGGCGGTCTCGACGGAGAGGTTGTGCCAGCCGCCGCGCGCGTGACGGTCGTCCACCGGGGAACGCTCGCCGGCGATCCAGGGGGTGAAGATCGCACCCCCGCTGCCGGGCGGGGAGCTCTCGGCGAGCTCGATCAATTGCTCGAAGGTGGCGGCCTCCCTCGTCCTGAAGCTCTCCCGCAGCCAGCGCAGGCAGAGCCCGGCCGCCTCGTGGTTGTTGGCCACCAGATAGCTGCCCGAATCGAGCCCCGGCACGGTCGCGATCGAGCGCAGCGCGTCGGTCTTCTTCCGCGGGAAGGGCAGCGAGATCCAGGAGGTGGTGCTGATGGTCATGTGGGGCTGGCCCTCGCCGATCGCGCCGCAGCCGAGCGCGGCCGAATGTAGGTCGGGCGTGCCGGTGACGACCTGCGCCTCGGCGCTGATGCCGAGATCGGCGGCGACCTCCGGCCGGACCGGGCCGATCAGCGAGCCTGTCTCGACCAGCGGCGGCAGCTTGCTCGGATCGAGTCCGGTCCTCCGGAGGAGCGCCGGGTCGTACTCCAGCCGCTCCAGGCGCCGGTTGTCGGTGAGCCAGGCTGCGCTCATCGAGGCGTGGCTCGCCGCCGCCCTGCCCGTGAACCGCATGCTGAGGTAGTCGACCGGCTCCAGGTACCAGCGCGCCGCACGGGCGACCTCGGGCTCGTCGCGCTCCAGGTGGAGCATGTGGCTGACCGGGTCGCCGCCGAAGGGGGATGGCACGCCGCCCGTGTGGCGGATCCAGGTCGCCAGCGCGCGCGGCGAATAGCCCATCAGCGGGCCACCGATCACGTCCCGGGAACGGCGTGCGCCTCGGGTGTCGAGCCACATGACGCAGGGCCCGACCGGCTCCCCAGACTCGTCAACGGGGATCGTGCTTGCCCACTGCCCCGTGCACGAGACCGCGGCAACCCTCTCAGCCGGGATGCCCTGCAGCACCGACCTCGCCAGCTCGCGCACCGCCTCCCACCAAGCCGAGGCGTCCTGGATCGCCCCGCCGCCCGGGAGCCTCTCGGTCTCGTGGGTGCGCTCCGCCACCGAGGCGATCTCGCCGGTCAGCGACACGACTCCGACCTTGAGCGCCCCGGTCCCCAGGTCGATCGCCAGCGCGTACTCGCTCAATTTGGAGCTGGAACTGCCTGCTGGGAGTCCATCAGCTGCGTCATCACTCCCCGGATCATCTCCTCCGCATCCGTGTTGAGGCCGCCCGGGACGCCGCCGTAGACGGCGCTCGACTCGGCCGGCTGATCGCCGCGCTCGCGCGCGTAAGCGACCGCCGCCTCGAGGTCCGCCTCGAACTCCTCCACCACGCCCGGCTGCGTCTGTGGCCGGGTGACCGCCATGTGCAGGGCGTTCGGATACTGGAGCCCGTTGAAGCGCCAGCCGCGGCGCTTCATCTCGTCATTGACGTGGTAGATGTCGAACTCGTCCGAGGTGAAGGCGAAGAGGAACGTCGGCTCGCCGAGAATCCGCAGCTCCGGATGCGATCGCACAGCCTCCTGCATCCGGGCGGAGGTCTCGAAGATCCGCTTTGCGTACTCGCGGTAGCCCTCTCGCCCGATCGAGACCAGCGAGGCCCAGGTCGCGGCGAGCAGCCCGTCGGAGCGCGAGCCCTCCATGCCGGGCGAGAAGTACTTACCCCCGCTCCAGTCCGGCATGAAGAAGTAGCAGCGGTTGCGCAGCTCGCGGTCGCGGAAGAGCAACGTCGAGGTTCCCTTCAGCCCGTAGCCGTACTTGTGGGTGTCGGCGGAGATCGAGGTCACGCCCGGGACCCGGAAGTCGAAGGGCGGGATCGGGTAGCCGAGCTCCTCGCCGAACGGCAGCAGGTAGCCGCCCAGACACCCGTCCACGTGCAGTCCGACGCCGCGGTCGAGGGCCAACGCGCCGAGCTCGGCGATCGGGTCGATCGTGCCGTAGCCGTAGTTGCCGGCGGAGCCGACGATCGCGACGGTGTCCTCATCGATCGCCTCGGCGACGTCGTCCGGCCGCACGAGGGTCGTCTCCGGATCGACCGGGACCCGCCGCAGCTCGACGCTGAACAGATGGCAGGCCTTGTCGAAGGCGGGATGGCCAGTCTCGGGCTTCACCAGGTTGGGCCGTTCGATCCCGCTCCCCTCCCTGCCCTCCTCCCGGTAGGCCACGACGGCCTGCTCGATGCTGCCGCTGCCGCCCGAGGTCACCATCCCTGCGGGGTCGTTGATGCGAGGGCGCGCGTCAGCGCGACCCGTTTCAGGTTGGGCGTCGGCATGCATCAGCGAGAGCGCCATCGCGATGATCTCTCCCTCGAAGCGCGTCGCGCTCGGACACATGTCGCGCTGCAGCGCGTTCTGATGCGCGAACAGGCCGAAGGCCTCCTTGAGGAAGGCGTAGTGGTCGCGGTCGCCGCAGTACATGGTCCCGGAGCATTTGCCGTCCTCCCAGACCTCGTCCTCCTCGGTCGCCATCTCGCGCATCTCGGTGAGGATCTCCTCGCGCGAGCGACCGCCGTCCGGGAGCTCGCGGTTGACGCCGAAGCGCTCGGCGTAGGGGTAGAAGTCGAACAGGTCACTCATTGGGTCGCCGCTCCTTGACTAGATGTCGCCTGAGAAGGTGTCGCAAGACTCGAGCTTCCCCGAGTCGAAGCCGGTCTGCAGCCAATGCTCGCGCTCATCGGAGGTGCCGTGGGTGAACGTCTCGGGATCGATCCGCCCCTGGGTCTGGGACTGGATCCGGTCGTCGCCGACCGAAGCGGCGGCCCGCAGGCCCTCCTGGAGATCGCCGCTCTCGAGGATGCCTCGGTCATAGGTCGAGCGTGCCCAGACTCCCGCCAGGCAGTCGGCCTGCAGCTCGAGCCGGACCGAGAGCGCGTTGGCGTCCCGGGGGCTCTGCTGGCTCTGCTGGCGCACCTGCTGCTCGATCCCGAGCTGCTGCTGCACGTGGTGGCCGATCTCGTGAGCCAGGACGTACGCCTGCGCGAAGTCACCCGGGGCCTGGAAGCGGTTCTGGAGCTCATCGAAGAAGCCGAGGTCGATATAGACCTTCTGGTCGAGCGGGCAGTAGAAGGGGCCGGTCGCCGAGCTGGCGGGCCCGCAGCCCGATTGCACCTGGTTCCGGAAGAGGACGAGCTTGGCGCGCTGATAGGGCTTGCCGGCCGCTCGGAACTGCTGGCGCCAGAGGCCCTGCGCGTCGTCGAGCACGAACGTGGCGAACTGCTTCTCCTTCTCCTCGTTGGGGCTGCCGGGAACCGACGCGCTGCCAGTGCCGGTCTCCGGAACCTGTGGGAAAGCACTGCTCGGCCCCGGTACGTCGAACCCGCCGCTTCCCCCGCCGCCCTTGAGGAAGAGCAGGTAGACGATGACGACCACGATGATCCCGACGATGCCGCCGCCGCCCGCGCGTCCCATCGGGATCGGGAAGGGCATGCCGCCGCCGAGCCCTCCGCCCTCGCCGCGCCGATCCTCAACGTCGGCGCTGCGCCCACCGGGCTTCCACTTCATAGGCGCCCACTCTATCCCCGGCCCGAGAGCGCCAGACTGCCCCGGCATGAGCGAGCTCGCGCTGCCGGATCCGATCGCCCGCCATCTGAGTCAGGTCGTACCCGCGGGATCCGCGCCACCCGACCGGATACGGCTGACGCAGACGGGAGAGATGGTGCAGATGCCCGGCGGCCGGACCCTCGATTTCACCGCGGTCGAGGAGTTCGCCGTTCGCACGATCGAGTTCGAGTGGCGCGCCGCCTTCGGCCCCAACCGCCTCATGCGGCTCTCAGTCCTTGATCGCTACCGCGACGGCGGAAGGATCGCCGGGGTTCAGCTCTCTTTCGACGACACCGGACTGATCCGCACCGCCTCAGCGATGAGGCCTCGGCTTGTCGGCAAGACGGCGGTCGAGACGCCGTGGGTAGGCGACTACGGCGACTATGTCGGGTTCGGCGGGATCCGCGTGCCGGGCAACGCGGGAGGTCAGCTGGGAGCTCCTGGAGGGCCGGTTCACCTATTGGCGTGGCGGGGTCGCCTCGCTCGAGGTGGAATAAGCCTCGAGCGCGCTGCGCTGCGAGAGGACATAGAGCAGGATCAGCGACGGGACCACCAGGACGGCGGCGGCGCCGAAGACGACGATCACCTCCGTCAACGTCGCGGACGCGCCCGCCGCTTGGGAGATCGTCAGCGAGGTGGGCAACATGTAGGGGAACGCGGCGGCGAAGTAGCCCCAGATCATCGCGACCCCGGCGCCGACCGCGGCCACCCGCAGGCCCCGGTTGCGATCCGTCACCAGTAGCCCGAGCGCGGCGAGGCCGCAGACGCCCGAGAGCACGACGAGGGCGATGCCTGGCCAAGAGGTGAGGCCGTCATAGATGAAGCGGGCGTCCTGGCGGAGCGCGATCACGCCGAGCACGGCGCCCACCCCAGCGACCACGGCCACGACGAGCGCCCGCCGCGCGAAGTAGTCGCGCAGATCCTCGTCTCCCGCCGCGCCCGAGTCGCGGACCAGGAAGATGGCCGCGGTGTAGGCGGCGACGGCCACGAACAGCGCTCCGGTGACGAGCGGCAGGAAGCCCGTCCAGCTCGCGGTCGGATCGCCATCCCCGCCGGCCGGGACCTCCCCGGAGGCGACGGCCCCGACCACGGTCCCCATGAAGAACGGGGTGAGCACCGACGCCACCCCGAAGACCCGGGTCGCCGTGCCCTGCACCGGCCCGGGCAGCGCGTGCCTGAACGCAAAGCCGGATCCGCGCAGGACGATCCCGAGAGCGGCGAGCGCCAGCGGGATGTACAGGGTGGTCATGACCGCCGAGAAGGTCGTCGGGAAGGCCGTCCAGAGGACGACCAGGACGAAGATCAGCCAGACGTGATTGGCCTCCCAGACGGGGCCGATCGAGCGGTCGATCTGGTCGCGTACGCGCTGGGCACGCTCGCCGGCGCCGGCGAGGAGATCCCAGACGCCGGCGCCGAAGTCGGCCCCGCCGAAAATCGCATAGAGCGTCACCCCTATCCAGAGGATCACAGCGCAGACGTCGGCGGTGCTCATGCGGCTGCCTCCTCCCCGGAGGGCGGGCCGTAGGGCACGTCGGTGGGGGGCTCTCGCAGATCCTCCGCGCGCCAGCGACGAGCGAGCGCACGGATGATCAAGGCCGCGGTCGTGAACAGGGCGATGTAGAGCAGCATCGTGAAGGCGAACACCCACCAGATGCCCTGAGCGGGAGTGACCGCCTCGGAGGTCCTCATGAACTTGTAGAGGATCCAGGGCTGGCGTCCTACCTCTGTCACGATCCACCCCGACTCGAGGGCGACGACGGCAGCCACCCCGGAGACGGCGACCGCCCGCAGGAACCACTTCGTGTCGGGCAGGTCGCGCCTTCGCCACCAGGCAATCGCAAACCAGACCGCGAGCAGGAAGAGGAGTGTCCCGACCCCGACCATCGTGTCGAAGGACAGGTGCAGCATCGTCAGCGCAGGAGGCTGCTGATCGGCCGGGATCTGGTTGAGCCCGGTGACGTTCGTGCCCGTGCTGAACCCGACCAGCACCGAGTCGAGCCCGGGTATGCCGATCCCGCCCTTCACCTTGCCATCGGTGCAAATCCCGCCCAGCCACTCGGTCTGGTCGGTGCCGCCCTTGTAGACGCACTCCATGCCGGCGAACTTGGAGGGCTGGTCGTCCGCGACGGCGCGTGCCGCCGTGTCACCGACGAACAGCTGGATCGGGGTCGCGATCGCGGCAACGGTCAGCGGGATCAGCAGGCCGGCGCGGTGGTAGGCATCGCGGCGGCCGCGCAGCATCCCGACCGCGTAGATCGAGGCCAGGATGAACCCGGTGACCATGTAGGCCGCCAGCAGCATGTGGAAGAACTCGTAGCCCGTGGCGTTGTTGAAGAGGACCTCGAAGGGCTTGACGTCGGTGACGTGACCGCTGGAGTCGAGCCTGAAGCCCTGCGGCTGGTTCATCCAGGCGTTGGCCGCGATCACCGAGAAGGCGCCCCCCACCCCCGAGATCACGATCGGCACCGCCGCCCACATGTGCGCGCGCGGCGAGAGGCGGTTCCAGCCGTAGATGTAGATGGCGATGAAGATCGCCTCGAGGAAGAAGAAAATGCCCTCGATCGCGAAGGCGATGCCGAAGGCGTCGCCGAAGCGGTCCATGAAGCGCGGCCAGAGCAGGCCGAACTCGAAGGAGAGGACGGTGCCGGTGACCGCTCCGACCGCGAACAGGACCGCGACCGCCTTCGACCAGTTCCGGGCGAGCCGCAGCGCCGCCTCGTCGTTGCGCTTCCGGCCGCGCCACTCGGCGATCAGCATCATCGCCGGGAACGCCACCCCGAAGCACGCGAGGACGATGTGAAAACCGAGCGTGAACCCCATCTGGTTGCGGGCGGCCAGCAGGTTGGATGAGGAATCCGCGAGGAGAAGCACAGGGTTCGACATCAGCAGGGAGCCTATTCCTGCCGGGACACCGTAATCGAGAACGTCGCCCGGTACCCCTCGCCCCGTGCGACCAGCTGCAGTGCAGGGCCATCGCTGACGAGGGCATTGGTGGGCGCCGTCATCGGCTCGAAGGCGATCACGTCGTCGTCATCCGGGGCGTACACCTGCGAGTAGGGGTAGCCGGCACCCAGCGAGACCTCCACTCGGCGTCCAGCGCCTTCGAGGACGAAGGGCGCCGAGCCGTTCGGGGCCGCGGACTCGTCGTCGAAGGTCCTCGACCCGAGCGGACCGGCCGGGATCCGGGCCTCTGCCATTTGGCCGCTGGGCAGCTCGTCGGCGTCGAGGACGACCCGCTCGCTCACCGGTATGTCGACGTGCCAGGCATTCCGCTCCAAGCCGGGCAGCCGGAGGTAAGGGTGGTAGCCGAAGGACACCGGCACGGCGGCCTCGCCGGTTGGGGTGACGCTCGTTTCGATCGCCATGGTCGACCCCGCGAGCGTAATCTCGACGTCGATCCGGTGTGGAAAAGGGAAGGCCGCGAGCAGGTCATCGCGGGCGCCGAAATCAAAGCTCGCGGCGAGCGCACCGCCGTCCTCGAGGGCCTCATGACGCTCGACCCGCCATCCACTCGCCGCTGCCAGCAGCCCGTGGATCGGCAGGCCGTTGGGATCGAGGGCGACCGGTAGCCCAGGCGAGTCCAGGATGACTTCACGGCCGTTCAGCTCGAAGTGCCTCGTGGATAGCCGGTTCGCCCGGGGGTGGAGCAACGGGATCCCCATCGTCGAGTGCTCTGCCACGTAGGCGCGCAACCCTCCGCGCTGACCCAGCAATTCCTCCCCGCCGTGGCGGAGCGAGCAGCCGACCATTCCGGCGGCTGGAACGAACGCCGCCTCGAGGCCGCCCGCCTCGGAGGACAAGGTCAAGGCCTCGGATCCCTCGATCTGCCGCTCGCCGATCATCCCGGCGTCTCGGCCTCGGAGCGTTCGGATTTGTGCTCCTCGTCCGCCGTCAGCGAGAGCAGAAAGGGGCGGCCCCCCGCCTGCTCGATGGCGACGCGGGCGATGACCTGCTGCATGGTGATCGTTCGCTCCGGCCGTCCGTTGCCGATGAAGGTGAACGCCCAGCGCGGGATGGTGGTCAGGCGGTTCTTGAAGCCGGTCAGGAACGCCAGGTGGACGAACAGCCAGGCCATCCAACCGAGGAAGCCGGAGAGGCGGATCCCCTTGAAGCTGACCACGGCGCGAAACCGGGAGATGGTCGCCATGCTGCCCAGGTCCCGGTAGTGGAACGGCTTCGACTCCTCGCCACGCAGCCGGCGCTTGATCGTGCTCGAGGCGTGGAGCCCCTGCTGCATCGCAACCTCGGCCACGCCCGGCAGCTGGTCCAGGGACATCATGTCCCCGATCGCGAACACCTCGGGATGGCCCGGCAGCGTGCAATCGGGAAGCACACCGACGCGCCCGTCGCGGTCGACCTCGGCGCCGGTCGCCTCCCCCAGCAGCCTGGCCAACGGAGAGGCCTCGACGCCCGCGGCCCAGACCTTGGTGTGCGCAGCGATGCGTCGCTCCTCGTCCCCCGATTTGATCACCACGCCATCGCGATCGACGCTCGTGACGATGCTGGACATGTGAAGCTCGACCCCGAGGCGCTCGAGGCCCCTCGCCGCCTTGCCGGAGAGCCGGTCGCCGAACGTGGCCAGCACCGCCTTGCCACCGTCGAAGAGCAGGATCCTGGCGTCGCGGGAATCGATCTGCCGGAAGTCGTTCGTGAGCACCCGCCTCGACAGCTCGGCGATCTGGCCCGCGACCTCAACCCCGGTCGGCCCACCCCCGACGACCACGAAGGTGAGCCACGCCGCTCGCTGCTCCGGGTCCTGCTCGAGCTCGGCCATCTCGAATGCGCCGAAGATCCGGCCTCGCAGCTCGAGGGCGTCGTTGATCGTCTTCATGCCGGGCGCCCAGCGAGAGAACTCGTCGTGACCGAAGTAGGACCCGCCGGCGCCGGCCGCCACGATCAGGCTGTCGTAGGGGATCTCGATGAATCGGCCATCGACGCGGGTCGCCGTCACCGTGCGAGCCTCGAGGTCGAAGCTGGTCACCGCGGCCAGCTCGACCTCCAGGTTCTTCTGCCGGCGCAGCACGTTCCGGATCGGCGGTGCGATCTCGCCCTCCGAGAGGATCCCCGTCGCCACCTGATAGAGCAGCGGTTGGAAGAGGTGGTGGTTGTGGCGGTCCACCAGCGTCACCCGAACCGGGGCACGACGGAGCCCGCGGGCGGCGAACAATCCCCCGAAGCCTCCGCCCACGATCACGACGCGATGGGAGTCCGAGGCCATGTCGCTCCTCAGCCGCTCATAAGTTGACGCCCCACTCCTTGAGGCGCTCGCTGAGGATGATCCGCGCAGCCGCCTCGATCAGCGCCAGGTGCGAGAAGGCCTGGGGGAAGTTCCCGAGGTGCCGGCCGGTGCTGGTGTCGAACTCCTCGGCGTACAAGCCGAGCGGCGAAGCGATGCTGAGCAGCCGGTCCATCAAGTCGCGCGCCTGCTGGTGCTCACCGATGATCGCCAGGCCGGAGACCAGCCAGAACGAGCAGATCAGGAAACTGCCCTCCTTGCCGGAGAGCCCGTCGTCGGTCTCCCCGGTGACGTAGCGCAGCACGAAGCCGTCCTCGGTGAGGTCATCGGCGATCGCCAGCACGCTCATGCGGAGCACCTCGTCGTCGCCCCGTAGGAAGCCGAACATCGCGGCCAGCAGGGTGGAGGCGTCGAGCGCGTCGGTGTCGTAGTGCTGACGGAGGACGCCGTCCCGGACGCCCTTGTCGAGAATGTCCTTGCGGATCTCCTCCGCGGTCGCCCTCCACTTCTCCCGCAGGTGCGAGTCGCCGCGGATCTCCGCGAGCTGCGAGGCCCGTTCGAGGGCGACCCAGCACATCAGCTTGGAGGAGACGTAGTGCTGGGGCGCGCCGCGGGCCTCCCAGACGCCCTGGTCGGGCTCCTTCCAGACGCTCGTCGCACACTCGGCCTGCGACTGGACGATCGGCCACAGCCGCCGCGGCAGGCGCTGGCTGCGCTGTGTATGGAGCAGGATCGAGTCCAGGGCGGCGCCGAACACGTCGTTCTGGCGCTGGTCGAAGGCTCCGTTGCCGACCCGGACGGGTGAGGCGCCGGCATAGCCGGAGAGATCGTCCCTGGTCGACTCGATCAGGTCTCGATGGCCATCGATCCCGTACATGATCTGCAGGGCCCCGTCCTCGTTCGGCTCGAGGTCGCCGACGAACTGCATGAACTCGTTGGCCTCCCAGTCCAAGTTCAGGTAGTGGAGGGCCTGGAGCGTGAAGGTCGCGTCCCAGATCCAGGTGTAGCGGTAGTCCCAGTTGCGTTCTCCGCCCGGGGTCTCGGGCAGGGATGTGGTGAGCGCGGCGACGGTGGCTCCCGTCGGCATGTAGGTGAGGCCCTTGATCGTCAGGGCGGAGCGCGATATCGCCTCCCTGAAGCGATGGTCCGGCATGCGGGCCTTGGAGATCCAGCGCCGCCAGTAATCGGTGGTCTCGCCCATGCGCGCCAGGACCCCGTCCATGTCCTCCGGCGAGGCGAGCTCCTCCGCCCAGGAGAGCGAGCAGAAGGCATGCTCTCCCTGCCGGAGCGTGTGCCGCGCCTGCGCGGTCTCGCCCTCGGCCCCCAGCGGGATGCTGCTGCGCAGCCGCACCGTCACCCCCGCTCCGCTCGCATCAGCCGTAAGGCGGCCCAGCAGCGACCACTCGGCCGGCGACCGCCCGTAGTCGAAGTCGGGCTCGCAGAACAGCTCCATGTCGACCGAACCCTCGATGCAGACGACCGTTCGCACCAGCAGGTGATGCGCGTCTTCGTCGGTGGGTGCGCGAGTGTGCGGGGTGACCTCGTCCTGCCGATGCGTCGGACCTATCGTCAGGGCGTCACGCACGATCGCCCAGCCCGTCGGCGTGTGCCAGGTGGTGTTGAGGACGTTGGTGCCGGGCTCGTAGATGCGGTTGCTCGGGACGTTGATGCCGAAGGGGGCGAAGCGGAACGAGCCGGCCTGGCGGTCGAGCAGCGTCCCGAAGATGCTGGGCGAGTCGAAGCGCGGCACGCAGAGCCAGTCGATCGCCCCGTCCGGCGCCACCAGGGCCCCTGTATGGCAGTTGGAGAGGAAGGCGTAGTCCGCGATCGGCGGGAACGGCGAGGGCATCGCCGCGCTCTGGGGCATGGTCTCCTCCGCGGCCGGCGCGGCCTTGGCCGCGCTCATGATGCGATCCACGGCTCGTGCCAGCCGCCGTAGTCGGCGACGAGTCGCTCCGCCGCCTTCGGGCCCCAGGAACCGGGCTTGTACGGGTGCACTTTCGGGGGCTTCTCGAGCAGGGGACCCATGATCCGCCAGGTCTGCTCGATGTTGTCCTGGCGGGTGAACCGCTTGCTGTCGCCCACCATTGC
>JBKPIV010000115.1:0-35405 GCA_046730395.1 Actinomycetota bacterium | reverse complement strand
TTCGCGCGCGGCCCGAATGACCTCCCACGGCGTCGACTCCTCAGCGTCGTGCTTCGCGGCCACCGGACGGATGACCTCCCTCGCGAAGCGGCGGCAAAGCGCCCTGAACTCCCGCTCCTCGTCGCTGACTGCGAAATCCATTCACGCCTCCGTGTTGCGATCCGCCAGGCCAGGCCGGCCCGATTGACTGGTCAGTCAACGACGTGGAAGTCTACCCCTCGGCCCGTACGGCAAGCGTCACCGGGCGAGCGCGCTTCGGGCCGTCTGTAAGTTCCGCAGGTGTGGCGGTACTGGAGACGGCGCCTCGCCGTGCTCGGCGCGGTCGTCGTCGTCGCGGCCGGAGCGGGGGTCGGCGCCTACTTCTTGGTGGATGCGCTGCGGGGAAGCGACGGCACCCCGGCGCCGTCCGCCCCCGCGCCGACGGTGGTCGTCCGGAAGCAGTCGCCGGCGGCGGCGCAGGATCTCGGCTTTCCCGCCTTCGCCACCAAGAACACGACCCGGGTCGCGGGAACCGACGCGGTAGCCGACGCGTCGGGAATCGCGCTCGCCGTGTTCCCGTCCACCGGCGGCGTACAGCAACCCGGGGCGGTGACCCTGGTCGAGGGCACCGACTGGCGGGGCGGGATCGCCGCCGCGGTCCTCGCCGCGCCTCCCGTCGGGGCGCCGATCCTGATCAGCGCTCGCGACGCCATCCCCGCGCTCACCGCCGACGCGCTGACGGCCCTCGACCCGGGGGGCTCACCCGTCACCGACGGCAGCCAGGTGTTCAGGATCGGCTCGGCGATGGCTCCCACTGGCCTTCGCGCCGCGAACGTGCCGGGGTCCTCCCCCGCCGAGCTCGCGGCCGGGGTCGATCGCTTGCGTCAAAAGCTCGTCGGGGCGCAGCCCGACGGCATCCTGCTGGCCAGCTCCGACGCTGCCGCGTTCTCGATGCCTGCCGCCGCATGGGCCGCGCGGTCGGGTGACCCGGTGCTGTTCGTGAACAAGAACTCGGCGCCGAAGCCCACGCTGGACGCGCTCCGGCAGCATCCGAAGGTCCCCGTGTACGCGCTGGGGCCTCCGTCGGCGATCTCCGACAAGACCCTGAGCGAAGTCGAGAAGATCTCGCCGGGCGTGAAGCGGGTTGGTGCCGCCGACCCGGTTCGCAACGCGATCACGTTCGCCCGTTATGCCGACGGGACGTTCGGCTGGAACATCAACGATCCCGGCCACGGCTTCGTGATCGCAAACGTCTCGCGACCGCTGGACGCCGCCGCCGCGGCGCCGCTGTCGGCAAGCGGAGACTGGGGTCCTCTGCTGGTCACGGGCGATGCCGGGAGGGTGCCGGCGGCGCTTCGTGGCTACCTGCTCGATGTAAAGCCGGGCTACATCGACGACCCAACGCGCGCGGTGTACAACCACGTGTGGCTGATCGGTGACCAGAGCGCGATCTCCGCCGGATTCCAGGCCCAGGTAGACGATCTGGCCGAGGTCGCGAAGGTAAGGTCCGGGACCGGCCCTAAGGGGGCGACGCCGGCGCCCGGCACCTCCACGCGGCAGCCACCGAACTCAAGCAACCACCGATGAGCGAGACCGGGAGCGATACCAGGTGAGCGAGGCCGAGCGGCCCGAACGGCTGGCAAGCGATCACCGGACCACGATCGAGGACATCCGCGCGCTCGCGGGGCCGGCGACGCCGCACTTTGCGCTCCAGATCCGCAACCGCATCCGGCGGCTCATCGAGCGCCTGCCCCCGGATGACCCGGTGCGGATCGAGGGTGAGCGCCATATCGCGCGCCTGAACGAGCTCGCCCAGCACTCCGGCGAGCCCCGCGGCATCGGCCCCGGAGCGCCGACCGCGCAGTGACGCGCGAGGCCACGGGCGCGGCCCCAGAGCGGACGGCGATCCGGCGGGCCCGCGAGCTGCTGGCGCCGGAGGCGGCCCGAGGCGCCGGGACTCCGCGGGCCCTCGAGGCCGGCTACCTCGACCTGCTCGGCGGCGAGCTGGAGTCGACCGGCGCCGCGCAGGACCTGATGACCGGCCGGCTCGTGCCGGCGATCTACGAGCGCTACTGGCGTCCCGCGCTTGCGCGCGTCGCCAAGGGGATCACCGGTCCCGGCATGGCCGAGGAGGTCAGGATCGCGCGCCTGCTGCTCGGGCTGGGGCGGGGGGACAGGGTGCTCGACGTTGCGTGCGGCCCCGGGAACTTCTCGCGCGAGTTCGCTCGCGTCGTTGGCTCCGACGGTCTGGTCGTGGGCATCGATGCATCCGACACCATGCTGGCCCGCGGGGCCGCCGAGCTCGAGACGGCCGGGCTCGACAACGTGGCGCTCGTCCGGGGGGACGCAACGAGGCTTCCGTTTCGCGACGCGAGCTTCGACGGCGTGTGCTGCTTTGCGGCCCTGCACCTGTTCGCCGACCCGCTCGCCGCGCTCGACGAGATGCGCCGCATGCTTGCCCCCGCCGGGCGGATCGCGCTCATGACCTCCGTCCGCCGCAAGCTGACGCTACCGCCGCTGAAGCCGCTCGTCGAGCGCGCGAGCGGCATGAGGCTCTTCGAGGCGGACGAGATCGTCCGCGCCCTCACGGAGCGCGGGTTCGAAAACGTGCGCCAGCGGCTTGCCGGGCTCGTGCAGTTCGTCGGCGGGCGGCTTCCGGCGTAGCGGCCGGAAGGGCGCGGCGCTCGCGGGAGCCGTCGTGCCGCGGCTCGGCGGGCGCGGCCGCTGCCGCCTACATCGCCATCTGCGGCTCTTCCGCCGGAGCCCGCGCCTCGGCCGGCTCGGCTTCGGGCGCCTTGGCCATCCCCCCGCGCCGCAACAGGGTCAACCCGGTGAGCGGGAAGATCAGCACGGACAAGAGCCCCGCGGCGATCAGCGCCGCGCTCTCGCCGGCGTCCACGAGCCCCAGATCGACGCCGATCGACGTCGCGGCGACGATGAACGGAAGCGAGGTGGCTTGAAGCAGGCCGATGATCGGCACCTGCTCGGAGGGTAGGAAGCCGCGGTAGAGCAGCGCGGGGAGACCGCGGATCACGACGAGTGCGGCCAGGAAGATCGGCACCATGATGACCGCCGACGTCGAGGAGAAGAGGGCGTCGAGGTCGTACTTCACGCCGGTCGTGACGAAGAACACCGGGATGAAGAACCCGAACCCGATCGCGTTCAGCTTCGGGCGGAAGTCCGGGTGGCTCATCATCTCGTCGCGGTCGAGCAGCGTCAGGAGGGCTCCGGCCATGAACGTTCCGAGGATCACCTCGAGCCCGAGGCTCTGGGCCGCGGCGGCGAACCCGATCAGGAGCACGATTGCCCCCCGAACCCGAATCTGGGCTGTCGTGTTCTGGAGTCGCAACAGGTCCATGGAGATTCGCGTCGAGTGCTCGGCGCTGGTTGCCGCCGCGAAGACGACCCCGGCCAGGACGACCAGGCTCACGATCAGGAAGATCGTCGAGCCGACTCCACCCTCTCCGGAGAAGAAGATCGAGAGGAGGATCACCGCCGCGAAGTCGGCGATCGTGCCGGCCGCCAACACCAGCTGCCCGAACTTCGACGAGATCTGTCCGGCGTCCTTGAGGACGGGGATGAGGACCCCGAGCGAGGTGGCGCAGAGGGTGATGGCGATCAGCAGCGGGGTCTCGATCAGGCCGAGCCCCTTGAGGCCGAGGGCGACCGCGATCGCGATGCCGAACGAGATCGCGTAGCTGCCCGCGGCGAGCTTGAGCAGGCGTCCCCGCAACCGATCGAACTCGATCTCGAGCCCGGCGAGGAAGAGCAGGAATCCGAGCCCGATCGTCGCCAGCACGTTGACCGTCTCGTCCACGTCGACCCACCCGAAGCCGGAGGGGCCGACGACGATCCCGGCAACGATCTCCAGGACGATCGACGGCAGCCTGAGCTTCGGCGCCAAGCCGAGGAGGAAGGGAGCGGAAAACCCGATCGCGACGACGATCAGCAGGTTCGTGAAGGTCGGCTCCATAGCCGCAAAGTCTCGCCCGGTGCGAGGTCGTTACGCGGAGCGCCAAAGGAAAGGGGCGCCGACGGCGCCCCTTCCCCAACGGAACGTGGCGGACGGGATCAGCCGTTGCCGCTGGCGCAGGCCGTGAGGCCTGCGCCAGCGGCCTCACGGCCTCCGGCCGTACGCCTTGGCGTCCTGGTTTGACTGCTTGAAGGATCGGAGCCCTTGCCGGAGACGGCGACCACCCAACAGGGGGCCGCGTGAAGCCCGCCTCAAGGTTGGCCAGGCGTGTTATCCAGCGAACGCCACAGGTAGAGGCAGGCGAGGGTGCGGTGCGGGCGCCACGGCTCGGAGATGCGCCCCATCCGGGTGCGGTCCGGAAGCTCATCCATCCCGTAGGCGACCTTGACCGCACGGCGGATGCCGAGATCTCCCATGGAGACGACGTCGGGGCGGCCCAGATGGAAGATGAGGAACATCTCCGCGGTCCACCGCCCGACGCCCTTGATCGCGATCAGCTCGGCGATCACGTCCTCGTCGGAGAGCTCGTTCAGCCGCTCGAGGTCGAGGCGCCCATCGTCGACCCGCTCCGCCAGGTCCTTGAGGAAGCCCACCTTCGCCCACGAGAGACCCGCCTCCCGGAGCTTCTCCCCATCCACCGCCGTCAGCTGGCCGGGCGCGGGCGTCTCGCCACCGAACAGCTCCGTCACCCGACCCCAGATGGAGGCGGCGGCCTTGGTCGATAGCTGCTGTCCGACGATCGCCCGCGCGAGCGCCTGGTAGGCCTCGGGGCGGCTCCCCCGGCGGTCGGTCGCGGGGTCGATCGGGCCGCCGTCGTCGATCAGGCGCCGGATCACGCGGTCGACCGAACGCAGGTGCTCGTCCGGCTCGCTGAGCCGAGCGGCGGGTCTACGGGCGTGCGCGCCGGCTGGCCTGGGAGTCATCCTCCCGACCTAACGCCGGCGGCGTCGGCTTCGTGAGGTCTTCGGCTCGCCTCGGTCAGGCCCGTTGGATCAGCGTTCCGGTGCCGAGGCCGCCGCCGCAGCACATCGTCACCAGCCCGAGCTCCTTGTCGGAGCGCTCGAGCTCGTGCAGGAGTGTCGTGATCAGGCGCGCCCCGGTCGATCCCAGCGGATGCCCGAGCGCGATCGCGCCGCCGTTCACGTTGACGCGATCCATGTCGGGTTCGAGCTCGCGCCGCCACGCGGCGACGACCGAGGCGAACGCCTCGTTGATCTCGATCAGGTCGAGGTCGTCGATCTTCATCCGGTTGCGATCGAGGAGCTTCCGCGTCGCCGGGATCGGGCCGGTGAGCATGAGCACCGGGTCGACTCCGACGGTCGTCTGGTCCAGGATGCGGGCGCGCGGCTCGAGGCCGAGCTCCGCGGCCTTCTCGCCGGTCATCAGCAGCACCGCGGCGGCGCCGTCGGAGATCTGCGAGGAGTTCCCGGCGGTGATCTTGCCGTCCTCCTTGAACGCGGGCTTGAGCTCGGCGAGCTTCTCGAGGCTGGTGTCGGGACGGATCCCCTGGTCCGTCAGGTAGGTGTCGCCGTTCACCGAAAAGGGCATGGTCTCGCGCTCGAAGCGTCCCTCCTCCGTCGCCTTCGCGGCCAGCTGGTGGGATCGGAGACCGATCTCGTCGAGCTCGGAGCGGGGAATCTCCCATTTGTCGGCGATCATCTCGGCCGAGATCCCCTGGGGGACGAGGTTGTAGCGCTCGAGGAGCTGCGGCGAGAAGGCGAAGCCGTGCTCCTGCTGGACCGACATGCTGTCGGCGACGGAGATGTGGCCCATGTGCTCGACGCCGCCCCCGATCGCGACGTCGTGGACGCCGGAGGCGATGAGCGCCGCGGCGAAGTTGACCGCCTGCTGGGCGGAGCCGCATTGGCGATCGATCGTCGTCGCCGGGGTCTCGATCGGCAGTCCGGCCTCAAGCCAGGCGTTGCGGCCGATGTTTATGCCCTGCTCGCCGAACTGCTGCACGCAGCCCGCGACCACGTCCTCGACCTCGGAGGGGTCGATGCCGGCGCGCTCCGTGAGCTCGGCGAAGGTACGCGACAGGAGGTTCGACGCGTGGACGTCCCTGTAATAGCCCTTCTGCTCGTGGCCACGCCCGATCGGGGTCCGGACCGCCTCGGTGATCACTACCTCGCGGCCTTGGAACTTTCCGTTGCTCGCCATCTCTCGGAACCCTCTCCTTCGCTTGCTTTATGAAACCTACTTAGACGATAACCGATCTGTTGACTGACCAGTCAATCTACTGGTTGGGGAGCGGGGAGCCCGCGGCGACGAAGAACCAGGCCGCCATCGCGATCCCGGCCAAGAGCACCGAGGCGAGGATGACGCCCTCGAGCACCGACATCCCGTGCGGGCCCTCGCGCTCGTCGCTGAGGCTCTTTCGCCAGGCGGGGAGGTAACGCCGTGGGAGCCGGTTGCTGCCCGTGATTCGCATGTACAGCCGGTTGAGACGAGAGAGCACCCATGCCATGGCGCAGATAGAGCACACGATTCCGACGAAGACGACCATGTAAGGGCCGCCCGAGGGCTCCTGCGTCTTTGAGATCCTCGACCCCAGCCAGATCCAGCCAAACGGGATCACCGTCCACATCGAGAGCGCGGCAAGGATCATCACCGCGATCACGAACCCGGCCGCCGCCCCGCTCGCGGCACCGGCCACCGGCCCGTATCGCCTCGCGCCTTCCTCCATGGAAAGCAGGGTACGCGACCGCGTGATAGGAACCAGTCGGGGTGAGTAGCGCGGACGGATACGCTCGACCGGCAGTCGCGGGAGGCGGAACGATCGCTTGCGGAATCGCCGCCTGTGCGAGCGCGCTCGGCGAAGTGCGGCTTCTGGCGCGAAGCGACGCCTCGGCCTGGCGAGCCGAGGAGCGGGCTCAGGCCGAATGCGCGAAGGTGGACGGGGGAGCTCCCGACCGGATCCGGGTCACCACCGATCCCGCGGACCTGGTCGCGTCCGACCTGGTGGTCGAGGCGGTGATCGAGGACCTCGACGCCAAGGTGCGGTTGCTCGCCGAACTCGGGGTCTCATCGCCGAACGCCGACCTGGCGAGCACGACCTCGTCGCTCTCCGTGTCCGAGCTCGCGACTCAAAGCGGCCACGCCGAACGCATCTTCGGGCTTCACGTCTTCAACCCGGTGCAGCGGATGGAGCTGGTCGAGCTGTGCCTCCCACAGGGGGTCGCCGATCAGATCGCCGAGCGCGCGCGCGCGTGGTGCCGCGCGCTGGGCAAGACCGCGATCGAGGTCCCGGACCAGCCCGGCTTCGTCGTCAACCGTCTGCTGTTCCCGTATCTGTTCGACGCCGTGCGCCTTCTGGAGCGAACCGGCATGGCGCCCGCCGACGTCGACGACTCGATGCGCCTCGGAGCCGGTCACCCGATGGGGCCCCTCAAGCTTCTGGACTTCATCGGGCTGGATGTCGCGGCGGCGATCGGCGAGAGCCTGTTCGCGGATACCGGAGAGGAGCGCTATCGGGCCCCGGGACTGATCGAGGAGCTGATCGGCGACCGAAAGCTCGGCCGCAAGAGCGGCGCGGGATTCTTCGACTACGAGTAGCTGTCGTTGGGTCTAGGCCGCCGTGCGCTTGCGCTTGCCGGCGAGGTCCCAGATGACGTCGGCCTCCGAGATCCCCTGGCGGCGGGCGGCCTTCGCCACGTCCTCCCAGGGAAGCTCGGCCTCCGGGAGGTCGTCCCACCGCGCGAGGTCGAGCGCCTCGAGCGCCCCGCGGAGGGCCGGTCCCAGATGCTCCTCGGCCCGGAGCACCGCCCTGAGAACCTCGAGCTGCTTGTCAGTGAGCTTCACAACCCACATGTGCTGCCCCTTCTTCGTTGGGACGGACGGCTCGCAAGCTAAAGCGGTATGCGGACGGAAGCGGCTCGGGCCGTTTCCCGGAAGGAGCGGCTTAAAACCCGGGGTCGCCGATCAAGAGCCCTCGGCTGCCGCGCCGCGCTCCCGCGCGGGGGAGGAGCCCGAGGTGGGCCTGCCGTGGATCCGGACCGCGACGATGCGATTCTCGCGGACCGACTCCACCCGGATCTCGTACCCGTTGGCGGTGATGCGGTCGCCGCGCTTTGGCAGGCGGCCAAGCTCCGAGAACACGTAGCCCCCGACCGAGTTGAACGCATCCGAGGACACCGGAAGACGAATGCCGACGTCCTCGAGGTCACCTAGCGAGACGTGGCCGCGCACGTACCAGTCGCCGTCGGTGAGCCTGCGCATCGACGCCGCGCGGGGATCGGTCTCGTCCTCGATCTCGCCGACGACCTCCTCGAGGATGTCCTCGACCGTGATGATGCCGACGGTGCGCCCGTATTCGTCCGAGACCACGGCGATGGAGCTGCGCTGGCGCTGCAGTTCGGCGAGCAGGTCGTCGAGCGGCTTGGTCTCCGGGAAGATCGGCACCTCGCGGATCGCCGGCTCGATCGAGGTGTCGGGACCCGCGTTCATGTAGAGCCGCACCAGGCTGTTGTTGTGAACGACGCCGCGGACGCGGTCGGGATTGTCGTCCTCGATCACGATCAGCCGCGTGTGCCCGGAGGACACGCAGCGCTGCAGCGCCTCCTCGACGTTCTCGGAGGCGTTGACCGTGACCACGGCGGGGATCGGCGTCATCACCTCGCGCGCCTGCTGCTCGTGCAGGTGGAACACGCCGCCCAGCATCACCGCCTCTCCCGGATCGAGCGCGCCCCCTCGCGCGGACATCTGGATGATCGCCTTCACGTCCTCTTCGGTATGCCGCTCCTCGAGCGCGCCGGGGCTCACGCCGAAGAGGCGAACGATCCCGTTGGCGACCCTGGTCAGGGCCACGGTGAAGGGCGCGCTGACCGCCCGGAATGCAGCCAGGGGCCTGGCAAGCGCGCGCAGCGTTCCCTCAGCCCGGGTGATCGCGAGCATCTTCGGGACCTGCTCGCCCACCGAGATATGGATCGCGGTCACGAGGGCATACGCGATCGCGACGGAGATCGCGACCGCAACTCCATGCGACCAGCCGCCGAAGATCGGTTCCAGCAGTCGCGCCAGCGACGGCTCGCCGAGGAAGCCAATGGCGATCGAGGCCATCGTGATCCCCACCTGACAGGCAGATAGATACTCGTCGAGTCGCCCCAGCTCCGCGAGCGCTGATTCGGCGCCCTTCGCCCCGTCGTTGGCCATCGACTCAAGCCGTGACCGCCGGGCGCGAACGAGCGCGAACTCGGCAGCGACGAACAGCCCGTTGACCAATACGAGCAACAACAGAAGGACCAGCAGAAGGACCTTCATGGCCTACTCAGTGGCCCACCAGCGCAAAGCGCGCCCGCGATGCGCCCGGTACTTCGCGGAGGATGGTCGTCGTCCATGCGAGGACGGTCGAACGGTAGCAGGGCTCTCAGTGCTCGCTCCGGGTGAATCCGAGGGTCAGCGCCAACGCGCCATCCGGCAGCGGTAAGCGTGCCCGGCGCCCCTCTAGAGTCCTACGGATGTCAGGCGATGCAGCTCGACCTGCGCCCGCGTGGGCAGCGCCCGCAGAGGGCCAGGCCGAGGCGCCCTACCTCGACGCCGTCGTCGCGTACGCGCGCCGCGAGCCGGGTCGGTTCCACGTCCCCGGTCACAAGGGCGGCGTCGGAGCGGACCCCACCCTGATCGAGATCCTGGGGGAGGCCGCGTTCGAGTACGACGTCCCGGCCGGGATCGAGGGGATCGACATCGGTCCGGACTCCCCGTTCCAGCGCGCGCAGCGCCTCGCGGCGGAGGCGTGGGGGGCGCGCCGGAGTTGGTTCCTGATCGGCGGCGCCTCGCAGGGGAACCACGCCGCCTGCCTGGCGCTGCGTCACTTCGGGTCGGGCGTCGTGGCCCAGCGAAACATTCACTCCAGCACCGTCGACGGGATCATCCTCGCCGGGCTCGAGCCATCTTTCGTGGCTCCCGAGATCGACCCGGAGCTCGGCATCGCGCATTGCCTGACCCCCGACTCGCTCGCTGCGGGGCTGGACGCCGCGCCGGACGCGGTCGCGGCCCTCACCGTGTCCCCAACCTACTTCGGAGCGGTCGCCGACGTGCGGGGCCTGGCGGAGGTCGCGCATGAGCGAGGCGTTCCACTCGTCGTCGACGAGGCCTGGGGGGCGCATCTTCGCTTCTCACCGCTGCTTCCGGAGAGCGCTCTGGAGTGCGGTGCGGACCTCGTGCTCTCGTCCGTGCACAAGCTCTTCGGGAGCCTCACCCAGTCGGCCATCCTCCACCTGGGGAAGGGCGAGGCGATCGATGAGGACGTCGTGGACCGCTGCGTGACGCTGAGCGAGTCGACGAGCCCGAGCGCCCTCTTGACGGCCTCGCTCGACGCGGCGCGGCGTCACGCCGCTGTCCGTGGGCCGGAGCTGCTCGCGGAGACGATCGCGGGGATCGAGCACGCCAGGGCGGAGGTACGGGAGATTCCCGGGCTCGACGTGCTCGGCGAGCGCCTCGTGGGGCGCCCCGGCGTCCACGGCTGGGACCCGCTCCGCCTGTCGATCGACGTCCGCGGAACCGGCAGCTCCGGGATCCGACTCGCCTCGCTGATGCGCGAGCTCGACGACATCAACCTCGAGCTCGTCTCCGAGAACGTGATCGTCGCGGTCTTCGGCATGGGCGAGGACGCGGGGGCGAGCGCCGAGCGGCTCGTGGCCGGGCTCCGGCACGCGGTCGAGGCGATCGGCGCCGAGGAGGGGGTCCCGAAGCGTCCCTTCGCCCCGCCGCCCCCGTGGGGCTCGCTGGAGATGGCGCCGCGCGAGGCGTTCCTGGGCCCCCAGGAGGCCGTCCCATTCGCCGAGGCCGTGGGCCGGCTCGCCGCCGAATCGCTGGCCGCGTACCCGCCCGGGATCCCGAACGTCCTCCCCGGCGAGCGGCTGACGCGGGAGACGATCGACTACATCGGGGCCGTCGTCGAGCACGGGGGCTGGGTGAGGGGAGCCGTGGACCGCACCCTGAGGACCGTGCGGGTGGTGGTGGAGTGAACGAGGCGCCCTGGGGGGTGGACTCAGAACACGGGCTCCTGCATGACGTGCTCGTCTGTCCGCCGGACAACTTCCGCTGGCTCCCCACCAGCGCGATCTCACGGGCAACGCTGGAGGCGGGGCACCGATTCGATGCCGATCTGGCGCGCCGCCAGCACGAGGAGATGCTCGCCGCGTACGAGGACGCCGGCGTCCGGGTCCACCGCCTGGAGCCCGACCCGGCGCTCGCCTACCAGGTGTTCGCGCGCGACTCGAGCGCGATGACCCCCGGCGGGGCGGTGATCACCCAGCTCCATCAGTGGTGGCGCCGGGGCGAATACGCCCCCACGATCCGCTTCTACCAGGAGAACGGAATCCCGATCCGCGGCATGATCACGGCCGCCGCTCTGGAGGGCGGCGACGTGATGATCCTCGAGCCCGGGTGCGCCGTGATCGGCGCCGGCGAGGCGCGGACGCAGGAGCCGGCGGCGACCCAGCTCGCCGGCTGGCTCGGCGACGATGGGTGGGAGGTCCGGGTTGAGCCGATCCCGGAGCGGTTCGTGCACATCGACGTTCTGCTCGTGGTGCTGGCGGAGCGACTTGCTGCCGCGTGCACCGAGGTGCTCTCGGCCGGCCTGGTCGCCTGGATTCGCGCCCGGGGGTTCGATCTGATCGAGGTGCCGGCGGACGAGGCCTTCCACCTCGGAGCGAACGCGCTCTCGCTGGGATCCGAGAGGGTGCTCTCGGCCGCCGGCGCCGGTCCGCTGAACGAGGCGATGCGCGCTCGGGGGCTGACCGTCTACGAGCCGGATCTGTCCATGTTCACGCTCGGCGGCGGGGGTGCGCACTGTCTGGCGCAGGCCCTTCGGCGCGAGCGCCTCGCCGGTTGATGGGCGAGATAGCGGCGATCGACGCCGCCCGGGTGATCGCCGACCTCCGGGAGCTCGACCGGCGCACGGGCGGGGCGGATGGTGCTCGGCGGCTCTGCTGGGGAGAGGAATGGCGCGCCGCGCGGGAATTCCTGGGCGAGCTCTTGACCGAGATCGGCGTCGAGGCCGAACGCGATGCGGCCGGGAACCTCTGGGCCCGGCTCGAGGGCAGGGCGGAGCCCGCGCTGGGCGTCGGCTCGCATTTGGACTCGGTGCCCAATGGCGGCTGGCTCGACGGCGCCCTCGGGGTGATGGCGGCGGCGGGCGTGCTCCGCGCGTGGGCGAAGAGCACCGAGACTCCGCCCCGGTCTCTGATGCTCGTCGATTGGGCCGACGAGGAAGGCGCCCGCTTCGGGCGCAGCTTGTTCGGGAGCTCCGCGTTCTCCGGGACGCTCGATCCGGCCGAGCTTCGCGGCCTTCGGGACCCGGATGGGCGGGAGCTTGCGGACGTCCTCGCCGACAACGGCATCGACCTGAGGCGGGCCCTGGACGCGGCGAGCGGCCGGCGGCGGCTCCGGGCCTACCTGGAGCTCCACATCGAGCAGGGGCCGGTGCTGGAGGCCGAGGGCCGGCGCGCGGCGGCGGTCAGCGGCTGCGCCGGCGTCGAGCGCCACCGCCTCCATTTCGCCGGCCAGGCCTCGCACGCCGGCACGACCCCCATGGATCGCCGCCGCGACGCAGGGCTCGCCGCCGCCGAGACCGCCCTTCGAGTCGAGGAGATCGGCCGAGACCACCGCGGCGTGGCCACCACCGGCGGGCTCTCGCTGCGCCCGGGGATCGCGACCGCGGTCGCCGGCGAGGCCGACCTGCTCGTGGACCTCCGGCATCCCGACGCCGACGAGCTGGCGTCGATGCTGGCCGAGACCCGGGAGGCGGGTGAGCGGTCGGCCTCAAAGCGCGGCTGCGAGCTCGAGATCCAGCGGGTCTGGGGGATCGAGCCGATCCAATTCGACCCCGAGCTCGTCTCGCTCGCGCGGGCGGCGTGCCGCGAGGCGGCGGGCTCTGATCGGGTGCTGGCGAGCGGCGCCCTTCACGATGCGGCCGAGGTCGCCCGCGCTGCTCCGGTGGCGATGATCTTCTGCCCCTCGACCGCCGGCGTCAGCCACGCGAAGGAGGAGGACACCCCCGAATCCGACCTCGCCGCGGCGATCGATGCCTTCGGCCGGCTCGCCAACCGAGTGCTCCAAACGCGGTGAGGGTTGCGGCCCGGCGCTAACGCGGGGCCGGCGACGGGTGCTCGAGCTCCCCGGCGCGCACGGTCGCGGCCACCAATGGCACCCCGGCGCGGTAGACGAGGTCCGCGTACGAGCCGGTTGCGAGGATGACGGCATCGGCCCGTGCCCCCGGGGTGAGGCGGCCGAGGTCGTCGCGTCGTAGCGCCCTGGCGCCTCCGAGCGTGGCGGCGGCCAGCGCCTCGTCGAGGGTCATCCGGAGGTCACGGACGGCGAGCGCGATGCAGAAGCTCATCGAGGTCGTGTTGCTCGACCCGGGATTAGTGTTGGTGGCGATCGCCACCTCCACGCCGGCCTCGATCGCGCGGCGGGCGTCGGGATAGGGTTGCCGGGTGGAGAAGTCGGTGGCGGGAAGGAAGGTCGCCACCGTTTCGCTCGCTGCCAGTACCTCGATGTCGTCGTCCTCGAGGTAGGTGCAGTGATCGACCGAGGCGGCGCCGAGCTCGGCTGCAAGGCGCGCGCCCGGTCCCGGGCCGAGCTGGTTGCCGTGCACCCGGAGCCCGAGCCCGGCCCCGCGACCCGCCTCCAGCACCGCCCGTGATTGCTCGCCGTCGAAGGCACCCCGCTCGCAGAAGACGTCCACCCAGCGCGCGTACGGCGCGCAGGCGCTCAACATCTCGCCGCAGACCAGCTCGACGTAGTCGTCGGCCCGCCCCTCGTACTCCGGGGGGACCACGTGGGCCCCGAGGAAGGTGACGTCGTCGGTGAACGCCGCCGCGACCTCGCAAAGCCGCCGCTCGGCCTCGATCTCGAGCCCGTAGCCCGACTTGATCTCCAGGTGGGTGATGCCGGCGGCGAGCCCCTCGCGACGGCGACGGGCGGTGAGCGCGCGCAGCTCATCGGCGCTCGCCTCCCGCGTGGCCTCCGTGGTGACGCGGATCCCGCCCGCCTCGTAGGGCTTGCCGGCCATCCGCGCGGCGAACTCCTCGGCGCGGTCGCCCGCGAACACCAGGTGGGTGTGACTGTCGACGAACCCCGGGATCACGCAGCCGCCCCGCGCACCGAGGCGCTCGTCCGCGGCGGCGCCAGCGCGCTCGATGGCGGCCACCCGATCCCCCTCGACGACGAGGGCCGCATCGCGGACGATGCCCAGCGGCCCCTCGCCCAGCGTGGGGTCATTGGTCACCAGCAGTCGGATGTCGTCGATGACGAGCGTGCTCATTCCCAGACCGCAGCGATCGCATCGGTGAGCTCGGCGGTGACGTCGAGGGAGACGTGGGCGCCGCCGCGGACGACCTCCCGACCGCCCGCGATCACGTCGCGGACGTCCGCAGCGGTCGCCGCGAACACCAGCGACTCGACGGCGACCCCGGCCGTCGTCCCGGCCATCCGGGGCGAGTCGAGCCTCACGGCCACCAGGTCGGCCGCCGCGCCCGGCTCGATGCGTCCCGCCTCGGGCCAGCCGAGGCAGGAGTGGCCGGCGGCGGTCGCCGCCCCCAGGAGCTCGGGCGGCGCGAGGCGACCGCGCTCGCCGGCCTGCAGGCGCTCGTCGAGCTCCGCCGCCCGCGCCTCCTCGAAGAGATCGATCATCGCCTGGGAATCGGAGCCGAGCGCGAGCCCGATCCCGGAGTTCCGCAGCCGCCGGGCGGCGCCGATTCCGTCCGCGAGGTCGCGTTCGGTGGTCGGGCAGAGGCAGCAGGTGGCCCCCGCCCGGCCGAGGAGATCACAGTCCGAGCCGGTGAGGTGCGTCCCGTGGACCGCGGTGAAGGCCCCGCTCAAGGCCCCCGCGTCGGCGAGCACCCCGGTGGGCGTCGCCCCGTATGCCTCGAGGGAGGCCTGGTTCTCGGCCGGCTGCTCCGAGACGTGCGCGTGCAGAGGGGCGCCCCGCTCGCCCGCCCACGCGGCGACCCTGGCCGCGGAGGCGGGGTCGACGGCGCGGACGCTGTGGATCGCGGCGCCGACTCGCACGCCCGGGCCATCGCTGAGCTCGGCGACCCGGCGCGCCCACGCCTCGGCATCGCCATCGGAGAAGCGACGCTGGACCGCATTCGGCTCCTCCCCGATGCCGCCGTGCAGATAGCACGCGTCGAGCAGCGTGACCCGGATCCCCGCCTGGCGGGCGGCCTCGATCACAGCGCCACCCATCTCGTTCGGATCGTCGTACGGGATGCCGTCCGCACCGTGATGGAGGTAGTGGAACTCGCCCACGCAGGTGATTCCCGCGAGGGCCATCTCGCCGAACGTCGCGCGCGCCAGCGCGAGATGAAGGTCGGGATCGAGGCGGGAAGCCAGCTCGTACATCGCGCGGCGCCAGGTCCAGAAGCTCCCCACCTCACGGTGCGTTCGCCCGCGCAGGGCCCGCTGGAAGGCATGCGAATGCGCATTCGCGAGCCCCGGGATCACGATGCCCTCGAGCCGCCCGGCTCCGGACGGCGCCCGCGGGACCCCGCCCCTCACCCTCGCGATCCGCTCGCCCTCAACCTCCACCAGCACGCCCGCCTCGACCCGGTCGCCGGCGAGCAGGGCCAACTCGCACCAGTAGCCAGTCACGAGCCGGCACGGTCGGCGAGCTCGGTGGTCGCCTCCGCAGGCGCGGCGCGCTCCAGGGAGCTCACCGTCCCCGGGCGCCTCGAGCCCGAGCCGCCAACCGGTGCACTAGTGGCCCCCCCGCATCGGGATCCGGACCCCCCGCCGCGCAGCGACCGCGATCGCCCGGTCATATCCCGCGTCGGCGTGCCTCATGACCCCGGTGCCGGGGTCGGTCGTCAGCACCCGGTCGAGCTTCTCGTCCGCCAGCTCGCTGCCGTCGGCGACGCACACCATCCCAGCATGGATGGAGCGGCCGATCCCCACCCCGCCACCGTGATGGATGCTCACCCAGGAGGCGCCCGCTGCGGTGTTGACGAGCGCGTTTAGAAGCGGCCAGTCGGCGATCGCGTCGGATCCGTCCCGCATCGACTCGGTCTCCCGATAAGGCGACGCCACCGACCCGGAGTCGAGGTGGTCGCGGCCGATCACGATCGGCGCCCGGAGCTCACCCGAGCGCACCATCTCGTTGAACCGCAACCCGAGGCGCCGACGCTCTCCGTAGCCGGCCCAGCAGATCCGCGCCGGGAGCCCCTGGTAGGCGATCCGCTCTCCCGCGAGCCGGATCCAGCGCTCGAGGGCCGGGTCGCCGGGAAACTCCTCGAGCACCGCGCGATCCGTCGCCTCGATGTCGGCGGGGTCCCCCGACAGGGCGACCCACCGGAACGGCCCCTTGCCGTCGCAGAAGAGCGGCCGGATGTAGGCCGGCACGAAGCCCGGGTAGTCGAAGGCGCGCTCGAAGCCGCCGAGCTCGGCCTCGGCCCGCAGGCTGTTGCCGTAGTCGAACACCTCCGCGCCCGCGTCCAGGAAGCTCACCATCGCGGCGCAATGGGCCGCGCACGCCGCGCGCGCGCGGCGGACGTATTCATCGGGATCCGCGGCGCGAAGCTCCTCGGCCTCGGCGAGCGTCACCAGGTTCGGCACATAGCCGTTGAGCGGGTCGTGCGCCGACGTTTGGTCGGTGACGATGTCCGCCTCGAACCCGATGCGGCGCAGCTCGGGCAGCACGTCAGCGGCGTTCGCGCACACGCCCACGCTCAGCGCCCGGCGCTCGGCCTTCGCCGCCTCGCAGCGAGAGACCGCCTCCGCGAGGTCGTCCGCCCGCTCGTCCAGGTAGCGGGTCTCGAGCCGCCGCCTGATCCGCTCGGGATCCACCTCGACGCACAGAGCGACGCCGCCGTTCATGGTGATCGCGAGTGGCTGCGCGCCGCCCATGCCGCCGAGGCCCGCGGTCACGGTGATCGTCCCGGCCAGCGACCCGTCGAAACGGCGGCGGGCGATCTCCGCGAAGCACTCGTAGGTCCCCTGCACGATGCCCTGGGTGCCGATGTAGATCCACGAGCCGGCGGTCATCTGGCCGTACATCGTCAGGCCGAGGTCCTCGAGCCGGCGGAACTCGTCCCAGTTCGCCCAGTCCGGCACCAGGTTGGAGTTGGCGATCAGCACCCGCGGCGCCCACTTGTGGGTGCGCAGCACGCCCACCGGCTTCCCCGACTGGACGAGCATCGTCTCATCGGCCGCGAGGCCCTGCAGGGTGGCGACGATCGCGTCGAACGCCTCCCAGGAGCGTGCGGCCCGCCCGGTCCCCCCGTAGACGACCAGCTCGTCCGGGCGCTCGGCGACCTCGGGGTCGAGGTTGTTCATCAGCATCCGCATCGCGGCCTCCTGCTGCCAGCCGCGGCAGGAGAGCTCGTTGCCGCGAGGGGCGCGAACGCGACGCGGGCCGCTCACCGAAGCTCACCGACCACTGCCTGCACGGCTTCGACGAGGGATCCCGAGGCGACCACGCCCTTCGCGCGGGCGAGCTCGGGGGCCAGCCAGCGGTCCTCGCCGAACCCGGGCAGCTCGCGGCGCGCCGCGGCGAGCGCCGCCGCCGTGGCCGGCGCGGGGTCGAGCGGGGAGCGCAGCTCGAGGCCGCGGGCAGCGGTCGCCATCTCCACCGCGAGAATCGCGGCGAGGTTGTCCAGTGAGACCCTGAGCTTGCGCGCCGCACCCCATCCCATCGACACGTGGTCCTCCTGCATCGCGCTGGTCGGGAGCGAGTCGACGCTGGCCGGGGCCGCGAGGCGGCGGTTGGTGGCCACCATCGCGGCCTGCGTGTACTGGGCCAGCATCAGGCCGGAGTCCACCCCCGGATCCTGCGCGAGGAAGGGGGGCAGGCCCTGGGAGCGGGTCGCGTCCAGGAGCCGGTCCGTGCGCCGCTCCGCGATCGCGCCGACGTCGGCGGCGGCGATCGCCAGGAAGTCGCAGGCCAGGCCGACCGGCGCCCCGTGGAAGTTCCCGCACGATTCGACCCGGCCGTCGGGCAGGATCATCGGGTTGTCGATCGCCGAGGCGAGCTCCGCTTCGGCAACCTGCCTCGCATACGCGAGGACGTCCCGCGCGGCGCCGTTCACCTGGGGCGCGCAGCGAAGCGAGTACGCGTCCTGGACGCGAGGGTCGTCGTAGCGGTGACTCGCGACGATCGCCGAGCCCTCGAGCAGGCGGTGCATGTTCGCGGCGCTGGCGGCCTGTCCGCGCTGCGGGCGGAGCGCGATCAGGTCCTCGGCGAAGGCTCGGTCGGTGCCCAGGAGCGCCTCGACCGACATGGCCGCGGTGACGTCGGCCACGCGCAGCAGAAGGCCGAGGTCCTCGATCGCGAGGGCGAGCATGCCGAGGATTCCGTCCGTGCCGTTGATCAGCGCGAGTCCCTCCTTGGCGGCCGGCGTCAGCGGCTCGAGCCCGGCGGCGGCGAGCGCATCGCCCGCCGTAAGCCGCTCGCCCCGGGGGCCGAACACCTCCCCTTCCCCGAGCAGCGCGAGGGCGCAGTGCGCTAGCGGGGCCAGATCACCGCTCGCGCCGAGGGAACCGTGCTCCGGCACCACCGGGGTGAGCCCGGCGTTGAGCAGCGACACGATCGCCTCGGCGACCTCGGGCCGCGCGCCGGAATAGCCCATCGCCAGCGAGCGCGCGCGCAGCAGCATCATCGCCCGGACCACCTCGCGCTCGACCGGCGGTCCCATGCCGGCGGCGTGAGAGCGGAGCAGCGCCCGCTGCAGCTTGGCGCGGCGCGCGGCCGGGATCGGCGTCGTCGCCAGCGAGCCGAATCCGGTCGACACGCCGTAGACCGGCTCGTCCGAGTTGGCCAGCCGCTCGACGATCGCCGCGCTCTTCGCCATCGCCTCGTGCGCTTCAGCGCTCAGCCCGGCCTTGGCGTCCTCCCGGGCCACCGCGACCACCTCGCGGATCCCGAGTCCCCGGTTGGAGACCTCAATCATGCGTGCCGGATTCATACACCCGAAAGCTGTGCGCGGCGAGGCGCTCGACCCTGGTGCCGAGCGGGGCGCAGGCCCGGTCCAGGCGCGCCGCGATCCAGTCGGCGTCCTCGCCGTCGGCGAGCCTCGTGTGGCAGTAGTCGAGCGCCAAGCCGACGAGCTCGAGCTCGAGGTCGGGATCGCCCGGCCTCCACAGGGCCAGGATCCCGAGGTCGTTGCGAAGCACCCGGTCGACCCGATAGTCGTCGAGCGCGTCGCCCAGGTCGAAGACCAGCGGACCGCGGCCTCCCCAGCCGACGCCGTGAAAGACATGCGCCGAGTGCCCGGCGACCAAGTCCGCGCCCGCCTCCTGGAGCGCCGCCGCGGCCTCGCGCTGCCAGGGCGCCGGATCGGGGCTCATGTTCGGCCCCCAGTGCGGGAAAGCGATCACCAGATCACACGACTCGCGCAAGCCCGTTAGCTCTGCATGGGCCCAATCGGGGAGGCCGCCGCGGAGGTCCGCATACGCAATGCCCGGCTCTGCGGGGCCGGCGGCGAACTCAGGCGGATGGTCCGAGAGCGCGACCAGGCCGACGCTTCGGTCGCCGGCGCAGACGACGGCGCCACGCCGCGCACGGCCCACTTCGGGACCGGCGCCGGCGATCGCGATCCCGGCCTTCTCGGTCAGCTCGAGCGTGTCCATCAGCGCCTCGATCTCGTAGTCGAGGGCGTGATTGTTCGCCACCCCCACCGCCCCAATCGCGATCGCCTGAAGCGATTTCACCGCCTCGGGCGGCCCGCGGAAGAAGAACGGCTTCCCCCGGACCCGCTCGGTCCGGGTGCCGCGGGCCGAGATGCAGCATTCGAGGTTGGCGATCACGAGATCACACCCGCCGCAGAGGTCCCGGACCTGGGGCGACCAGACCTGCTCCGGGGCCCCGTTCGCGATCTGCTCGGCGACCCCGCGCCCCAGCATCACGTCCCCGAGCAGGCCGATGGTCGGCATCACCGCCGGAGGCTAACGGCGGGCCGACGGCAGCCGGCGTAACGGAGGTGGCGCCCGCCGGACTCCCAGGGGAGCAGTCCGCGGAGCGGCCTACGCTGCGCGCGACCCGACCAAGGAGGAGCCGTGAGCGACCGAGACGTCTTGAACGAGAGGCAGGTCGAGCTCTGCGAGCGCAGCCAGACCGACTACTCGGACCTTCGCGCCCTCTTCATCAACTGCACGCTGAAGCGCAGCCCCGCGGTCTCGAACACTCAGGGACTGATGGACATCTCGATGGAGATCATGCGGCGAAACGATGTCGAGGTCGACTTCATCCGCGCGATCGACCACGACATCGCGACAGGGGTGTGGCCGGACATGACCGAGCACGGGTGGGGGGTCGACGAATGGCCCGAGCTCTTCGAGCGGGTGATGGCCGCCGACATCCTCGTCCTCGGGATGTCGATCTGGCTCGGCGAGAAGTCTTCGGTGGCCACCAAGATCATCGAGCGGCTGTACGGCAACTCACACCTGCTGAACGACGCCGGCCAGTATGCCTACTACGGGCGCGTCGGCGGGTGCCTCGTCACCGGGAACGAGGACGGCGTCAAGCACTGCGCGATGAACGTCCTCTACTCGCTACAGCACCTCGGCTACACGGTCCCACCCCAGGCCGACGCCGGGTGGATCGGCGAGGCGGGTCCGGGCCCCTCGTACCTCGACGAGGACTCGGGCGGCCCCGAGAACGACTTCACGAACCGCAACACCACCTTCGCGACCTGGAACCTGCTTCACCTGGCGCGGATGCTCAAGGACGCGGGCGGCATCCCGGCCCACGGAAACCAGCGCTCGGAGTGGGACGCGGGCTGTCGGTTCGACTTCCCGAACCCTGAGCATCGTTAGCCCCCCATCCAGCCGGCAACCTCCGACTTCGCGTCGATTATCGAGTTTGTTCGCCTGAGGGCAACTGAGGCGACACTCGATTAGCGGCGCCCGATGTCGCGAGCGGCCGGCGCACCTGCGGCACGGATTCGCGACAGAGTTTGGCGGGGCCGCGCGATCGCCTGGTTCCAGGTCACGCGGAGCACCCGCTCGTCATGCGCCTCCAGCAGGGCTTGGCGCTCCGCATTGTCCGCGCGAGCGAGCCGGTTGTCGTGCCACGCTGCCCCGTCGGCCTCGATGACGAGGCGCTCCTCCGGCGATCTGAAGTCAGGTATGACCCGGCGGCCCGCGAGCGTGAGGGCGACATTCACCTCCGGATGCCTGAGCCCACCGCGCAGGATGAGGTCGAGAACCACGTCCTCCAGCCTGCTTCGGGTTGGCGCAGGGCCTGCGGCGATGATCCTTCGGAGGTTGGCGACGCCGCGACGGCGACCGGCTCGTCCAAGTGCCTCGACCAGCTGAGGAATGTTCACCCGCCGCAGTGACTGCGCCTGCCGGACGGCCCGGCGCAGGGGCTTGTAATCGAGCAGGGCGGCGAGGTCGAGGAGCGTTCGCGTCGGTGACGTGATGGGGATCATCTCTTGGCGCGAGATATCGCGAGTGCTGAGGAATCCTGTGCGGTGTACCCGCACTCCTGGCTGCCGCCGGGGCGCCGTGCCGACGACGGTTACCTCTGGGTGCCGGTCATCCCATTGAACGAAACCCCACACCGCGGCGGCGGAGAAGTGGCTGAGCATCGCGCCGGCTCCGCACGGCTTCACCGCGGCCAGAAGGCGCCCATGGAGCGGCGGGCTCGGGTGGCCTACGGCATACACGCCCCGATACATCTGGTGGAGCCCTCCCGTTGCGTACGCGGACGAGTACAGCCCCTCGAGTAAGGCCGCATTCGCGCAGCTCATCGAGGGAGAGCACGCCCCACTGCTGGGCAGCCAGCTGGGCGACGCGTCGGTCGGCCATCCGCGAATCGCGTCGGTTGTTGGGTTTGTTGCCCTGAGGGCAACTAAGGCGACACTCGAGGTGGGAGGTGGCCATGGCGCGGGAATTTGCCGTCGCTGCCCCTACCTGACAACACGGTTGTGTGCCGAAGACAAGGTCGTTGTGTCCCAAATCGCTGACCGAGGGGGCGGAAGGCCTCGAACGGCGGGTGCGCAAGGCCTTTTCTGTGTCGAATGGGGTGACGAGAGGTCGGAGGCTCCCCCCGATCGGGCGCGATCGAGCCGGTCGATAACCTCGGGCGCCGTGAGCGCCTACGAGACACTCGCCCGGCTTCCCGTGAAGGTCGAGTCCTACGAGCTCGAGGGACATGACCGGGAGTACAGCTCCGGATTCACTCGCCCGTCGACCTTGATCCGCCTCCGCGGCGCGGGACAGGAGGGCTTCGGCGAGGACGTCGTCTACGACGTGCTCGACCACATCGCCCACCGCGATGCGGGCCCGGTTCACGACCTGAGCGGGGCCGCCACCCTCGGCGAGCTGTGCGAGCTCCTCGGCGAGCTCGACCTGTTCCCCGGCGCGGAGCCCGTGCGCGACACGTCCCGGGGCTACCGCCGCTGGGCGTACGAGAGCGCCGCCCTCGACCTTGCCCTGCGCCAGAACGGGATGCCGCTGCACGAGGCGGCGGGCGTGGAGCCCCGGCCGGTGCGCTTCGTGTGCTCGACCCGCCTCTCGTCGTTCGGCGACGATTCGCGGTCCACGACGGAGCCGGTGCGCAGCCGCCTCGCGAAGCACCCCGACCTGCGGTTCAAGCTCGACCCGGAGAACGACTGGACCCTCGAGCTGATCGCCGAGCTCCAGGAGATCGCGGAGGTGGACGTCCTGGATCTCAAGGGCCATTACCGCGGGACCCCGGTCGACGTCGAGACCGACCCCGAGCTCTACCGGGCGGTGGCCGATGCGTTCCCCGACGCCTACCTCGAGGATCCGGACGTGAACCAGGACACGTTGCCGGTGCTCGAGCCGCACGCGGGCCGGGTCACCTGGGACGCCCCGCTCCACTCCGTACGGGACATCGAGGCGCTCGAGTGGAAGCCGACGGCGATCAACTCAAAGCCGTCCCGGTTCGGCTCCCTGCGCGAGGTGTTCGCCGTGTACGAGCATTGCGAGCGCGAGGGGATCGCGATCTACGGGGGCGGCCAGGGGGAGCAGGGCGTCGGCCGCGGACACATTCAGTACCTCGCGTCCCTGTTTCACCCCGACACCCCCAACGACGTCGCCCCCTCCGGCTACAACGACCCGAGCGTGCCCGACGGGCTGCCTGACAGCCCGCTTGACCCCGCTCCGTCGCCGACTGGCTTTCGCTGGGGCGAGTAGCCGGCCGCCACCGCCGACCATCCGGTAGCGTCGGCGCGACACGCCCAACGACGAGGAGAGTCATGGCCGAGCAGTCCTTCGCCGCAGCGCTCAACGAGCAGATCGCGAACGAGTTCGGGGCCCACCAGCAGTACATCGCCGCCGCCGTCTATTACGAGTCGGAGACGCTGCCACGCCTGGCGGCCTTCTTCTACCGGCAGGCGGTCGAGGAGCGAAACCACGCGATGATGATGGTCCAGTACCTGCTCGACACGAGCGAGGAGGTGCGGATCCCGGACATCGAGGCGAAGCGGACCCGCTTCGACGACGCCGTCGCCCCGGTGCGCATGGCCCTCGAGCAGGAGGAGCGGGTCGGCGAGGAGGTCAACGCCCTCTTCAAGCTCGCCCGCGATGCCGGCGACTATCGCGCCGAGCAGTTCATGCACTGGTTCGTCAAGGAGCAGGTCGAGGAGGTGTCACTGATGCAGGATCTGCTGAACGTGGTGGAGCGGTCCCGCGACAACCTCCTGCTGGTGGAGGACTACATCGCCCGGGAGCGCCCGGGCGAGGAGGAAGACACCACCGCCCCGCCCGCGGCGGGTGGCGCGCTTTGATCACCCGCGGCGCCTTCGGCGACTGACGTGCCCGCGCCGCAGCCCAACGTCGCGGCCCCAAATCCCTGACCGCCGCAGCGCAGCCTCGGCCGCGAAGTAGCCGCAGAGTCCGTGGACCCCGCCTCCGGGCGGCGTCGACGAGGAGCAGATGTAGAGACCGTCCACCGGGGTGGAGTAGGGAACCAGGCGGGGCACCGGGCGGGTGAAGAGCTGCCTGAGGTCCTGGACCCCGCCGTTGATGTCGCCACCGACATAGTTGGGGTTGTACCCCTCCATCGCCGCGGCCGAGATCGCGTTCCGCGCGATCACCAGCTCGCGAAATCCGGGGGCGAAGCGCTCGACCTGAGCCTCGATGCGATCGGTCATGTCCACGTCCGACCCGCTCGGCACGTGGCAGTAGGCCCAGGCCGTGTGCTTGCCGCGAGGCGCCCTGGTCGGGTCGAATGGGGTTTGCTGAGCGAGAAGCACGAAGGGCCGCTCCGGATGACGGCCCCGCCAGACCTCCTGCTCGGAATGGGCGATCTCATCGAGCGTTCCGCCGAGATGGACGGTCGCGGCACGCGCGCACTCCTTTGCCCGCCAGGGAATCGGAGCCTCGAGCGCCCAGTCGAGCTTGCAGACCCCGGGGCCGTAGCGGTAGCGACCGAGCGCCCGCCGGTACCGGCCGGGCAACCGGTCACCGGCGATGTGAAGCACCTGCCGCGGGGTCAGGTCGAGGAGCACGATCGGTGCCGGCGGCAGCTCGCCGAGCCCCGAGACGGGGTGCGAGGTGACGATCTCGCCACCCAGCCCCCGCAGGTGGGAGGTCATGGCGTCGGCTATCCGCTGCGAGCCGCCCCGCGCCATCGGCCAGCCGAAGGCATGCGCCATCAGTCCGAGGACGAGGCCCGCAGCCGCCGTCGTCGGCGCGGTTAGCGGGAGCATCGAGTGGGCCGCGATCCCGGCGAACAGGCCCCGGGCGAACTCACCCTCGAAGCGGCGACGGGCGAGCCCCGTCGCCGAGCGCAGCGCGTGAAGCCCAAACCGCGCCGCCGCTACCGGGTGCCGGGGCGCCCGCAGGGGGCCGAACACGTCGCCGATCACGTCGCCGGCCGATTCCGCCAGCGGACCCATCAGCCGCCGGTAGCCGCCCGCGTCGGCGCCGAGCCCGTGGGCGGTCGCGTCGACCGCGCGCTCGAGCAGCGCCGCGTTGCCATCATCGAACGGGTGGGCGAGCGGGGCCGGGGGGTGGATCAGCTCGAGGCCGTGATCGGCGAGCGGGAGGTGGCGAAGAAAGGGCGAGCCGAGCGCCATCGGATGGATCGCCGAGCAGACGTCGTGCACGAACCCGGGTCGCGTCAGCTCCGCGGATCGCGTTCCGCCGCCGACCGTGTCCTTGGCCTCGTACACGCAAACCGACCGACCGGCTCGCGCGAGCACAATCGCCGCCGCGAGCCCGTTCGGCCCCGAGCCGATGACGGTCGCGTCGTAGTCGCCGGATGTGGGTCTCATGCTGGGCGATTACCCGACCGCGATCGCGGCGCCCACGTAGGCCAGATAGAGCGCCACGAACCCGGCTCCCGTCGCCCGCCCGAACCCGCGGCCGAGAAGGAGCACGCCCGCGAGCAACAAGGTCGCAAGCACGCTGGCGGGAAGGTGGAGGTGCAGGGAGGCGGAATCGAGGTGCAGCGGCCGCACCAGCGCGATCACACCAGCGTTGAGGGCCGTGAAGTGGACGATCGTCCCGCCGACGTTGGCGAGCGCCACGTCGCCGCGCCCGCGTCGCGCGGGCACGGCCACCCGCGCGACCTCCTCGGCCTCGACGCCGGCCGCGATCGCCGTGTTTCCGAGCAGCGTCTGCGAGACCCCGAGGTCCCGCACCACTCGGCGGATTCCGTCCGCGAGCACGACGCCGCCCACGGTCAGCACCGTGAGCCCGGCGAGCAGCCGCGAAATCGGCCAGCTCCGTCGCTCGCCGGCCGAGGCGGCTGCTGCTCCCCCCACGGCACGCTCAGCCGACCGCTCGCCCGCGTCGTCACCCTCGCTGACGGGCGAGGGACTCGCCCGCGCCAAGGAGATCAGCGCGATGCAGAACCACGCGATCAGGATCGCCCCGTCGAGCCTCGATAGCTCCCCGTCCGCCGACAGCGCCGCCAGCGGAAGTGGCGCCGCGGCGAGCCAGGCGACCGCGGCGCGCGGAAGCTCCGCGCGGATCGGCGCGATCAGCGCCCCCACCCCGACGACGCCGAGCGCCAGGAATGTGGTGCCGCCCAGAAACGTCCCCGCCGCCGCCCCCGGCAGGCCCTTGGCGTTCGCTGCGATCCCGGCGGCGAGATTCTCGAGCTCGAGCCCGGAGACCAGCACGGTGAGGGCGTAGGCGGAGACCCGCAAGCGGCTCGCGACCGCCAGGAGGCCATCGAAGAAGAGCTCCGCGCCCCCGACCACCAGGACGATCCCGGCGACCAATAGAAGGACAGCCCCAAGCGACGACATGCGGGCGAGTCTCCCACCCGGTCCGCGAGGAATTCCGCGCTATTTACCCAATCCTTGCCCGGTGTTTAGCGACCATTTGGCACTCGGGTCCTACCTTTTTTGGGACCAGGAGACGAGGAGACGCCATGACGACCAAAGAGCTCGCGCCGCGAACGCCGATTACGGCCAGGGCCGACCGTTCTGATCGCCGGGTGCGACTCCTCGAGGAGGCAATCCTTCAGCTCCGCGGCCAGTGGCCCACCGCCGCCACGGGCCTGTGCATGAGCGTCAACAGCATTTTCGGCTTCAGGTTCGGCGGCAAGGAAGCCCGCCAGGAGCAGATCGAGGAGAGCCTCGACGAGGCCTTACGTCTGGTGGAGGCCCTGTACGGGCCAAGCGCCGTGACCGAGGTCTACCGGCGCGCGGGATCGTCCCCGCCCCAGAGATCCCCCTATTTCCACGATCCTTCCGGTCGCCGCTTGAAATAATTGGCGTTCAACGCGTACCTTTAGGGGAGGAACATGGTGCGAGGTCTGCTCAACCGCATCGTGACGCCCGGGGCTTCGGCGGCCGGCTACGTGCTCTGGTATCTCAACTATCACGTGTCGGGGGGAGCCGCGACCCGCTCCGGGCGCGGCGAGTCCCGCTAGCCCGACACCCTCCGAGAGCTCGGCGATCCCGACGGCGCCGCGCAAGAGGTCGCGCAGCGCCCAAACAGGTCAGGCGCGCTCCACCGCCGGCGCGCTGTGCGGCGATCTCTGCCGCGCCCGGGCAAGCAGGGTGGCGCTGAGGAGGGCGAGCCCGGCCTGAACGGCTAGGGCGACCGCGAACGCGTCGCCGTACGCTCCCGCACCGTATCCGGAGCCGAGGGCGGCGAAGAAGATCGACCCTACGACCGCCACCCCGAGCGCGTTCCCGATCTGCTGCGCGGTCGCCAGCATCCCCGAGGCCGCGCCCGCGTCGCGAGCCGGAACCGCGCGCAGCACGAGGTGAATCAGGGTCGGGACCGCAAGCCCCATTCCGGCTCCGACGGGGACGATCGCCAAGATCAGTAGCGCCGACACCCCCCCGCCGGAGGCCTCCGCCGCAGCCAGAGTGGTCAACAGGCCCCCCGCGGCCACGGCGGCGCCGATCTGCGGCAGGTGCTCGCGGAGGCCGCCCAGCCGCGGCCCGGCGATCGAGCAGAAGGCGTAGGCGATGGCGAGCGGGGTGAACGCGAGCCCCGACTGGATCGCGCTCAGCCCCAGGCCGTCCTGCAGGTAGATCGAGAGCAGCAGGAAGAACGAGATGACGCCGTAGAGGATCACGGCGGCGAGCGCCCCGACCCGAAAGCCGCGCGCCTCGAAGAGCTGAAGCTCGGCGAGGGGCGAGCCGCCGCGCGCGCTGATCCGCCGCTCGGCGGCGAGGAACAGGCCGGCGGCGGGAACGGCTGCGGCGAGCGACGCAAACGCCCACGCGGGCCAACCGAGCTCGCGACCCTCGACCGCCGGCACGAGGACGAGGACGAGGGTGATCGTGGCGAGCGCGACGCCGGTCAGGTCGAGCCGGCGGGCGGATTCCGACCGCGACTCGGGAATCACTCTTCCCGCCGCGGCGAGCGCCGCAAGCCCGACGGGGACGTTGACCAGGAACACCCAGCGCCACCCCAACCCGAGGGCGTCGATGGCGATCAGCCCGCCGCCCACGATCTGGCCGGCGATCGCAGCCAGCCCCTGCACGACACCCTGGAGCGCCAGCGCCCGCGGCCGCTCCTCTGCAGCGAACTCGACCTGAATGATCGAAAGCACCTGCGGGTACATGGCGGCCCCCGTGAATCCCTGCAGCAGCCGGGCCGCGATCAGCGCCGTGGGGGTCGGAGCGGCGGCGCAGAGCGCCGACGCCGCGGTGAATCCCGCCACCCCGAGCCGAAACATCCGCCTGCGCCCGACGACGTCGCCGAGCCGGCCGCCGGTGATCAGCGAGGTCGCGTAGGTGAGCAGGTAGGCCGCGACGACCCACTGAACGTCGCCCTCGCTGGCGCCGAGGTCTCTGCGAAGCGAGGGGGCGGTCACGTTGACGATGAAGACGTCGAGGATGACCATGAACACCGGGGCGAGCAGCACCGGGAGGAGGAGGCGGCTCGGGCGGGTCGATCGCACTTCGTCCATCACTGAAGTCAACGGCCGGCTCCCCTCGATCGTGAGATCCACGTGTTCGGTCTCGCTCGCATCCTGGAGCCCACTGTGCGACAATCTGTGTGCAGGTACAAGAGAGGAATTTATCCTGGTATCAGAAACACCACCCAAGACCTCCGGCCGGCGAGCGGTCCACTCGAACGGCTCCGGCGAGGCCACCGCAAGGCGCGACGGTGCCCCCCGCCGCGTCGAGCTCGCGGACTTCCTACGCAACCGCCGCGAGGCCCTGCGACCGGAGGACGTCGGGCTTCCCGGCGGAGGCCGTCGCAGGACCCCGGGGCTGCGTCGCGAGGAGGTCGCCCAGCTCGCCGGGGTGGGGATCACCTGGTACACGTGGCTCGAGCAGGGGCGCGATGTTCGGGCCTCGGTCTCGGTTCTCGAGGCGCTGGCCAGCGCGCTCGGCATGACGCCGGCGGAGCGCTCCCATCTGATTCTGCTTGGGCGAGGCGAGGAGCTCGCGCCGGAGCGGGGCCCCCGCGAGAAGGTGGACCCGACGATCAGGCGCCTGGTCGAGAACCTCGGCCCCAGCCCGGCCTGCGTCCTGGGGCGGCGGTGGGACTTCCTTGCCTGGAACCGCGCCCATACCGTCGTCTTCGGCGATCCCGCCCAGATGCCCGACGGACGGCGAAACCTGATTTGGAGCGTGTTCATGGACCCCGCCCGTCGGGAGCTCCACACAGATTGGGATCGCGGCTCCCGCAACGCGGTCGCCCGGTTTCGCGCCGACAGCGCCCGCCACGTCGGCGAGCCGGACTTCGAGGAGCTGATCTCGGCGCTTCGCGACGGCAGCCCCGAGTTCCGCAAGTGGTGGGAAAAGCACGAGGTGGCCCGAAGCGGCGTCGGCCGCAAGACCCTCGCCCACCCGGTCGTGGGCAAGCTCGTATTCGAGCACGCCGTGTTCAGGCTCGAGGAGTCCCCGGAGCAGCGCCTCGTCGTCTACTCGGCGCTCCCCCTCGCGGACACGCCCGGCAAGCTCGCCAAGCTGCTCGGCGAGGCCTAGTATCGAGCGATAAAGCCGGTGGCCAAGGCACATCCCCGAGCTCGCCGAGCCCGGCTGATGGACGGCGGGCGATTTCGCCACGGGGTCGCGAGCGGCGATCCGCTCACCGACCGGGTCGTGATCTGGACCCGGGTGACGAGCGAGGCCGAGGACGTCGACGTCGACTGGGTGGTGGCCACCGACCGGGAGCTGGCCAAGATCGTCGCCCGCGGCGAGGCGGTGGCGAGGGCCGAGGACGACCGCACGGTCCAAGTCGACGTCGGCGGCCTCGAGCCCGGTCGCGACTATTTCTACGGCTTCACCGCCGCCGCCGAGGCGTCGCCCACCGGGCGCACGCGCACGCTCGCCGCCGAGCCCGAGCGGGTCCGCTTCGCCAGCTGCTCCTGCGCGAAGTTCAACGCCGGCTACTTCAACGCGTACGCGCGGATCGCCGAGCGCGATGACCTCGACTTCGTGCTCCACCTCGGCGACTACATCTACGAGGCCTCGAACAAGCCGCCGAAGACCCAGACCCCGGGGGCCGACATCGGCCGCCCCTTCGATCCCGAGGGCGAGTGCCGGACGCTCGCCGAGTATCGCCGCCGCTACGCCCAGTATCGCTCGGACCCCGACGTCCAGCGTCTGCACGCGACGCTACCGGTGATCGCGACGATCGACGACCACGAGCTCGCCGACGGCGCCTGGGCAGGCGGCGCTGACGCCCACGACCCGGCCAAGCACGGTCCCTGGAAGGCCCGACGCGACGCGGCTTTCCGGGCGCGCTGGGAGTGGCTGCCCGCCCGCCGCCCCGACCCCGCCGACCCGACCCGGTTCTTTCGTACCGTCGGCCTCGGCGATCTGGCCCAGATCCACCTGCTCGACATCCGCAGCCGGCGGGACCGTCCCGCGCTCGAGCCCGAGATGAGCGAGCGGGACCGATCGATGCTCGGCGCCGAGCAGCGCGAGTGGTTGTTCTCCGCCCTCGCCTCGCCCGCGCCCGGCTGGCGGCTGATCGCCTCGCCCTCCATTCTCACCCGCACCTGGTGCGAGCGGCCCCCGGAACCATTGGCGACGGCGCTCCTCAAGCTGAAGCTGATCGACGAGGACGGGGAGGGCCCCGACGAGGATCAGTGGGACGGATACCCGGCCGAGCGCGCGGCGCTGCTGGAGCGGATCTCCGGGCTCGAGGACGTCGTCGTCCTGAGCGCCGACATCCACATCTCGGTCGCAGCCGAAGTCCGCGCCGAGTCGGAGCCGCCGTGCGCGATCGAGGTCACGAGCCCCAGCCTCACCTCGCAGAACCTCGATGAGAAGCTCGGGGTCGCCGCACGGGCGGAGGAGATCGTCGCCTCGGAGCGCGCCTTCGAGCGCGCCTTCGACCACGTCCACTGGTGCGACCTCTCGGCCCACGGCTACGTGCTCGTCGATCTCGACCCCGAGCGCCTGCGGGCAGAGTGGTGGCACGTAGACGGGGTGCTCGAGCGCAGGCCCGGCCAGCGTCGCGCCGCAGCCTTCGAGGTTCCCCGCGGCACGGCGCAGCTGCGTAGCGGCCGTGAGCTGCACCCCGGGACCTCCGCGCAAGACGCTGCAGCGAGCAGAAGCGCTGTGCGGTAGCGACGGGACCTGAACCCGCTGCCTCCCGCGTGTCGGTTGCATTTCGCGAACGCAACCGACGGTTTGGTGAAGGTCAGCGCCCGACCGTCACCGCGTCGATCTCGGGCGCAATGGGAGATGGTTGTGCGAGCCGTTCGAGCCACGGCTTCGCGCCGAGCCGCTCGAAGATGTCGCGCGCCTCGACCAGCAGCGGCTGGGCCTCCTCGGTGCGCCCTTGCCCGGCGAGCCATTGAGCGTTCTCGAGCCGCGTGCCCGCCAGGTGGAAGGGAACGCCAAGCTCCCGAAATACACCGCCCGCGACCCGGAACAGGCGCTCGGCGTCCTCGACCTCTCCTCTCCGCCCGGCGAATTGCGCCCGGAAGCGCGCAACCTGTCCGGTCAGAAACTGTGGGCGCACGCCCGGCGCGAGTCGCTCGACGATCGCGAGCAGCCCGTCCGCCTTGTCGAGCTGATCCAGCTCGAGGGCCGCTTGCACCGCGAGGGCGAATGCCTCCTTGACCGCGTCGAGCGTGACGCCAATTGATTCGCGTTCCGCGAACACGGACTCGGCGACGCGCAGCGCCTCCACGCGATCGCCTTCTGCAAAGAGGATCTGCGCCCTGGCGAAGCCGTAGTAGCAGCGCTCCTGGACGTCGGCGGAGCGTTCGAACTCTGCAACGGCATCTAGCATCCGCTTCGCTCCGTCGAGCCTTCCCCGGTGGACGCAGACCGGCACAGCCGAGCAGAGAACGGTGCCGTACGCGAGCCGGGACCGGGTCCAGTCCTCATGTGGCAGCTCGTCGCGCATCGCGAGGACGTCGTCCCAGGCGCCGAGGGCGTAGAAGGGGTAGCCGAAGCCGAGGAAGGCCCACTCCCAGTAGCGGTTGCCGACCTTGCGGGCCTCTGCGAGACCCTGCCGCACCATCTCCACAGAATCCTCGTAACGGTCGCCTTGACACAACACCCCGTCGGCGAGGTTGTAGAAGGCCCTGAGCGCAGCGGACGGCCTGTCGTGCTCGAGCGCCACCTCCAAGGCGTGGCGCATCAGCACCGAACCCTCATCTCGGCGTCCCTGGGTCACGAGGAGGACGCCCTTCGTGTTCAGTGCCTGGGCGAGGACCTCCGGAAGTGACAGCGCCTCGGCGAGCCCGAGCGCCGTTTCGAGCCTCTGCGACGCGAGCTCCAGGTCGCCTGCGAAGAGCCTGAATCTCCCGACCTGCGCGGCGAGCGAGGCGACGTCCTCGTCCGGCTCCTCCTCCAAGAGCACCGCCAACGAGCGCTCCATGCTCTGGAGCCCATCCTCGATCCGCCCCCGATCCCAGAGGATCTCGGCCAGTCGGGCCGAAACCCGTGCCGCTGGGTGGGCGGCGCCCTCCGCCTCGAAGAGCGCGATCGACCGCTCGTAGTGCGCGCTGGCCTCGTCGGCGCGGGCTCCAACTGCAGCCGCCACCCCCGCCCGCTCGTGCAGCTCCGCCTTCACGAGCGGCTCGTCCGTCAGCTCGATCGCCCGCTCGAATCCCCGCTGTGCTTCTGCATTCGCCGCCAGCGACGCCGCCCGCTCCGCCGCCCGGACCACCGTCTCCCGCGCTTTGGAGCGGATCGTCTCGGCGTCTGGATCGTCGGGAGCGGCCGCGTACGCATCCAGGTAATGCGAGGCCACGACCTCGATCGCCTCGTCCTCCTCGGGGCTCGAGAGTGGCAAGAGAAACTCCGCCGCGGCAAGGTGCTTAGTCTTGCGCTCTCTCTTCGAGATCGTCTCGTAGGCCACCCGTCTCACGATGTCCTGGAGGAACGAGTACTGGCCACGCTCCGGAGAGTGCGGATCGGCCTGGATCGAGACCATCTCCTTGCGGACGAGCGCCCCGAGCAGCGGGTCGACCTCGGCCTCGGACAGGCCGGTCAGGGCCGTCAGTCCGTGCTTCGTGAACACCTTCCCGAGCACGGAGGCGTCCTGGAGCAGGTGTCGCTCAGCGGTGGTGAGGCTGTCCAGTCGCGCTGCAATCAGCGCATGGAGGGTCTCCGGCACGGCAAGCGTCTCAATCGGGCCGATTGGCCGGTAGACCTCGCCCTGCCGTGCGAGCAGATCCCGGTCGAGCAGCATTCGCACCGTCTCGACGGCGTACAGCGGAATGCCCTCGGCGCGCGCGAGGATGCTTCCACGCAGCTCGTCCGGCAAGCCCGGCACGAGTCCGGCAAGCAAGTCGTTCATCGCCTCCGGCGAGAGCGACTCGAGGTAGAGGGAGGTGAAGCTGCGCCTGCCGGCGCCCCAGGACGGCCGCCTTTCGACGAACTCGGGGCGCGCGAGGACGAGGACGAAGAGCGGGAGGCTGCGCGACCAATCGAGCAGATACTCGATGAAGTCGAGCAGCCCCGCGTCCGCCCACTGCATGTCCTCGAAAACGAGGACCGTCGGCGACCGCTCGGCGAGGCGCTCGAAGAAGATGCGCCAGGCGGAGAACAGGTTCTCCTGGTCGCCCGCGCCGGCTCCCTCCAGCGCGAGCAGATGGGCCAGGCGCGGCTCGACCCAGTGGCGCTCCTTCGGGTCGGGGACGTGCTCCGCGAGAGCCGCCCGCAGCTTCTCGCGCGCGGATGCCGGCTCCTCTTCATCGACGATTCTGCAGCGCATCCTGACCATCTCGGCGAGCGCCCAATACGCCACACCTTCGCCGTAGGCGAGGCAGCGCCCGCGATGCCACCAGACGTCGTCGATGAGACCGTCGACGTACTTCTCGAATTCCCAGGAGAGGCGCGATTTCCCGATTCCGGCGATGCCCGCGACCGAGACGAGGTGCGCCTTCTTCTCCTCGGCCGACGCGTGGAAGAGCTCCTTGACCAGGCGAAGCTCCGAGTCTCTGCCGACGAAGGGCGGCTCCAGCCCCTGGCCTTTGAGGGTGCCCGCGCGGCCCGCCATCACCCTCAGGGCGCGGAAAAGCGGAACTGGCTCGGCCTTTCCCTTGAGCTCGTGCGTGCCCGCGTCGGAGTATCCGATCGCCGCTTCGGTTGCGCGCATCGTGGATTCGCCCACGAGCACGGAGCCGGGCTCCGCGGCGGCCTGGATGCGCGAGGCGGTGTTGACGAGATCCCCTACGACCATGCCCTCGGCCTCGGCGCCGACCGTCACCGCAGCCTCTCCGGTCAGCACGCCGGCTCGCGCTCGCAGCTTGGGCGCTTCCATCTCGTCGCCGAGTGCGGAGACCATGGCCACCAAGTCCAGCCCCGCCCGCACCGCCCGCTCCGCGTCGTCCTCCTGCGCCGTCGGCGAGCCCCAGACGGCCATCACTGCGTCACCGATGAACTTCTCCACCGTGCCGCCGTAGAGCGAGATCAGTCGCTTGCTGGACTCGAAGTAGCGCGAGAGGAGCTCACGCACTTCCTCTGCATCGCGCCCCTCGGAGAGCGTGGTGAAGCCGACGAGGTCGGCGAACAAGACCGAGACCAGCCGGCGCTCATCGACGAGGGTGGTCTGTGATGCACCTACCGCAACAGGCGTCGCCAGCGGAACATCGGCGGCAAGCGACGAACCACATTCTCCGCAGAACTTCTGCCCGTGCGGATTCGTTGCTCCGCATGAGGCACAGATCGCGGCGAGCGCCGTTCCACACTCGCCGCAGAACTTCTGCAGGGCCGGATTGTCGGCACCGCAGTTCGAGCACGTGGTCACTGCCGAAGGAGCCTAATGCACGATTCGCCCACGCCGCCGTGGCTGCTTTCCGACTAACCCGGGCGGCTCTGAGTCGCACTAGGGCCCTCCGGCCCTGGCCGGTTTGAGGCGCGTGCCAGATCAGGGTCTAGCCGTCGCAGGGCGACGGGCTCTCGGTACCGGACTAGCCTTAGAGGCTCGGCAGGGTCCGTGGAAGCCCGAAGTGGCGGAAGACGGCGGTGTCGGCGAACCAGGTGATCGCCGCGATCGCGTCGCCCTCGAGCGTCAGCACGAACAGTCCGGCGGGCTGGGCGGTCCCAACCTCCGCGTCCGGGGTGTAGCAGCCGAAGGCTGGCTGGGTGTTGGCCCGGGTGGGCACGACACGCAGTGGCGTGCCGCGCGCCCGCTCCCGGTAGCTGAGGAAGCCGGCGATAGCCTCGTGTCCCTGGTACTCGAGCGGCAGGGGCGGCATCGTGAGCAGGGCAGCGTCGGTGAGCAGCGAGACCATCCCGTCGACGTCGCCGCTCTCGACCGCGTCGGCGAAGCGCGAGACGAGTTCGCGCTCGTCTGGTGAGCGCGGTAGGGGCGCGCGTTCGCGGTCGGCGGGGCGGCGGCTCTCGAGCGTCGCCCGCGCGCGTTGCAGGGCGCTGTTGACCGAGACCTCGCTGCTTTCCAGCATCTCTGCCACCTCCGCCGCGTGGAAGCCGAGCACGTCGCGCAGCGCGAGGACCGCCCGCTGCCGGGGTGGGAGGTGCTGCAGGGCGGCGACGAACGCAAGGGCCACGGCCTCCTTCGTCTCGTAGCGCGCCTCCGGCCCGGGCGCGGTCTCCGCGAGCCCCTCGAGCAGCGCGTCGGGGTACGGCTCGAGCCACAGCGGCTCCCCTCGGCGAGTGGGCTCGGGGACCTCGAACGGGAGCCCCGG
>JBKPIV010000114.1:0-29658 GCA_046730395.1 Actinomycetota bacterium | reverse complement strand
GTGCCGTGCACCCGGCGCAGCGACTCCTCTCGCGGAATCCGCTCAGCCATTACTAGCGAATATAGGTCGAGGCGGAGCGTGCCGCGGGCGAATCATGGCTGGGTAGGACAACGTGGTCCGCCGATGCGGAACTTTCGCGTCTCACATCCACCCCCCGGGCGTTGGGCGCGAAAGTTCGCCGGCGGTCGGGCCACTCGAATCAGGCTGCCCTACTCAGCCAAACGCGGCCGTAGCTGCGCTGGCGTCGGGCCTAGAAGTGAACGATCGGGATGATCAGGATCGCGACGATGTTCGCCACCTTGATCATCGGGTTGATCGCGGGGCCCGCAGTGTCCTTGTAGGGATCGCCGACGGTATCGCCGGTGACCGCCGCCGCGTGGGCCTCCGATCCCTTGCCGCCGTAGGCACCGTCCTCGATCAGCTTCTTGCCGTTGTCCCAGGCGGCCCCTCCCGCGGTCATCGAGATGGCCATGAACAGGCCTACGACGATCACCCCGATCAAGAGGCCGCCGAGCGCGTCCACGCTGATCAGGCCAACGATCACCGGAACGAGGATCGGGATCAGGGAGGGGGCGATCATCTCCCGCTGCGCGGCTGCGGTCACGATCCCGACGGTGCGCCCGTACTCGGGCCTCTCCGTTCCTTCCATGATCCCGGGGTGCTCGCGGAACTGCCGGCGCACCTCCTCGACCACCTGGCCGCCGGCCCGGCCCACCGCCTCGATCGCCAGGGACGTGAACAGATACACCATCAGGCCGCCGATCAGGAGCCCGATTAGGACCGCCGGCGTCGTCAGATGGAACAGCCCGTTGAGGTCGAAGCCGGGGGGGGCCTCGTCTCCGAGCTCGATCTTGAACGCGCTGAAGAGCACCAGGGCGGCGAGCGCCGCGGAGCCGATCGCGTACCCCTTCGTGACCGCCTTGGTCGTGTTGCCGACGGCGTCCAGCGGATCGGTGACGTTGCGCACGTCCTCGGGGAGATCCGCCATCTCCGCGATGCCGCCGGCGTTGTCGGTGATCGGGCCGTATGCGTCCAGCGCCACGATCAAGCCGGTGAGCGAGAGCTGCGCCATCACCGCCACGCCGATCCCGTAGATCCCCGCCAGGTTGTTCGCGACGAGTAGCGCGAGCGCGATCAGGAGCGCCGGCGCCGCCGTCGACTGCAGCCCCTGCGCCAGCCCCTGGATGATGTTCGTCGCGTGCCCGGTGACCGAGGCGCGGCTGATCGTCTTCACCGGGCGGAATCGCGTGGACGTGTAGTAATCGGTGATGATGAACAGCCCCGCCGTCACGGCAACTCCGATCAGGCCGCAAAGCCACAGTTCGGTGACGCTGGGAACGCCGTTGAGGTTCGCCGCCTTGAAGCTGATGTCGTCCATCAGCCACTTGGTGACCGGATAGAACGCGGCGGCCGACAGAAGCGCGGACACGGCCAGCCCCTTGTAGAGCGCCGCCTCCACGTTCCCGGTCCTCGTCCGCACCGAGAGCGCGCCGACGATCGAGGCCAGGATCGCCACCGCGCCGATGACCAGCGGATAGATCGCCACCTCGCGCGACTCGGCGAAGGTGAGCACGCCGAGCAGCATGACGGCCACAGAGGTGACCGCGTAGGTCTCGAACAGGTCCGCGGCCATCCCGGCGCAGTCGCCGACGTTGTCGCCGACGTTGTCGGCGATCACCGCAGCGTTTCGCGGGTCGTCCTCGGGGATCCCCGCCTCGACCTTGCCGACGAGATCGGCGCCGACGTCCGCTGCCTTGGTGTAGATGCCGCCGCCGAGGCGGGCGAAGACCGAGATGAGCGAACCCCCGAAACCGAGGCCCACGAGCGCGTCGACCGCCTCCTTGTCGGTCTTGTTGGCGAGGACCAGGATGCCGAAGTAGCCGGCGACTCCCAGCAGCGCGAGGCCGACCACCAGGAGCCCGGTCACCGAACCGCCCTTGAAGGCGGCGTCGAGCGCGGGGCGCACGCCACCGCGTGCAGCCTCCGCGACCCGCGCGTTGGTGCGCACCGAGACGTTCATGCCGATGAACCCTGCGGCCCCGGAGAGCGTCCCCCCGATCGCGAACCCGATCGCAGTGTCGACGTCGCGGAGGATCGCGACGAGCACCGCGAGGATCACCGCAACCCCAGCGATGATCATGTACTGGCGCCGCAGGTAAGCGCTGGCGCCCTCCTGGACGGCGCCGGAGATCTCGCGCATCCGCTCGTTGCCCGGGGAGAGCGACAGCAGGCGCTGCGTCACCAGGGCGCCGTAGGTGACCGCGGCGCCGGCGCACCCGAGCGCGACCACGACGCCGTAGTCGGTCAGGAACTTCGTCAAGTCTCGTCCTCCGCCATCGGATCGGTGTTTCGGGCCCGAGGGAGCCGGCCCGCGAGGCGCGCGGAGTCTAACGGGGCGGGGTCCCGCGAAGGGGCGAGATCGTCAGGTCCCAGGCGGGGTCCAGAGCTTCGACGGCCCGCGCTGGGTGCCGCCCGAAGGGGGTTGATCCTGGCCCCCGGGCGGCTTCGCTTCGCCGCCTGCGGGCGCCTCCCCGCCCCCGCCGCCTGCCTGCTTGGCGTAGAGCACCTGCACCTCCGACAGGGCGCCCTTGACCTGCTTCGCGGGCTCCGGGTCCAGGAGGTCGACGATCGCCCGGACGGCCTCGATGCCCACCCGGGCTTGCTCGAGATCGCGCTCGTCCTCCTTCGCGATTCGCCGCGCGGCCAGGTTGATCACGCTCACGACGCTCTCGAGCAGGAGATCCTGGACTCGGACCTTGCGCAGCTGCTCCTCGACGCGGGCCCGCATCTCCTCCTCGGAGGGCTGCGCCCCCTGCGGGCGCGCGGACGATGCCGGCCCCTCCTGGGGACCCGCGGGCTGCGGACCTGTGCGCGACCGCTCGTCGTTCATCTCGTCGACACTTCCTCCGCCACGTAGGTGCGTTGCGTCTCGGCCACCGCCTCTCGGTATATCGCTTCTATCGCTGAGCCCGCAGCCAGGGCGCGGCGCGCTCGCTGGGCGCCGTTCAGCTCCGGGAGCGCCGCGTCGAGCCCCAGCGCCTCGCGGGCGGGCGCCGTCCAGACGAGGAGCCCCTCCACCACCTCTCGCGTTGGCACCTCCTCGCGGCGATCGAACTCGATCAACTTGCCGTCCATGCCGTGGCGGATCGCCCGCCACAGGTTCTCCTCGACCTCCCGCTGGCGCAGGGGCGGCGGCAATTGCCCCGCGTCGTAGTCGATCGCGCTCTGCGCGATCGTGGCCGTGAGCAGCGACGCGAGCGCGAACGATTCCGCGCCCCCCGTCTGCGCGTCGCAGATGCGCAGCTCCACGGTCCCGAAGGTGTGGTGAGGTCGAACGCTCCACCACAGCTGCGTCGCCTCGACGATCGAGTTCGTCCTCACCAGCAGGTCGATGAAGTCGGCGTAGGCGGCCCAGGTTCCGAACGGCTCGTGGATCCCGCACCGTGGAAAGACCCGCGTGAAGATCTCGGTGCGCACGGAGTGGAGCCCGGTGTCCTGGCTGTCGAGGAACGGGGAGTTCGCGGACGCGGCCAGCAGCGCGGGCAGCACGCCGCGAAGGTGATCGCACACGGCCACCGCGCGATCCGCGCCTCGTACGCCGACGTGAACGTGGAGGCTCCAGGTGTTGTTGCGCTGTGCCACCCAGCGCAGCTCCTCCCGCAGGCGGTTGTAGTGCGCGGTGTCGATGATCTTCTGGTCGAGGTAGTTCGCCCACGGATGCGTCCCGGTGGCCGCGAGCTCCAGCCCCATTTCGTGCGCGAGGCCGAACAGCCGCAGCCGGCGCTCGCGTTGCCGCTCGACCGCCTCGCCGAACGTCTCGGCCTTGCCCGAGCGGATCTCGATCTCCGACGAGATCAGCTCACCGGCCGCCGACTCGGCGAGCAGCTCGTCGCGCAGGCACGCGGCGTAGAGGCCCTCGAACCGATTCTGCAGGTCGAGCGTCGCCGGATCGACGATCGCGAACTCCTCCTCGAGGCCGACCGTGAAGTCGGTCGAGTTCTCGAACAGCTCCCGCACCCGATCGAGATCGAGATGGCCGGCCTCCTCGGCGTCCGTGCGGCCTCCGGTCTCCCGCCCCATGTCCACGGAGGCTCAGGTGAGATAGAAGTAGAGCGCGTAGAGCAGGTCGACCGCGGGGCTCGAGGTGTGGACGGTCACGTCCGGGGGCACCTGGAGGAGCTGCTCGGAGTAGTTGAAGATGATCTTCACCCCCGCCTGGACCAGACGGTCCGCCACGTCCTGGGCGCCGGACGAGGGAACGGCGAGCACGCCCACGACCACGTCCTGCTCGTCGACGACCCGCTCGAGATCGGCGACGTCGTGCACCTCCACCTCACCGAAGCGCCTGCCCACCAGCTTCGGGTCGACGTCGAAGATGGCAACGATCTGGAAGCCGTGGTCGGCGAAGATGTCCGAGCTGGCGATCGCCTGCCCGAGATTGCCGGCCCCGAACAGCACGATGTTGTGCTGACCCGAGCTGCGCAGGATCTTCCGGATCTGCTCGACGAGCGAGTCGACCCGGTACCCGACCCCGCGCTTGCCGAACTTGCCGAACCCGGATAGGTCACGGCGGATCTGGGTCGAGTTGATGTGGGTGTACTCGGCGAGCTCCTGGGAGGAGATCGTGTCCTTGCCCATCTTGCGCGCCTGGATCAGCACTTGGAGGTAGCGCGAGAGCCTCGCGGCCACCCCCAGCGAGAGGCGATCGCCGTCGGTGAGGCCGAGCTCTTCAGCGGTCTCCTCGGTCGCGATCGGGTTCTCCGTCATCGTGCGCCGACCCGGTGTCTGGTCATGGCCTGACAGTATCGAGCCTTGCCCGCAGCCGGGGGAGGTCGACGTGAAGCTCGGACACGACCTCGCCGTCCACGGCGATCACCGGGATTCGCTCGAGGTAGCGGGCGTGGAGCTCCTCGTCAGCCTCGATGTTCACCTCTCGAAGCTCGAATCTCGGTAGCTCGGCACGCCGAGCCAGGATCGCGTCCCGGGCCTCATCGCACAGATGGCAGCCGGGCCGCGAATAGAGCGTGACCACGCTCACGCGGTCGCGTCCCAGCGAAGGTAGTCGGGGTAGGGGGACGCCTCGAGGAAGCGGGCCGCGGAGCCGATCATCGCCGCGTTATCCGTGCAGAGCTCGCCCGGGACGAGTTTCAGCCGCAGGCCTCGGTCCTCACACAACGCCGCCGTCCGCTCGCGAAGGAGGGAGTTCGCGGCGACCCCACCGCCGAGCGCGACGGCTTGCCAGGAGTCGCCGCGCAGCGCCCGCGCCAGCTTGGCGACGAGTTGGCCCACGACCGCCTCCTGATAGCTGGCGGCGAGATCGGCGCGCCGCCGCTCCGCCTCGCGCTCTTCGAGCTCGCGGATCGCATAGAGCAGCGCCGTCTTGAGGCCGCTGAAGCTGAAGTCCAGGCGCGGGTCCCGCGACATCGCCACCGGGAATTCGAACGTCTCGGGATCGCCGTCCGTAGCGGCCCGCTCGAGCGCGGGTCCGCCCGGATAGCCGAGCCCGAGGAGGCGGGCCCCCTTGTCGAGCGCCTCCCCGGCGGCGTCGTCCAGCGTCTGCCCCAGCACGTCGTAGCCGCTTCGCCGCCGGACCCCGGCGAGCAGCGTGTGCCCGCCGCTCGCGATCAGGCACAGGAACGGGGGGTCGAGCGGGTCGGGATCGAGGAAGTTGGCGGCCACGTGGCCCTGCAGGTGGTCGACTCCGATCAGCGGCTTTCGCGTCGCCGCCGCGAGCGCCTTCGCCGTCGCGATCCCCACCAGCAAGGCGCCGATCAGCCCCGGCCCCCGCGTTACGGCGAGGGCATCGACGTCGGCGAGCGCGACCTCCGCCCCGGCCAGGGCCGCGTCGACCACCGGGTTGACCAGCTCGAGATGGTGGCGCGAGGCGACCTCGGGGACGATGCCGCCGTAGCGCTCGTGGGCGGCCGCCTGGGAGGAGATCACGTTCGAGCGGATGCGCCCGTGGTCGGTGACGGCGGCGCACGTGTCGTCGCAGGAGGTCTCGATCGAGAGGATCAGCAAGGCCGCTTAGGCCTCGACCGCTGCCGCCGGTGCCTCCAGCCACATGATCAGGGCGTCCTCGCCGTTGTCGTGGTAGTAGCGGCGGCGGTGCCCGGCCCGGCGGAAGCCGAAGCGCTCGTACATGGCAATCGCGCCGTGGTTGGAGGTGCGGACCTCGAGCGTGTACCGCGCGTCGGCCCCGGCCTCCTCGAACAGGTATCTCAACAGCTGGCTGGCGATTCCCAGGCGGCGGCGCTCGGGAGCGACCGCGATGTTCATCAGGTGCCACACGCCGGCATAGCGGGAACACACCAAGTAGGCGACGAGGCCGTCCTCGTCCGTCGCCGCCAGGCAGATCCCCGAGGGCTTCGAGAGCTCGAGCACGAACATCGCGAGCGACCACGGCGTCGGAAACGAGCGCCGCTCGATCGCGAGGACCGAGGGGAGGTCGCTGTAGACGAGGCGTCTAATGCGGATCTCGCTCAAGCCAAACCTTCGCGTCGGGTGGTCTCAGGTAGATCGGTTCGATCGTCTCGGGCGGCGCCGGGTTCCCGGCGCGGGCGAGAGCGCAAACCTGCCGGGCCGATATCCGGTGCGCCGGGTCCCGGTCAGGCAGGACCTCGCCGCCCGCGGCCTCGAGCTCACGACGAAATCGTAGCGCCCCGGATCCGGCGACCAGCGGCCGTTCCGCGAGCGCCGCGACCCGTTCGGCGAGCTCATCCGGCTCGGCGAGCAGCGGCCGCCAAAGCTCCCTTCCCCCGGGTGCATGGAGCGCCGCGAACGCCTGCCCGCGTCGGGCATCGATCACGGCCAGCCGCAACCGGCGCTCCGCCCCCCGCCCCTCGCCGATGCCCGCCGCGAGCGCGGCCAGCGTTCCCACCGGGACGACCGGCTTGCGGAGCGCCTGGGCGAGCGCCCGCGCAGTCGCGATTCCCACGCGAAGGCCGGTGAAGGATCCGGGCCCGATTCCCACGCCGATCGCGTCGACGTGCCCCCAGCCTCCGAGTTCCTCGACGACCGCCTCGATCTCGGCGAGGAGCGCCGTGGCGTGCAGCGGCCGCTCGCCGGGGGGCGGCGCGATGCGCCTCTCCGAGCCGGCGTCCCGGTCGGCGGTCGCCGCCACGGCGACGTCGTCCGTTGCCGTGTCGAACCCGACGATCGCGGTCACGCCGGGTCCCCGCCTTGGTCTCGGGCGATCGTGATGTCGCGCTCGTCGCCGCCGGCGTGACGAAGCTCGACCCGGAGCGCGACGCGCCGCTCGGCGTCCAGGAGCGGCCCGGCCGCGGGCGGCCATTCGACGAAGACGACCGCGTCGGGGGCCAGGTAGTCGTCGAGGAGCCCGGGATCCTCTCCGGCCAGCGTCTCGAGCCTGAAGAGGTCGAGATGGGAGACGGCCACCCGGCCGCGGTAGCGCCGGCCGATCGTGAAGGTGGGCGAGACGATCGGCTCGGAGACGCCGAGCTCACCGCAGGCGCCGCGGATCAGCGTGGTCTTCCCAACCCCGAGCTCGCCGCCCACCAGCACGATGTCGCCGGGGCGAAGCCCAGCGGCCAGCCTCGCGCCGATCGCCTCGGTCTCGGACGCACTCGAGCTGCGCTCGGTCGTCAACCGAAGAGATCGAGCTGGTCGGCAGCCGGCTCGGCGGCGCCCACGACGAGCTCGGCGGCATTCAGCGCCGGCTCCGGCAAGGGCCGGTCCAGGAGCTCGGGCAGCCTGGCGAAGTCCTCGCGCAGGGTGTCCACCAGCGAGGGCGTGCGCAGTGCGGCCGCGGGGTGAAGGAGCGGCATCACGAACACGGTGCGGCCGCCGAGCTCGTGCACCTGCGGCGTGCCGCGAACCTTGGTGATCCCGGCGCGGTTGCCGGTGAGCAGCTTGGTGGCGAAGTTGCCGAGGGTCGCGACCACCCTCGGCTCGATCAGCTCGAACTTGGCATCGAGCCAGGGGTTGCACGACTCGATCTCGACCGGTTGCGGATCCCGGTTTCCCGGCGGACGGCAGAGCAGGACGTTGGCGATGAAGACATCGTCGCGGCGCAAGCCGATGCCCGCGAGGAGCTCGGTCAACAGCGCCCCCGCGCGGCCGACGAACGGGAGCCCTTGGCGGTCCTCCTCCGCCCCCGGCGCCTCGCCGACGAACATCAGGTCGGCGTTCGAGTGGCCGGCGCCGAAGACGACGTTCGTCCGAGTCTCGGAAAGGGGGCAACGCGTGCAGACCGAGGCCTCCCTGTAGACGCTCACGAGGCGCTCGCGGCGCTCCTGTGCCCCTCCGCTCAAAGGCGGATCCTCCGACGGCGGTAAGCGCACCGCCCGCGCTGGAACCCGTGGATGTGCACGGGTGCGATGGTAGCCGCGCGGTCAGCGCGAACTCTGGGGAGCCGCAGATCCGTGGAGGGCGGCTACCTATAATTCGAAGCGGCCGCGACCCGCAGGGGCGTGGACCGGCCGGATCGACCGGCCACTTGGCTCGCAATCGACCCCGACGCCGTCTGGTATCTCGATGAGGGAACTGGAACGGGAACTTCCCCGCGACGCCCCGCTGAGCGCGGGCGCGGAGCAGCTGCCGCCGCTCGCCGTGATCGGCGCAGGGCGCGCCGGAGGCGCGATCGCGCGGGGCGCCGAGCGTGCCGGGCTGACCGTCGAGCTGGCCGGCCGCGACGATGCCCTCGACGCCTGCCGCGTCGCCGAGGCAGCGCTCCTGTGCGTGCCGGACGGTGCGATCGCGGATGCATGCGAGGTCGTGGCGGCCGCGGTGCCGCCCCTGCGCTTCGTCGGCCACACCAGCGGCGCGACGCCACTGGAGGCGCTGGCGCCCGCCGGGGAGCGCGGAGCCGAACTCTTCTCGCTCCACCCGCTGCAGACGATTCCCGATGGCGAGGCCGATCTAGCCGGTGTGCCCTGCGCCGTCTCCGGCTCGAGCGATGAGGCGCTCAGACTGGCCCGACGGCTCGGCGAGCGCCTTTCGATGCGTCCGTTCGAGGTCCCCGGCGACGCCCGCGCCGCATACCACGCCGCGGCGTCCATGGCGTCGAACCTCCTCGTCGCGCTCGAGGAGTCCGCGGCCGAGTTGCTCGCGAGGGCCGGCATCGCCGATGGGGGCGAGCTGCTCGCCCCTCTCGTCCTGCGGACGGCCGCGAACTGGGCCGAGCGCGGGGGCGAGGCGCTCACCGGCCCGGCGGCCCGCGGCGACGCCGAGACCGTCGAACGCCACCTCGCCGCCCTGCGCGAGCTGGCGCCGGAGCTCCTGCCCACCTACGAGGCGCTGTCCGAGCGGACAAGGGCGCTCGCGGGGGCCGTCGAGGTGATGGTCAGATGAAGGTCGTGCGGACCAAGGCGGACCTGCGCGAGGCGCTCGCGCCGGAGCGGCGCGGGGGCAAGACGATCGCGCTCGTGCCGACGATGGGGTATCTCCACGAAGGGCACCTTTCGCTCCTTCGCGCCGCCCGGGGACGCTGCGACGTCGTGGTGATGAGCCTGTTCGTGAACCCGACGCAGTTCGGCCCGGGCGAGGACCTCGCCACCTATCCGCGCGACGAGGCCCGCGACGCCCAGCTGGCGCGAGAGGCGGGAGTGGACCTCGTCTACGCGCCCGTCGCCGACGAGGTCTACCCCGAAGGTTTTGCCACGGCCGTGGAGGTGGACGGGGGCCTGACCGAGGTCCTCGAGGGCGCGCCCGAGGCCCGCGGGCCCGGTCATTTCCGCGGCGTGACCACCGTCGTGGCCAAGCTCCTCAACACGGTTCGCCCGGACGTGGTGTTCTTCGGCCAGAAGGACGCCCAGCAGGCGGTCGTGATCCGCCGCATGGCCCGCGACCTCGACTTCGAGGTCGAGGTGGTGGTGCTGCCGACGGTGCGCGAGCCGGACGGCTTGGCGATGAGCTCGCGGAACGCATACCTGAGCGACGCCGAGCGGCGGCGGGCTACCGCGCTCAGCCGCGCCCTGCGAGCAGCAGAATCCGTCGCCGCGAGCGGCGAGGCGCGGGTCGATGCGGCGCTCGCCGCGGCCAGGGCCGAGCTGGAGCGAGCGGGCATCGAGCCGGAGTACCTCGAGGCGCGCGACGCCGAGACCCTCGCTCCGGCGACCAGCTTGAACGGCCGGCCGGTGTTGCTGGCGGTCGCTGCGCGAGTAGGAGAAGCGCGCCTCATCGACAACGTCGTGATCGGAGAGTCATGAGCAACCCAACGCCCGAACGGCCGGAGGCCGGTGAGCGCAAGCCGGTCACGATCCCGGCGCTCGCCGAGATGAAGAACCGGGGCGAGCCGATCGTGATGGTGACCGCCTACGACTTCCCCTCGGCGCAGGTGGCCGAGGAGGCCGGCGTCGACGTCGTGCTCGTCGGCGACACCGCCGCTATGGTCGTGCTCGGCTACGAGCCCACCACGCCGGTGGGGATGGACGAGATGACGACGATGGCGGCCGCGGTGCGCCGCGGTCTGAAGACGCCCCTGCTCATCGGGGACATGCCCTTCGGCTCGTATGAGCGCTCCAACGAGCACGCGGTCGAGAACGCGCAGCGATTCGTTCGCGAGGCCGGCTGCGAGGCCGTGAAGCTCGAGCGCGGCGGACCATCGGTCGAGCGAGCGCGAGCGATCGTCGACTCCGGCATCCCGGTGATGGGCCACGTGGGGCTGACGCCCCAGTCGGCCAGCGCGCTCGGCGGGTTCAGGGCTCAGGGGAAGACCGCCGACGCCGCGATGCGGATCGCCAGGGACGCCATCGACCTCGAGGGCGCGGGATGCTTCGCGATCGTCTTCGAGGCCGTCCCCGCCGCGGTCGCCGACGCGCTCATGCCGCACATCCAGGTGCCCGTGATCGGCATCGGGGCCGGGCTCGCCACCGACGGTCAGGTGCTCGTGTTCCACGACCTGCTCGGCATCAACGTCGGCCGCACGCCGAAGTTCGTCAAGCGGTACGCGGACGTCCACGACCGCATGGTCGCGGGCGTCCGCGCCTACGCGCAGGACGTTCGCGCGCGGCGGTTCCCGGACGCCGACCACGTCTACTCGGCGGATCCCGCAGAGGTCGAGGAGCTGAAGCGATATCTCGCCTCCGAGAGCCTCGCCACCTCGCCCTGGGACTGGTGAACGGCCGCTCGCTGAGCCCGCGACCCGAACGTAACCGCCGCGCCGAGAAGCGGTATATTTTGTAACGATCCGCACGAAGGACTTCCACATCCGCGTCGGCGGACCCCATCCCCGCGGGGTCTAGCGCGACGACTCGAAGCCCCCTTGCCGGGAGACCTGGGGGCAGGAAGGAAGCGAGCCGGGCGAACGCCCGGCTCGCTCTCTTGGCCACCCGGGTGGAACCCATGCGTCCTGTTACGTTCAGCGCATGCCGGTCCACACCTCGGAGCTCCACGTCTCGACCCGCGGCGACTCCGACATCGTCGACATCACCGACCGGGTCCAGGGCGCGGTTTCGGAGTCCGGTGCAAGCGAGGGGCAGGCGGCTGCCTTCGTGCGCGGCTCCACCTCCGCCATCACCACCATGGAGTACGAGCCCGGGGGCATCCACGACCTCCAGGCCCTGGTCGAGCGCCTGATCCCGGCCGGCGGCGACTACGAGCACAACCGCCTCAATCGCGACACCAACTCTCACGCCCACCAGCGAGCCTCGATCGTCGGACCGTCCGAGGTCGTGCCGGTCGCGGGCGGCCGGCTGGCGCTCGGCACCTGGCAGCAGCTGGTCCTGGTCGACTTCGACGACCGCCCGCGGGAGCGGACAGTGGTTATTCAGATCCTCAGCTAACGGACTGCGCGTGGGCCGCCGCGTGCAGGCCGGCGCCGAGCAGCGGGGCGCGGTCGTTCAGGATCACCCGGACGGGCATCTGTTCGAGCAGTCCGGACATCCTTCCCTTGGCCACGAAGGCCTCCATGAACCCGCCCTCGCGGAGGCGATCGACGATTCGGGGTGCGATCCCGCCGCCCAGATAGACCCCGCCGGTGGCGAGCACCGTCAGCGCCAGGTTGCCCGCCTGCGCTCCGTAGATCGAGATCATGAGATCAAGGGCCTCGCTCGCGATCCGGTCTCGACGCTCGAGGCCGGCCCGGGTGATCGCCGGCCCATCGGAGCCGGCCGCGCGCTCCTTGGCCAGCCACGCCGGCTCGGGCTCGCCGGCCCGAGCGCGCAGGAACTCATAGATGCTGAGGAGCCCCATCCCCGAGCAGACGCGCTCATAGCTCACGTGCCCCTCGGAGCGGGCGAGCCATCGCCGCAGCTCCTCCTGCCGCTCGTCGCGCGGCGCGAAGTCGACGTGCCCCCCCTCGCTCGCCTGGGCCGCGGGCCCGTAGGGCCCATGGGTGACGAATGCCTCCCCCAGCCCGGTGCCCGCCGACACCAGCGCCACCGTCCCGTCCTCGTCGGGGTCGCCCTCGTTGAGCACGGTCAGATCCGCGTCGCCGAGCGCCCGAAGCCCCCAGGCGTTGGCCTCGAGGTCGTTGATCACGGAGACCCGCGCGCGGTCGAGCCCGAGCACGTCCGCAAGCCCCGCGGCTTCCACCGGCCAGGCGAGATTGACCGCCTGGGTGCGCCCGTCCCGCACCGGGCCCGCGACTCCCACGGTCGCCGCCTCGAGCTCAGTCGGGTGGGCGCCCAGAAACGCTCGGAGCATCTCCTCGAGGCTCTCGTGATCACGGCTTCCGTAGACCTCCACGCTGCGGGGCTCCTCGCCGCCGGCCGCCAGAAGCGCGAGGCGGGTGTGGGTGCCGCCGACGTCGCCCGCGAGCACCACGGCGTCAGTGGCCCCGCGCCTCGCTCGCGGGCTGGCGGGCGGCGCGATAGCGGCGGATCAGCGCGTTGGTGGAGCTGTCGTGATCGAGGTCCGGCTCCGCGGCGGCCTGAAGCTCCGGGATGATCCGCTGCGCGAGGGCCTTGCCGAGCTCGACCCCCCACTGATCGAAGGAGTTGATCCCCCAGATGGCGCCCTGGGTGAAGACGCTGTGCTCGTAAAGCGCCACCAGGCTGCCGAGGGTCGCGGGCGTCAGGCGCTCGGCGAGGATCGTGTTCGACGGGCGGTTTCCCTCCATCACCCGGTGGGGGACGATCCCCTCGGGCGTTCCCTGCGCGCGCACCTCGTCGGCCGTCCTGCCGAACGCCAGCGCCTCGGGCTGGGCGAAGACGTTCGATAGCAGCAGATCGTGGTGGTCGCCGATCGGATTCAGCGAGCGCAAAAAGCCGATGAAGTCACACGGGATCAGCTCGGTTCCCTGGTGGATGAGCTGGTAGAAGGAGTGCTGCCCGTTGGTCCCCGGCTCGCCCCAGAACACGGCCCCGGTCTCGTAGTCGACACGGGCGCCCTCGAGGGTCACGTGCTTGCCGTTGGACTCCATCGTGAGCTGCTGCAGGTAGGCGGGAAACCGATGGAGGTACTGGTCGTAGGGCAGGATCGCGACCGTCTCGGCGCCGAAGAAATCGCCGTACCAGACCGCCAGCAGGCCGAGGATCGCCGGCAGGTTGCCCTCCAGCGGCGCCTCGCGGAAATGCTCGTCCACCGCGTGGAAGCCGGCGAGCATCTCACGGAATCGCTCCGGGCCGATCGCGAGCATCGTCGACAGGCCGATTGCCGAATCCATCGAGTAGCGGCCGCCCACCCACTCCCAGAACCCGAACATGTTGTCGGTGTCGATGCCGAACGACGACACCTCACGGGCGTTGGTGGAGACGGCGACGAAATGCTTCGCGATCGCCTCCTCGGAGCCGAGCGACGCGAGCGTCCACGCGCGGGCCGTCTTCGCGTTGGTCATCGTCTCCAGGGTCGTGAACGTCTTGGAGGAGACCACGAACAGCGTCTCCTCGGGGTCCAGGTCCCGAGTGGTCTCCGCGAAGTCCGTGCCGTCGACGTTGGAGACGAAGCGGAATGTCATCTCCCGCTCCGAGTAGTGGCGGAGCGCCTCATATGCCATCACCGGGCCGAGGTCCGAGCCCCCGATGCCGATGTTGATCACGTTGCGGATCGGCTTCCCGGTGTGTCCTCGCCACTCCCCGCCCCGGACTCGCCCGCAGAAGGCCGCCATCCGATCCAGCACCTCGTGGACCTCCTTGACCACGTCCGCACCGTCAACGATCAGGGAGCGCTCGCGCGGCATTCGCAGCGCGACGTGCAGGACCGAACGGTCCTCGGAGACGTTGATGCGCTTCCCGCGGAACATCGCCTCGCGCCGCTCGGGCATCCCGCATTCCGCTGCCAGGGCGGCGAGCAGGCCCAGCGTCTCGTCCGTGATCCGGTTCTTCGAGTAATCGAGCAAGAGCCCCGCGCCCTCGGCCGTCAGGCGCTCGCCGCGGTCCGGATCCTCGGCGAACAGGTCGCGGAGGTGCCGGTCGCCGGCCTCCGAGCGATGCTCCTCCAGCGCCTTCCAGGAGGCGCGGGACCTAAGCGGGGCGGCTGCCTCCGCCACCGGGTCAGCCGGCGGTAGTGAGCCGTTCGGCCTCGGAGCCGATCGAGCTCAGCAGGTCCTGCCAGGACTTCTCGAAGGCCTCTGCCCCCTCCTCCTGCAGGCGCGCGGCGAGCTCCCCCTCCTCGATCCCCGCCTCGGCGAACCGCGCCAGGACCTCGTCGGCGTCGCCCCCATCCGCCGGCAGCGGCTCGCCAACCACGCCGTGATCGGCGAACGCGAGGAGGGTTTTGTCGGGCATCGTGTTGATCGTGAACGGGGCCACGAGGGCCTCCACGTAGAGGACGTCGGAGGCCTCTGGATCCTTGGTGCCGGTGCTCGCGCACAGCAGCCGCTGCGGCCGCGCGCCCTCGTTGGCGAGCCGCTGCCAGCGCGCTGAGTCCAGGAGCTCGCGATAGGCGCGGTAGGCGCGCTTGGCGACCGCGATCCCGAGCTGGTTGCGGAGCTCCGGCGGCGCCGACTCGCTCACCGCCACGTCCCAGCGGGAGACGAACAGCGACGCCACCGACGGGATGTCGGGATCGAGTCCCGCCTCGATCCTGCGCTCGAGCCCGCGCATGAACGCGTCCGCGGCCCCCAGGTAGTGCTCGGTGGAGAACAGCAGCGTGACGTTGATCGGCACGCCCGCGAAGATCGATTCCTCGATCGCTACGCGCCCGGCCTCCGTGCCCGGAATCTTGATGAAGATGTTGCAGGCCGCGCGCTCGTGGAGCTCCGCCGCCTGGGCGATCGTCCCCTCGGCGTCGTCCGCCAGCTGGGGCGAGACCTCGAGCGAGACCCACCCGTCCACCCCGTCGGTGCGCTCATACACCGGGCGGAAGAGCTCCGCCGCCTCGCGCAAGTCGGTGAGCGCCAGCTCGAAGAACGCCTCCTCCGGCGCGGTCCCGCTCTCGGTCAGCTCCGTGAGCTGCTCGTCGTATGCGCTCCCGCCGGTGATCGCCTTGTCGAAGATCGTCGGGTTGGAGGTGAGCCCGGTGACCGAGAACTCGTCGATGTAGCGCTTGAGCGTCCCCTCCCTCAGCATGTCGCGGGTGATGTTGTCGATCCACAGACTCTGGCCCAACTCGTGCAGCTCCTGGGTTGGCTTCATGCGAGTAACTCCTTTGCCGTCTCGACGACGCGCTCCGGGACGAAGCCGTACTTGCGCGTCACGTCCTTCAGGGGGGCCGAGGAGCCGAAGGTATGCATGCCGATCATCGCCCCCTCGGGGCCCACGTAACGGTCCCAGCCAAGCGTGGAGGCCTCCTCGATCGAGACGCGTGCCGTGATCGCCGGAGGCAGGACCTCGTCGCGGTACTCGGTCGGCTGCTGGTCGAACAGATACCAGGAGGGAAGGCTCACGACCCGAGCCGCCACTCCATCGGCGATCAGCTCCTCGTAGGCCGCGAGGGCGAGCGCGACCTCGCTCCCGGTCGCGATCAGGATCACCGCCGGCTCCGCGTCGGGGGGATCGGCGATCACGTATCCGCCGCGACGAAGCCCCTCGGCCGAGGCGTACCGGGACCGGTCGAGCACCGGCACGTCTTGGCGGGTCAGGACGAGCGCCACGGGCTGGTGGTGCTGCACCATCGTCACCCGCCACGCCTCGGCGACCTCGTTGGCGTCGCACGGGCGGATCACGTTCAGGCCCGGGATCGCCCGCAGCGACGCGAGGTGCTCGACCGGCTGATGCGTCGGGCCGTCCTCTCCGAGGCCGATCGAGTCGTGCGTGAAGATGTGGATCACGGGCAGGTCCATGAGCGCCGAGAGGCGGATCGCTGGTCTGGCGTAGTCGGAGAAGACCAGGTAGGTGGACCACGCCGGGCGGACCTTGGAGAGCGAGAGCCCGTTCGAGATCGCCGCCGACTCGTGCTCGCGGATGCCGTAGTGGAGCTGGCGCCCCCCTGGGGACTCGGGTTCGAACGCCACCTCCCCATCCAGCCCCACGGACGTCGAGCCGGTGAGATCGGCGGAGCCGACCACGAGCCACGGCACCCGCGGCGCAACGGAGTTGAGCACCCGGTTCGACGCCTTGCGGGTGGCCATGCCCTTCTCGTCGGCGTCGAAGCTCGGGAGCTCAGCGTCCCACCCCTCGGGCAGCTCGCGGCGCTGCATCGCCTCGACGTGCGCCGCGAGCTCGGGCTCCTCGCGCCCGAAGGCCGCGAACAGCTCCTCCCATTCGCCGTGCAGACTCTCCCCGCGGGCCCCGACCCCGTCGGCGAAGTGCTCGTAGACGCCGTCCGGAACCAGGAACTGCGCGTCCTCCGGCCAGCCGTAGGCCCGCTTGGTGGCCCGCACCTCGTCGTCACCGAGCGGCTCGCCATGCGCCTCGGCGGTGTCCTGCTTGTGCGGCGAGCCGTAGCCGATGTGGCTGTCGACGATGATCAGGGTCGGTCTATCCCTCTCCTTGCGGAAGACCTCGAACCCGCGCGTCAGGAGCTCGAGGTCGTTGGCGTCGCCGACGCGGGTCACGTTCCAGCCATAACCAATGAAGCGCGCGGCGACGTCGTCGGTGTAGGTGATCTCCGTAGAGCCGTCGATCGAGATGTGGTTGTTGTCGTAGATCCAGCAGAGGTTGGAGAGCCGCAGGTGCCCGGAGATCGAGCCCGCTTCGTTTGAGACCCCCTCCATGAGGTCACCGTCGCCCGCGAGCGCGTAAACGTCGTAGTTGAAGAGCTCGAAGCCGGGTCGGTTGAATTGCGCCGCGTACCACTTGCCCGCGATCGCCATGCCCACCGAGGTCGCGATGCCCTGGCCGAGCGGCCCTGTTGTCGTCTCCACTCCAGAGGTCCAGCGGTACTCGGGATGGCCGGCGGCCTTCGAGTCGAGCTGCCGAAACGTCTTTATGTCATCGAGGCTCACCGACGGGTCGCCGACCACCTCGTAGTCCGGGTCGACCGCCCGCACGCCCGCCAGGTGGAGCAGGGAGTAGAGCAGCATCGAGGCGTGGCCGGCCGAGAGCACGAAGCGGTCGCGGTTGGGCCAGATCGGATCCTGCGGGTCGAAGCGAAGGAATCGCTGCCACAGCGCGTATGCGACCGGCGCCATCGCCATCGGCGTTCCCGGATGCCCCGAGTTCGCCTTCTGGATGGCGTCCATTGAGAGCGTGCGGATCGTGTTGATGCAGAGCGTGTCGAGGTCGGTCTGCTGCGCGGCTGCGATCGCCATCCCGCTCGTAGCGTAATCCGTTGGCTGCTCATAGAGTGACTGGGCCATGACCGCTCCAGCGGAAGCCGAGAAGCGCCTGGCCGCCGTGGCCGCAGCGGACCTCGTGAAGGACGGCATGTCGCTGGGCCTGGGCACCGGCTCGACGGTCGCTCATCTGCTGCCGGCGCTCGCCGTCCGAACGCTGGACATACGGTGCGTCGCCACCTCCCCGGCGACCGAGGTCGCTGCCCGCAAGCTCGGGATCCAAGTCGACGGCTTCGCGGCGCACCCTCGCCTCGATCTGGCGATCGACGGCGCCGACCAGGTGGGGCCGGACGGCTGGCTCGTGAAGGGAGGCGGCGCCGCCCATACGCGCGAGAAGATCGTTGCCGCGGCGGCCGACCGATTCGTCGTCATCGTCGACTCGTCGAAGGCGGTCAACGAGATCTCGGCGCCGATCCCGCTCGAGCTGCTCGAGTTCGGACTCGCGGCGACGCTTCGTGAGCTGGGGCCGACCGAGCTCCGCGAGGTCCCGCACAGCCCCGACGGCGGGGTGATCGCCGACTACCTGGGCGAGGTCGGCGACCCGGTGGAGCTCGCCGCCCGGCTGACGAGGGTGCCCGGGGTGGTCGAGCACGGCCTCTTTCCGCCCGAGCTGGTGACCGAGGTCATCGTCGGGCGGGGCGACGGCGTCGAGCGGATTGCCGTCACCGTGTGAGGCGTCAGCATGCAGCCGGTATTCGACGGCCACAACGACGCGCTGACGCGTGAGGACCACGCCCGGATCGCCACCGGACGCGAGGGCGGCCACCTGGACATCCCCAGGATGCGCGAGGGCGGCATGCGCGGCGGCATCTTCTCCGTGTTCACGCCCTCGACCCGGATGAGGAAGAGGCCGTTGCGGCGAGCCCCCGGGGTGCTCGAGTTGAAGCCGGCGCGCCCGGTCGACCACCGCAGGGCCGCCGCGCACGCGACCGCCGTCGCGGGGCGGTTGCTCGGGATGGAGCGCTCGGGCGTCATTCGGGTCGCGCGGGAAATCGCCCACGTCGACGCCGCTCGCGGCGACCGCGGCCCGCCCGTCGCCGTGCTTCACCTCGAGGGGGCCGAGGCCATCGATCCCTCGCTCGAGGCGCTGGATGCGTGGTACGCGGCGGGGTTGCGGTCCCTGGGCCCGGCCTGGAGCCGCCCCAACGCCTTCGCTAATGGGGTGCCGTTCGTGTCGCCGTCATCGCCCGACATCGGCCCCGGGCTCAGCGACGCGGGCACGGCGCTGGTGCGCCGCTGCGCGGAGCTCGGGGTCCTCGTCGACCTGAGCCACCTGAACGACGCCGGTTTCTGGGATGTGGCGCGGCTCGACCTCGGCCCGCTCGTCGCCAGCCACTCCGGCGTCCACGCCCTCGCCGCCTCCTCGCGGAACCTGACCGACGTGCAGCTCGACGCGATTGGCGCCTCGGGTGGGCTCGTCGGGATCGTCTTCGCAAACGCCTTCCTGCGCTCCGACTTCGCGGACGACGCGGACACCCCGCTCGAGCTGATCGCCGAGCACGCCCGCTACGTCGCCGAGCGGATCGGCACGGAACACGTCGCCCTCGGGTCGGACTTCGACGGCGCGCGGATCCCGACGGCGCTCGGCGACGTCTCCGGGCTGCCGAAGCTCCTGGCGACCCTCGCCGCGGCCGGGTTCACCCGCGAGGAGACCGCAGCGATCGCCTGGGACAACTGGCGCCGCGTGCTGGCGGCGTGGTGGTGCTGACCTGGAGGGCCTAGTCGCGCCGCAGGAGGCGGACCAGGAAACCGGGGCGCGCCCGCTCCACCTCCTCGCGCAGCGGCAGGAGCCCGCCCCGCCGGGCGCGCATGACGCACTCCGCGTGGGCGTGCCGGCGGCGGGAGGGATCGCCCTCGGGGACCACGAGCATGTGCTCGCTCAGCGCGGGCAGCATGCCGCCGCACAGCGGGCAGCGGTAGGTGGCCGGTCTACGGTTTCCGGCCGTCCGTATCGCGTACCACCGAGCGTTGCGGAAATCATCCACCGCTGTTATTTAGATCCTCCGGTTGCCGAGGGACGAAAAACGGGTCATATGGTCCCGTTTTTCGTCTCTCGAATGGGTTTGGCGGCTCAGCCGGCAGCGGCTCGATCCGCGATCACGACTCCGTCGCGAGCACCAACCCGTCCCGCTGGGATCGAGCGATCGCCCTCGAGCAGCCGCGACAGGGCGTCTCGCTTGTCCTCCCCGGTGACGAGCCAGAACACCCGGCGCGCGGCGGCGAGCGCCGGATAGGTCAACGTCATGCGCCGGCGGCCCTGGTACTCGCCCGCGGTCAGGGCGACGTGGCGGTCGGTGACCTCGAGCACCGGATCGCCGGGTACCAAGGAGGCCGTGTGGCCGTCGGGCCCGATGCCGAGGTGGACCAGCTCGAGCGCCTCAGGAAGCGCTCGCGTGTAGGAGGCCGCGGCCGCATCGAGGTCCTGCTCGGTGACCGGCATGGGGCGGAGCCGCTCGAGCGCCGCCGGCGGCAGCATCTGCTCGATATGGGTGAGGTTTCGATCATGGTCGCCGTCGGGCGCCACCCGCTCGTCCACCTGGAAGATCTCGCTCGCCTCCCAGGGAACGTCCTGGTCGGCGAGGCTCCGAAACATGGGCAGGGGACCCCCGCCGCCGCTGATCGCGAGCGAGAAGCCGCCGCGCTCGGCGACCGCCGCCCGCGCCGCCTCGGCGATCAGCTCGGCGCCCCGCCGCCCCGCCTCCTCGGCGCCGCCTGCGACCTCTAGCTTCAGGCGCTCTTCTCCTTGTGGCCGCCGAACTGCCTTCGCATCGCCGAGAGCACCTTGTCCGCGAAGTCGTCCAGATCCCGTGAGGAGAAGCGCTCATAGAGAGCGGTGGTGAGGACCGGCGCTGGCACCCCCTCCTCGATGCCGGCGATCGACGTCCATCTTCCCTCGCCCGAGTCCGAGACGCGCCCGGCGTAGTCGGAGAGGTCTGGGGAGCCCTGCAGCGCCGCGGCGGTGAGGTCGAGCAGCCAGGAGCTGATGACGCTGCCACGCCGCCACACCTCCGCGACCTCGGCGACGTCGATGTCGTACTGGTAGTACTCGGGATGCTCGAGCGGAGCGGTCTCTGCGTCCGCCTCGCGCTGCACCTTGCCCGCGTTGGCGTTGCGGAGGATGTTGAGGCCCTCAGCGTAGGCGGCCATCACCCCGTACTCGATGCCGTTGTGGACCATCTTCACGAAGTGGCCGGCGCCGCTCGGCCCGCAGTGGAGGTAGCCGGTCTCGGCCGGTGCGGGATCGCCGCTGCGCCCGGGCGTTCGCGCGGCGGAGTCGACGCCGGGGGCCAGCGTGGCGAAGATCGGGTTGAGGCGCTCGACCGCGGCGTCCGGCCCGCCAATCATCAGGCAGTAGCCGCGGTCAAGGCCGAACACGCCGCCGCTGGTCCCGCAGTCGATGTAGTCGATCCCGCGCTCGGCAAGCTCAGCCGCGCGGCGGATGTCGTCGCGGTAGTAGGTATTGCCGCCGTCGATGACGGCGTCGCCCGAATCGAGCCGGTCGGCGACCTCGTGCACGACCTGCTCGGTGATCTCGCCCGCGGGGACCATGACCCACACCGCGCGGGGCGGCGAGAGCTTCGATGCGAGCTCCTCGAGCGAAGACGCGCCGTCGGCCCCCTCGCCGGCGAGCCCCTTGACCACGTCGGGGTTCCGGGCGTAGACGACACAGCGGTGCCCGTCGCGCATCAGGCGCCGGGCCATGTTCGCCCCCATGCGCCCCAGGCCGACGATCCCAAGCTCGGAGTTGTCTGCCACGCCCACTCCTTTCTGCTCGCTCTCCCTGCCTCATCCTACGCGGGGGCCCTGCGGTTCACTGGCCCGGCGTTTGAGGTCGAATGCGGCCGGCAAGCTCGAGGGGCCGGTCCCGCGACGGTTGTGGGCTCGAGCGAGCGGGTAGTCTCCGGCCCGCTACCAGATGGCGGAGGGCCCGGCAGACACAACCCCGTACTCGGAACGGGCCGACGCGCTGGTGATCTTCGGGGTCACGGGGGACCTGGCCCGCAGGCAGACCTTCAGGGCCCTCTACCGGCTGGAGCGCCGCAAGCGCCTCAACTGCCCGATCATCGGGGTCGCCCGCAAAGATTGGGGCGACGAGGACCTTCGAGAGCGCGCTCGGGACGCGGTCGGCGCCAACGTCCACGACGTGGACTGGGACGTGATGAAGCGCCTGGAGGAGCGGCTCAGCTACGTGCCGGGCGACTACCGAGAGCCGCAGACCTACCAAGAGGTGGCGAAGGCCCTGCGGGGCGCCAAGCATCCGGTCTTCTACCTCGAGATTCCTCCGGCGCTGTTCGCCGGGGTGGTCCAGAGCCTCCACGAGGCAGGGATCACCGATGGCGCCCGGGTGGTCATCGAAAAGCCCTTCGGCCACGACCTCGCCTCCGCCCGGGCGCTGAACACCGAGCTCCTCCAGGTGCTCGAGGAGCCACAGATCCTCCGGATCGACCACTTCCTCGGCAAGGAGCCGGTGATGGACATCACCTACCTGCGCTTCGCCAACACGCTGCTCGAGCCGATCTGGAACCGCTACTACGTCGCTCACGTGCAGATGACCATGGCCGAGGACATCGGCGTCGAGGACCGCGGCCGCTTCTACGATCCCGTCGGTGCGCTCCGCGACGTGGTCCAGAACCACGTCCTCCAGGTCCTGGCCTTGGTGGCGATGGAGCCGCCGGCGGGAAACCAGCCCGACCCGATCCGCGATAAGAAGCTCGACCTCCTGAAGTCGGTGCGCCCCGCGGACCCGGAGCGTTATGTGCGCGGCCAGTACGAGGGCTACCACGACGTCGAGGGGGTCGCGAACGACTCGACGACCGAGACCTACGTGGCGCTGGAGCTCGATATCGATAGCTGGCGCTGGGCGGGGGTGCCCTTCTTCATTCGCGCGGGTAAGACGATGCCCGTCAAGGCCACGGAGGTCAATGTCGTGTTTCACCGGCCGCCTCGGCTCGGCGTTGGCGCCCGCGGACGCCCGGAGCCGAACCAACTGGTTGTCCGAATCGAACCGGTCCCGGGCGCGCGCATCCGCTTCCTCAGCAAGAAGGCCGGCGAGGAGGCCTTCGATCCGTCCGACCTCGAGGTCCTGTTCGAGAAGGTGCCCGGTCAGGACCCCGAGCCCTACGAGCGTCTCCTCGACGATGCGCTTCGAGGGCGCAGCGAGCTCTTCGCCCGCGAGGACACGGTCGAGGAGACCTGGCGGATAGTTGAGCCTCTGCTCGACAACCCGGGGCGGATCGACCCCTACCCGCGCGGAAGCTGGGGCCCCGAGAGGGCCAGGTGGCTATGCCGCGGGGTCTGCGAGTGGTACGAGCCCTGGCTGCCCGACTAGTGCGCCCGCGGCTCGATGCCGAGCTGCCGGCGGACGGATTCGGCGGCGGGGGCGATCTCCGGGCCAAGCCGCGCTAGGAGCTCTCGCCAGCCCGAGTTCGCGTCGATCGAGAGCTTGACCAGCCCGCTGCCGGCCTCGGCGTCCTGCTGCGCAAGGCCAAGCCCGCCCCAGAACATGAGCTCCGGGTTGTCCGGCGCCAGCTCCATCGCCCGCATGAAGGCGCGCGCGGCCTCCTCGTGGTGGCCGGCGCTCCCCAGGTCGTCGGCCTGATTCGCCAGGTCGTATGCCTCTTGGAGGTCGAGCAGCCGCCGGAGCTCGCGGAGCGGCTCCGGATCGTCCTCGACTCGAAGGTCGACCACCTTCTGCCAAAGCTCTCCCTCCGCCGGAACGACGAGGAGGGCCGCCGATTGGCGGCCACGGACGTCGCCCCCGGCCGCCTCTGCGGCCTCCAAGGCCGAGAACAGGCGCCGGGCCAGCGGCCCTCGCGCGGCCCGGAAGGCCTCCGCCATCGCCGGCCACACCTCGGACGAGGCCATCATGTTCGCCTGGGCGCTGAATCCCTCCCCCTCGTGGTGGCCGGCGAACGGGATGCAGCCCTCGCCCGTGTGCGCGGCGCGAGAGCCCGAGGCATCGACCACCGCCACCTGGCGGAATCGCGACCTCTGGTCCGCCCGCAGCAGGGTTCGAAGGGCGGCGCTGGGCGACTCCCCGGCGCGCAGGCGCTCGAGGAGCCGCGGTCCGTACGCCGGCTCGGCGATCGACTGCGTCGCCACCGCCCCCACGCCCGGCTCCGCCCACGAGACGATCGAGCCAACCGAGAACCAATGCGACTGCACGGCGACGCCGAGCTGTCCGGTCTCGGGATCGCGCGCGACGGTCGAGTAGGTCCCGCGCCTCATGGCCCCACCGGGACGTTTGCGTGCACGGCATCGACCTTCCAGACGCCGCGCTCCCGCACCAGGGAGGCCGTGATCTTCGCGCCGTCGTTGGGCCCACCGACCGGAACCGCGGTCGCGGTCGCCTTGGCGCCGCGGATGTGCGCGCTGAGCGAGGCGAGGGAGGTCGCGGCACTCCCGGGCGACTGGGCCTGGAGGCAGCCACGGCGGCCGCCGTAGGCGGTCCGGAGGTAGCGATCCGTGACGTACGTCCCCCCGCACGCCTGCGCGGGATCGCGCGACGCGAGCGCCGCCTCCATCGCCGCCCTGACGCCCTGCTCGGCACTCAGCCCGGGGACGGGCCGCTGCCCGCCGGCGCCGCCCTCGGTCGCGGTGCTCGTGGTCGAGCTCGTCGACGCCGTACCCCCCGTCCCGGTCGTTGATCCGGCCGCGGTGCTCGAGCCACCTCCCCCACCCCCGCACCCAGCCATGAGCGCGCCAGTGAGCGCTCCCGCGAGGACGGCGATGCCGAGCGCAGGCGCTCGCGAGCGATGAGGACGGCGATGTCGAGGTCGGCGAGGCACATCGGCGGTCACCCTACTCCTCCCCGGAGTCAGTACGCCGGAACTCGATCTCGCGGATCACCTTGGCCGGGATCCCGGCGGCGATCACGCGCGGCGGCACGTCATCGGTGACCACCGAGTTCGCGCCGACCACGCAGCGCTCGCCGATCTCGACGCCGCTGGTCACGACGCAATTGACCCCGAACCAGCAGTTGGAGCCGATTCGCACCGGGCCCTTCGAGGTGAATCCCTGCCAGGTGATGGGCACCTCCGGATCGTCGAACCGGTGTGCGGCGTCGCCCACGAAGCAGCCGTTGGCGAACATCACGTGGTCGCCGATCTCGATGCGGTCGAGCGCCGCCAGCATCACGCCGCGGTTCAGGAAGCAGCCCTCGCCGATGACGATGCGCGCCTCGGGCGCCAGGGTCAGCCAGCATCCCGGCTCGAGCAGGGTCCCGCTACCGATCGTCAGACGCCCCTCGTCGAGCGCCTCCAGGAGCTCGCCCTCGACCGGAAACCGGATGAAGGCGCCCGACCGCGCCATGTGCCGGCTTATCCGCCAGCGGCGGCGAAGCCGTCGATTGCGCTCGTACCATCGCCGCTTTGCCCACCACAGCCGCCAGCCGCGTAGGTCGCCCACGGGGCGGAAGACTCGCAGAGTCGGCTCCGGCGCTCTAGAGTGGCTCGGAGCACGTTGAAGGGAAGTACCTCCTGAGCCCTCGAACGCCAAGCCTGCGCGGCGGCATCGATCTGGGCGGCACCAAGATCCAAGCCGTCGTCGTCGATAGCAAGTGGAACGTGATCGGCCAGTCGCGCCGGCCCACGCCGACGAAGGGCGGACCCCGCGACGTCGCGGAGCAGATGGCCGACGCAATGCGCGACGCGGCGCTCGATGCCGGGACGCGGCCGAGCGCCCTGACGGGCGTCGGGGTGGGGTCCCCCGGCACCGTGAGCGAGACGACCGGCGCCGTCTCGCAGGCGCGCAACCTCCCCGGGTGGGACGGCACGTTCAAGCTCGGGCAGTGGCTCACGAAGGCGTTCGGGACGCCGGTGGTGGTCGGAAACGACGTGGGCGTCGCCATGGATGCCGAGACTCGGCTCGGCGCCGGCCGCCACTACAGGTCGCTGCTCGGGGTCTTCTGGGGCACCGGCATCGGCGGCGGCGTGGTGCTCGACGGCGAGCGCTGGCACGGTCGCGGCGCGGCGGGCGAGATCGGCCACATGGTCGTGAAGCGAAACGGGGCGCGCTGCACCTGCGGCCGGCGGGGATGCATGGAGGCCTACGCCGGCCGGGCGGCAATGGAGATCAAGGCCCGGAAGGAGAAGTCCCGCGGCGCGAAGACCGACCTCTTCAAGCTCATGAAGAAGCACGAGCGCGACCGGTTGACGAGCGGCATCTGGGCGCGGGCGCTGAAGCGCAACGACCCCCTCGCCGAGAAGCTGCTCGACCGCGCGGTCGAGGCGCTTGGCGCCGGCATCGCCTCGGCCGTGAACCTCCTCGACGTCGAGGCGGTGATCATCGGCGGCGGCCTGGGCTGCCGGCTGGGGGAGCCCTACGTGAAGAGGATCCGCAAGGCGATGGCGCCCCATCTGTTCGTCGACGACCACCCGCCGGCGCTTCACGTCGCAGCGCTCGGCGATTACGGCGGCGCGATCGGGGCGGCGCTTCTAAGCGCTAACCGCGGCACGGCCGCGAAGCCGAAGTCCGGCGCTCGCGTGTCCCGGACGAGGGCGGCGGCAGGGGCGACGGGCCAAGATGGCGCCGCCAGCCCCCGCTCCCCGGCTTCGGAACCCCAGTCCTGAGGACATCACCAGCAAGGAGGGACCCCGATGAGGAACCCGTTCAAGATGGAGTACAGCGAGGAGGACCTGGAGAAGGCCCGCCAGGAGCTGATGGACGACGTCCGGCCTCACGTCCACGGCGAGGAGCTGATTACGGCGGGGCGCTTTCGCCGCGGGGGCTTCAGCGCGAGCTATGCCGCCTCGAAGGCCGGGGGCGGGCTCGCCTACGCGGCCGTCAATCTGGTGCGCAAGAAGCGGGCTGGGGGCTTGCCTCAGCATGTCGCCCTGGCCGTGACGCCGACCAAGATCTACGCGATCGAGCTCAAGCAGAAGGGCCGAGGGCTGGTGGTCAAGAGGGAAGCCGCGGTCTGGGAACGGGCCGGCCTCCGGCTGAGCACCGAGCAGAAGATGGGGTGCACGATGCTCACGATCGAGTCTCCGGCCGAGGGCGAGAAGGCGACCCTGGCGCCGGCCGGGATCAAGGACGACCCCTGGACCCTGGGCGTGATCCGGGAGATGCAGGGCGACGGCGGCCGCTCGGCGCCCGCACGACGATTCACAAACAGCCCGGCGGTCGCTACTGGTACTACTGGGTGGTGATCATCGGTGGCATCGTGTTCGTGGTTGCCTACTACGCGACCGACGGCTTCGGCCTCGCGCCCTAGCGCTTAGGCCGCCACGGGCTCGCGACGCCGCGGGCCGGGCTGGCGGGCCGGTCGCTCGGCCGGCTCGACCAGCCGGCGCAGGAACTGACCCGTATAGGAGGAGGTTGTCGCCGCCACCTCCTCGGGGGTGCCGGTGGCCACCAGCTCGCCGCCGGCCTCTCCCCCTTCCGGACCGAGATCGACGATGCGGTCGGCCCACTTGATCACATCGAGGTTGTGCTCGATCACGACCACCGTGTTGCCAGACTCCACCAGCCGGTCGAGCACCTCGAGCAGGCGCTGGACGTCGGCAAAGTGGAGGCCGGTGGTCGGCTCGTCGAGGATGTAGAGGGTGTCGCCCGTCGCCACCTTCGAGAGCTCGGTGGCGAGCTTGACGCGCTGGGCCTCGCCGCCCGACAGCGTCGTCGCGGGCTGCCCGAGCCGCATGTAGTCGAGCCCCACGTCGTGAAGGGTCTGCAGCCGGCGCCTGATCTTCGGGATGTGCGCGAAGAACTCCACCGCCTCCTCCACCGACATCTCGAGCACGTCGGCGATCGACTTTCCCTTGAACCGGACCTCGAGCGTCTCGCGGTTGTACCGATGACCGTGACACTGCTCGCAGGGCACGTAGACATCGGGGAGGAAGTGCATCTCGATCTTGATCTGACCGTCGCCGCGGCAGACCTCGCACCGGCCGCCCTTGACGTTGAAGCTGAACCGCCCCGGCTTGTAGCCGCGGGCGCGCGCCTCCTTGGTGCGGGCGAACAGGTCGCGGATGTGGTCGAAGACGCCCGTGTAGGTCGCAGCGTTCGACCGCGGCGTGCGGCCGATCGGCGACTGGTCGATGTTGATGATCTTGTCGATCTCCTGGATCCCGTCGATGCGGTCGTGTGCCCCGGGGCGAAGCCGCGCCCGATGGAGCCTGTTCGCCACCGCCCGGTAGAGGATCTCGTTGACGAGCGTGGACTTGCCGGACCCGGAGACGCCCGTGACGCAGCAAAAGACGCCGAGCGGGAAGGCCACGTCGGCCGACCTCAGGTTGTGCTGGCGCGCCCCGCGGACCACGAGCTCCCCTCGCGGCGAGCGCCGCAGATCCGGGACCGGGATCGTCCGCCTGCCGCTCAGGTACTGGCCCGTGAGCGACGCCGGCTGCCGCGCGATCGCCTCCGGCGGGCCCTCGGCGACGATCTCGCCGCCGTGCTCACCGGCCCCCGGGCCGAGATCGACCACGTGGTCGGCGGCCCGGATCGTGCCCTCGTCGTGCTCGACGACGATCACCGTGTTGCCGAGGTCGCGAAGCCGCTGAAGCGTGTCGATCAGCTTCGCGTTGTCCCGCTGGTGAAGCCCGATCGAGGGCTCGTCGAGGATGTAGAGCACCCCGACCAGCGAGGAGCCGATCTGCGTCGCGAGCCGGATCCTCTGCGCCTCCCCTCCCGACAGCGTCGCCGCCGCCCTCTCCATCGACAGGTAGCCGATCCCGACGCTGTCCAGGAACCGCAGCCGCTCGGCGATCTCGCGCACCACCAGCCGCGCGATCGCGCGCTCGGTCTCGGTCAGCTCGAGCGCCTCGATCCACTCCAGCGCGGCGCGGGCGGAGAACTGCGTGTACTCGTAGATGTTGAGTCCGTTGACGGTCACCGCCAGGCTCTCCGGGCGCAGGCGCGCCCCGCCGCAGGCAGGGCACGGCCTCAGGGCCATCAGTTCCTCGATCCGCTCGCGGGTGTGCTCGGAATCGGTGTCCTCGTAGCGCCGCTGCAGGGTGGTGAGCATGCCCTCGAACCGCACCGTGTAGACGCGCCGCCTCCCGAACCGGTTCCGGTAGGAGATCGTGTGGCGATCCGAGCCGGTGCCGTTCAGCAGCAGCTCGCGATGCTTCGCGGGCAGGTCCTGCCACGGGGTCTCGATGTCGATCCCGTTCGCCTCGGCCACCGCCTCCAGCAGCCTCCGGTGGTACGTCGACGCCGCCTTGGTCCACGGCAGAAGGGCGCCCTCCGCGATCGAAAGCGTGGGGTCGGGGACGATCAGCTCCGGGTCGATCACCCGCTGAAAGCCGAGCCCGTGGCAGCGCTGGCAGCACCCGTGCGGCGAGTTGAAGGAGAAGATCCGGGGCTCGAGCTCCGGCATCGAGGTGCCGCAGGCAAGACACGCGAACCGCTCACTGAACAGCAGCGTCTCGCCCACGCCGCCGTTTGGCAGGGTCTCGATCTCCACCAGCCCCTCCGCAAGCTGCGAGGCCGCCTCGACCGACTCCGACAGGCGCTTTCGCACCCCCTCCTTCATCACCAGCCGGTCGACGACGATCGAGACATCGTGCTTGAACTTCTTGTCGAGCTCGATCGGCTCATCGAGCCGGCGTAGCTCGCTATCGATGCGCGCCCGTGCGTAGCCCTGGGCGCGCATCTCGTCGAGCAGCCGACCGTACTCGCCCTTGCGCCCGCGGACCACCGGCGCCATCACCATGAACCGTGTCCCGTCCTCCTGGGTGAGGACGCGATCGGTGATCTGCTCCAGCGACTGCCCCTGGATCGGGGCGCCGCAGTTGTAGCAGTGGGGCTTGCCGATCCTGGCCCAAAGCAGGCGCAGGTAGTCGTAGATCTCGGTCACGGTGCCGACCGTGGAACGCGGGTTCCGCGAGGTCGTCTTCTGATCGATCGAGATCGCCGGCGAGAGCCCCTCGATGGAGTCGACGTCCGGCTTCTCCATCTGACCCAGGAACTGACGCGCGTATGCCGACAGCGACTCGACGTAGCGGCGCTGGCCCTCGGCGTAGATCGTGTCGAAGGCGAGGCTCGACTTCCCCGAGCCGGAGAGCCCCGTGATCACGAGCAGCGAGTCGCGAGGCAGCTCGAGGTCGATCCCCTTCAGGTTGTGGGCGCGCGCCCCCGAGATGACGATGCGATCGGATGCA
>JBKPIV010000113.1:0-5723 GCA_046730395.1 Actinomycetota bacterium | reverse complement strand
GACTGGATCGTGTCCAGGTCGGCGTCGCAGATCTCCTCCGCCGACTCGAGCGCGCAGCCGCCGCGGAAGACGGCGAGGCGGGAGAACAGCCGCTGCTCGTCCTCGTCGAGCAGGTCGTGGCTCCATTCGAGCGTCGCGCGCAGCGTCTGCTGGCGCGGGTCGACCCCGCGCCCCGCCTTGAGCAGGTCGAGCCTCTGCGAGATCCGGTCGAGGAGCTGTTCTGGAGCAAGGACGCGGACGCGTGCCGCCGCGAGCTCGAGCGCGAGCGGGAGCTGCTCGAGTCGGGCGCAGAGTGCCGGCACGGCGGCACTCGCGGCGAACGCAGGATCGACCGCATGCGCCCGGGCGAGGAAGAGCTGCGTCCCGTCCTGGGGTTCGAGCGGTGGAACCGGGCACGCCTGCTCGGCAGGCAGGCGGAGCAGCTCCCGACTGGTGACGAGCAGCTGCAGGTTGGGACAGGCCGTGAGCAGCTCCGCCAGCCCCGCGGCAGCCTCGACGACGTGCTCGAACTTGTCCAAGAGGAGCAGCAGCGACTTGTCGGAGACATGCTCGGCGATACCGTCCGTGGCTCCGAGCGCCTGACCTGCGCTCTCGAGCACCAGGTTCGGGTCCCGCAGCGGTGCGAGCGGCACCAGAAGACACCGTCCGGGTACCGCTCCGACGCGTCGGCGGCAACCTGGAGGCCAAGCCTCGTCTTCCCGGTCCCGCCCGGTCCGGTGAGCGTCAGTAGACGCGCGCTCTCGAGCAGGCCGAGCACCTCCGCGAGCTCGCGCTCACGGCCGAGGAACGGTGTCGCGGGAACCGGCAGGTTCGTCCGGTACAGGCTCGTCAGCGGCGGGAACTCTTCCTCGCCGAGCTGATAGATCCGCTCCGGCGCGGAGAGGTCCTTCAGCCGGTGCTCGCCGAGATCGCGCAGCTCACCGGTGTCGACGAGAACGGCCGTCGAAGTCGAGACGAGTACCTGCCCCCCGTGCCGGCGGCGGCGATCCGTGCCGCGCGGTGCACGTCGACGCCGACGTAGCCCTCGTCGGCGACGAGCGGCGTCCCTGTGTGGATCCCGACCCGCACGCGAACCGGCCCACCGGCGAGCACCGCGGTTGCATCCCGAGCAGCCGCCAGTGCTCCAGGCGCGGTCGGAAAGGCGACGAAGAACGCGTCCCCCTGCGTGTCGACCTCCACGCCGCCCTGCGCGGCGAACGCCTCTCGCAGCACGCGGCGATGCTCCCCGAGCGCGGCCGCGTACTCCTCGGCGCCCAGCTCGTGCAGCAGGGCGGTCGAGCCCTCGACGTCCGTGAAGAGGAACGTGACGGTTCCCGAAGGGAGATCACTCCGCACAGGTGCCATCATGCGCCAGAGAAAACGCCCACGTCATCGGACAGCAGTCCAATGGCGCCGCCACTGCATCGCTACCGCGCCGGCTTGTATGCCTTGACGGTCGTGCCTCGGGCGCCGAACTTCTGCGCCTTGCGCCGGGTGTCCTCGAAATTGGAGCGGGCGTAGGTGTCGACGAGTTGGCCGATCTCGATCCGCTCGAAGCCGTGATGCTCTAGGAGCCTTGCGTACGTTGCTTCCAGCAGCGCCCCGGCAATTCAGCCAGTCCAGAGATCGATGTTCCGTCGACCCTCGGCGCTGACTGGATTCTGGATCGTCACATCCGCGATCTGCATTCGCCCACCGGGCGTAAGCACGCGGAAGAGCTCCGAGAAGACGGCGTCCTTGTCCGGGATCAGGTCGATCACACCGTTCGAGACGACGACATCGAAGCTCCCATCGGGAAACGGCAGTCGTTCCGCCTCGCTCTCGACGAACTCGACGTTCGAGGCGCCCATCTCGGCGGCGGCGGCGCGGGCCTTGGCCAGCATCGCCGGTGTCATGTCGATTCCGGTCACCCGGCCCTGCTCGCCGACCATCTGCGCGGCGACGAGCGAGTCGGTACCGGCCCCCGAGCCGAGATCGAGCACCCGCTCGCCCGCTGCGAGCCGGCCGAGCTGCCATGGATTGGCAACGCCGGCGAACGACTCGACGGCCGCCTCCGGCACCTTGGCGAGCTCTTCCGGGTAGCCAAGGTCTTCCGCCCACGGCCGCCCGGTCGGGAAGATGAAGTCGCGTTCCGGCTCAACCGAGACGGAGGTATAGATCTTCTTGATCTCGCTCTTCAGCAGGTCGACATCGACTTCTGCATCGATCGCCATCTCGCCTCCTCTCAGTAGCTGAAGACCGTCGCGCTGTCACCGATCCACTCCCAGAGCGGCGTCGCACCCCCGACCCTTGCGTTCGGCACCAACTCGATCCCCTCGAGCCCCCGCGCGTTGAGGCAGATCGGGCAGACGAGCAGCTCCCCGCCGCCGGTGGCGAACTGCTCGAACAGCCGCTCGATCGGAGGGCATCCGTCGCAGGCAACTCCCTCGGCATGTCCGGGCAGCCCGAGCTTGACCGCGTCCTTGGTCAGGAACATCGTCACCTGCTTGCCCTTGTCGAGCGCCGCCGTGGCGACGAGAAAGGCGACGACCACACGCTCGGCGTCCTCGAGCCCGGTGGCGAGGTTGATCACGACCTTGTTCGCGCTATCTGTCATTTCTGCCTCCTCGATGTCGTAGCGTCAGCCTTGGCCATTAGACGTCGTACGCGTCAGCCTTGCTTCGAGGATTTCGTGTCAGCGGCGAGGCGCTCTCGAAGCGACGCGCTCGCGGAGTTCATTCTCCTTCAAGCCGGTGTCCGCACGGACAGTCGATGGCCCGCATGGGTCATCCGTCCGGTTAGGGGGCCTGCCCAGGACGTCGCCGCCACCACCAACCCGCTGGCGGCGGTAAGAACGGCGACGATCACGATCGCCACTCGCGGCGATGTTGCGTCGGCGGCGAAGCCGGCGATCAGCGCACCAACGACGAAGCCGAAGTCGCGCCAGAAGCGGTAGACGCCGACCAGGCGAGCGCGGTCGCGCGGCTGACTGGCATCGGAGACAGCGGCGATCAGCGTCGGGTAGACCATCGCCGTCCCGACGCCGAGCAGCACAGCCGCAACGAGCGAGGGCGCGAAGCTGCCGCCGCCGGCGACAAGCAGGCCGAGCGCAACACCCTGGACGAGCATGCCGCCGGTGATCAGCGGCTTTCGGCCGGTGTAGTCGGAAAGCCATCCGGTCGCGAGCTGGCCCGCGCCCCAGACGAGCGGGTAGGCGGCGGCGACAACGGCAATCTGGTTCACGCTAGCGCCGTGGGCGGCGAGGTAGAGCGGCGCCAGGCCCCAGGCGAGCGCGTCGGGGAGGTTGTTCACGAGCCCGGCCTGATTGCAGGCCCGCAGGACGGGGTCGCGCAGGCTGGCGTGGGTGAAGGCGCTGCGCAGGCCGTGTGGCGGCTCGTCGTTTCCGTGGGCGCGTTGCTCGAGCGCGACGTGCGCGCCGGTGTCACGCACCGCGAACATGCTGACCAGCAGACCGACCGCGATGATCAGCGCCGCACCGACCCAGACGACTGTTCGCGGCGCGTAGCTGGCGGCGAGAACGCCGGTCGCGAAGGCGGCGACGGCTACCCCGAGGTAGCCGGCCGTCTCGTTCAGTCCGAGCGCGAGCCCTCGGCGGCGCGGGCCGGCGAGGTCGATCTTCATCACGACTGTCATCGACCAGGCCAGCCCCTGGTTGACGCCGAGCAGCAGGTTGGCGGCGACGATGAACCACCAGGATGGAGCGAGCCCGATCAGCAAGGGCACCGGCACCGCGACCAGCCAGCCGATCACCAGCAGGCGCTTCCGCCCGATCCGCTCGGCCAGATCGCCTGCGGCGAGATTCGTAAGCGCCTTCGCAGCGCCGAACGCGACGACGAAGGCCAGGATCGTCGAGGTCGAGCGCAGCCCGAAGTCCTGCTTGCCGACCAGCGGCAGCACGCTCCGCTCCAGCCCGACCATCGCGCCGACGAGCGCATTCAGCCCAACCAGCAGGGCGAACTGGCCAGCGTTGGCGCGCAACCCCAGCCTGACCGGCGCGTTCAAGCGCGGGCGCCGACGGTTCCGGCGCGATTCGCCGCGACGATCCGCTCCTGCCCGGCCGGGCGGGGCGGCATATCGGCGACCAGAGCATCGGCGAAGGAGTCCGGATCGGCCAGGGCAAGCATCGGGTTGTGGGCCCGCTCGAAGCCGATCGAGGAGACCGGGTTGCCGGAGAGGCCGCGGCCGCAGACCGAACCGGCGTAGTGGCTCGGGTAGAGAACGACGTAGTCCGAGAGCTCGAGCAGCCGCCGGAGGCTCGCGTGCAGAAGGCGCGCCTGCCCGTGGGCGTCTCCGGCGACGTGCAGATCTGGGCGTCCGACGTCGCCGATCAGCAGCGAGTCGCCGCTGAACACAAGCCACGGCCCGTCGCTGCCACGCCGCAAGTCGGCGACCGCGTAGGCGTGATGAGCCGGGGCGTGGCCAGGAGTGGCGAGCGCGGTCACGAGTGTGTTTCCGAGCTCGACCACGTCGCCGTCAGCGAGCGCGACGTGCTCGAACTCGACGCCGGCTCCGACAGGCAAATAGGAGGTTGCGCCGGTGTGCTCGACCAAGCCTGGCAAACCTGAGACGTGGTCGGCCTGGACATGGGTCTCGAACACGGCCACGATCGGCGAACCGATCGCCGCTGCCGCGACGAGGTAGTCGTCGACGAGATCGGCGTGCGGGTCGACGACGGCGAGCTTGCCGTGACTCGTGCAGCCGAACAGGTAGCTGGCGCAGGAGCTGGCGTCGTTCAGGAAGGGGCGCAACAGCATCCGGTCTCCTCTCAGCTGGCGATCTCGACCGGCAGCCCTGCCCGCCGCCACTCCGGATACCCGACATCAAGGCGACGCGCCTTCAGCCCCCGCTCCTGCAGGAGGCGCACGGCGTCGTCCGCATAGACGCAGTACGGCCCGCGGCAGTAGGCCACGATCTCCCGGCGCCGCGGCAACTCGGCTGCCGCAGAGGCGAGCGCCGAAAGCGGCACTGAGCGAGCGCCGGCGATATGCCCTGCCCGGTACTCGGGCTCCGGCCTGACGTCGAGCACGACGACGTCGCCGCGCGCGAGCCGCTGCTCGAGCTCCGCAGCCGTGACGTGATCGACTCCTTCGCCCAGATAGTCGTCGGCGAGGACGCCCACCTCGGCCACATGCCGGACGGCGACCTCGCGTACAGCCGCCCAGAGATCTCCGACACGATCACTCGCCAGTCGGTAGTAGACCCGTGTGCCGGCCCGACGCGATCGAACAAGGCCTGCCTTCGCCAGCACCTGAAGATGCTGCGAGGTGTTGGCGACGCTCTGCGAGATCTCGACAGCGAGGTCGTCGACCGAACGCTCCCCCTGAGCGAGCACGTCCACGATCTCGGCCCGGCGCCCACTCCCGAGAGCACGTGCAACCGACGACAGAGCATCGAACAAAGCTACCTTCGCTGCACCGCTCGACATCGCTATTCAAGTTAGCACTTGAAGACTTGAATATCAACTGCGGTTCCACCCCTCGCCAAGGTGGCCGATCCCCACTGGGAGAGGATCGACGGGTGAGCCGCGCCGTGAGAGGATGGGCGGCGTGAGCGGCTCCCAGAGGCGCACGCTCATTCTGTTAGAGCCTCTAAGGGGCGGCGGGTCCACCAAGGGTTCCACGCCGAGGAAGCCCTCGCCGCCCGACCCAAGCGTAGCCCGCACTTTGCTCAGATGGTGAAGGCGCCCTCGAGCCGCTCCATCGCAACCTTCCGCGCCTCACGCGCCCAGTGCCCGTATACCTGAT
>JBKPIV010000112.1:0-4947 GCA_046730395.1 Actinomycetota bacterium | reverse complement strand
GAGCAGCGCGCCGAAGACGCTCGGCGCGTCGAAGCGCGGGACGCACAGCCAGTCGACCGTGCCGTCTGGGGCAACAAGTGCGCCCGTGTGGCAGTTGGAAAGGAAGCCGTAGTTGGCGATCGGCGTGAACGGCGACGGCGCTGCCGCGCTTTGCGGCATCTCGGCCTCCTGCGGCATGGCGGCTTCCATACCAATCCTGTCGTCTATTCGCGCAGGGCCCTCGGGACCCGCCGGGTCGTGTAGCGGCCGACCGCCCAGCCAACGAGGATCAGGCCGCCGAGTGCGGCACCGAGAAACCCGTTGGCCAGGTCGGTGATGGTGTCGGTCTCACCGGTGAACAGGTGCCAGTCGCCGGCGAGCGCGAACGCCACAGCGCCGACGACGAAGCTGATCCGTACAAGGTCGAGCGGGTCGCGGAGGATCGGGTGCCAATCGCCCAGGAAGACTCGTTTCGACCAGGCCTTCGCGCGCGCGCCCACCGCCGGCGGCCGCTGTCCGGCCTGCTGACGCACGTCACCGCTGGGGCCAGGCGCGCTCATCTGTAGCCCCTCTTCCATATCACAGAAGGGTCGCGACGATCGGGGTGACCGGTCGTCACGCATTTCGCGTGATTCGCTGAATCGCGTCAGGATCGCCGGCATCATTATCCGGGATCGTCGCGCTGTCGGTCAGCCCCGAGGCCTTAATCGTCGTCGTGATCGTGATGGTGGTCTACCAGCACGTCGAGAACTACATCCTGCGCCGACGATCATCGAAAGGCGGCCCAGGTCTCGGGCCGGGAAGATCAGGAATCCGCGTGTTGTGCCGTTTTCAAAGATGCCCTTTGCAGGCACTTCATGCCGGAGGAGGGACTCGAACCCCCGACACGCGGATTATGATCTGGCGACCGCAACATACGAAATCCGTTTCGTCTGTTGCGTCTCTCTGCTAACCTTTCCGGCATTGGTCTGAACGAAGGAGTCTGAATGGCCGTCGCCACACCGCTGCCCGAGAATCTGGTGCGCGCCGAGCGTGCTGAGCTCCCCGGCCTGCGCGAGCTCGTCCGCCAGCTCGACGAGATCATCGAGCGGGGCGGTGAGGGCGCGAGGCTCGTCGGCTCGGAGGGCGAGGAGGTCGATGTGCCAGCCTCCGCCTTGCGGGCGTTGAGGCTGGTCGCCGAGGGGATGGCGGGGAGCCTGACGCTGTCCCTGATCCCGCACGGTAAGGAGCTCACGACGCAGGAGGCGGCCGACCTCCTTCACGTCTCGAGGCCGCATCTCGTGAAGCTGCTCGATGAGGGGACGATCCCGCACCATCGAGTCGGAACCCACCGTCGGGTGAGGATCGAGGACGTCCTCGCCTACCACGCCGAGCGCACCCAGCGACGGCGGGAGGAGCTGCGCGAGCTGACCCGGCTCTCGCAGGAGGCCGAGGGCGGATACGTGTAGGTCGGGCGCGGGCGGGCACCGAACCCGTCCGTATGCTCGCACGCGATGCCGTTCCGCGCAGTTCTCGACGCCAACGTCCTCTTTCCATTCTCGCTTCGCGCTGCTGCGCCTTGCAGAGCCGGAGCCGAGTCCCGCTCCCGCCCCGCTCTACATCCCGCTCTGGAGCGATCGCATCCTCGAGGAGATGGTCCGCAACCTCGTCGAGGGCAGGAGGATGGACTCGGGACGAGCCGACCGGCTCGCCTCGCTGATGAGCTCCGCGTTCGAGGACGCCGCCGTTCCCGAGGTTGCGATCCGGGCCCTCGAACGATCGATGACGAACGACCCCGGCGATCGCCACGTCCTCGCCGCAGCGGTCGCTGGAGGTGCGGATTCGATCATCACCTTCAACCTCGGCCACTTCCCGCCCGACGCATGCGAGCGCTTCGGCGTCGAGGCGACCCACCCTGACGAGTTCCTGCTCGTGCTCCTCGGCATCGCGCCAGAGCGCGTCGTCGCCGAGGTCCGCCAGCAGGCGGCCGACCTGACGAGTCCGCCCTGGAGCTTCCAGGCACTGGTCGGCGCGCTCGAGCGAGCCGGTGTCGAGCGCTTTGCCCACGCGTTGCGTGAGCACACGGAGTAGCCCGCCTGCCTTCCGAGCATTGCGAGAGCCAGCCAAGCGTCGGCCGCCGCTTTCGCTGATCGTCCATTCCGAGCGCCTCGCCAGCCTCCACCGGGACGCCTCCTTCCACGCGAAGGCAGCAGCAAGGGCACCGCCGAAAGCTTCATCGACGCCGGCGTCACTGACGCCTATCAAGCGTGGCCCTCCCGGTGCCCTCGATCGCGGGTGACGGTGCCCGGCTGGGACGTTCTTTGACCTCACTGATCCCGAGAACGAGTCGGCAGCTCTCGCGGCGATCCGGCGGCGGGTAGACGTAGAAAAGCTGGCCTGGCAATTCCGAGCCCAGTCGCCGTGAAGCCTCCGGCCCGGCGCCACGGGGCGGAGCCCCTTAGTCCTCGTCCTCGGTGATGGGAGTGGTCGAGGCTGCGACCCACACGGAACGCTGAAATCGCGTCAGCGCGACCAGGACAAGGAGTGCGACCAGCCCGCCCGAGATGAGGGCGGCGGCCAGCGAATGGTCGGAGATCAGGATCGCGGCCAGGGCCGCGGTCGAGCCGGCGAGGACCGCCGTGATCACCGCCACCATGCCGGCGACCGTCCGAAACACCTGCCAGGTGGCGAACGGGAGACCCTGCACGCGAAGGCGGTCCTCAGGCGGAACGCTTAGGAGGTAGGGGGCAAGCTCGGGCGCGTTGTCGAAGTAGTACCCACGCAGGAGGGCAATGCGGCGCGCGTACCCCTCGTCCTCGACCCCGGACTGAAGCACTCGCTCGAACGTCACGAGACCCACGAATGCCAGCGTGGGGAGGAGGACGAGGCCGAAGGCGTAGAAGGCCGTTCCGACGCTGCTCGCGGTCGCCACCAGCCCCAGGGCGACGAGGCCCCCGGACACCGCCGCGAGGAACATGTTCGCCCGGCCGGTCGATTCGGCGATCGTCGACGACCGGGCGCCTTGGAGCACGAAGTGTTCCGTGGTCACGAACGTCACCGCCGGCGGGCGCGGCCCGGGTTCGGCCTCGTGGATCTTTGTCGGTGGCTCCGGTTGGGTCACGGGAATCTTCCTCGCCGCCCAGATCTTGCCATCCTGCAGGTGGGGCATCCGCCACAAGAAGAGGAGAAGTCCGATGGGCACGATCACGACCAGCGACGGGACCGAGATCTTCTTCAAGGACTGGGGTGAGGGGCAGCCGGTCGTGTTCAGCCACGGCTGGCCCCTTTCGGCCGACGATTGGGACACCCAGCTGTTGTTCTTCCTGCAGCACGGCTATCGGGTCATCGCCCACGACCGCCGGGGGCACGGACGCTCCACCCAGACCGGCGACGGTCACGACATGGACCACTACGCCGACGACCTGGCGGCGCTGACTGCCCATCTCGATCTCAAGGACGCCGTCCACGTCGGACACTCCACCGGTGGCGGCGAAGTCGTCCACTACATCGCCCGGCACGGTGAGAGCCGTGTGGCCAAAGCGGTACTGATAGATGCGGTGCCGCCGCTCATGGTGCAGACCGATGCCAACCCCGGCGGCCTGCCGAAGAGCGTGTTCGACGACCTCCAGGCCCAGCTTGCCGCCAACCGGTCCGTGTTCTACCGGGACTTCGCGTCCGGCCCCTTCTACGGCTTCAACCGGCCCGGCGTGGAATCCTCGGAAGCAATCATTGAGAACTGGTGGCGCCAGGGAATGATGGGCGGAGCCAAGGCCCACTACGACGGCATCGTTGCCTTCTCCCAGACCGATTTCACCGAGGACCTCAAGAGGATCACGGTGCCGGTCCTGGTGATGCACGGCGACGACGACCAGATCGTCCCCTACGCCGATTCCGGACCACTGTCCGCCGAGCTCCTGCAGAACGGGACGCTGAAGACGTACAAAGGATTCCCGCACGGCTGCCCGACCACGCAGGCCGAAACGATCAACGCTGACCTGCTGGCTTTTCTGCACTCCTGAGATTTGGTCTACTGAGACGGCGGGTCAGCCGCGAGCATCCGGCGGCTATGCGACTCGGCACCTGCATGGCGCGGACAGGAGGCGCGCGGGCCGCGCCGCTGGCAGATCTGGGACCGCGAAAGCAACAGTGCCCGCTACTGGCTCATTACGACCGCGACGGTGCTCGCTGCAGACCGAGTCGATCTCCTCGGGTGGAACCGCGAGCACGCCGACCTCGTGCACGCGGAAGTCGGGGTTGGGCGTCCCGCGGACCGTGCGCTTGCCCTCCGTGAAGCTGTCGATGATGACGGCCACCCCGCGATTAGACCCTGCGGGTCCGTGTGGACCTACACGCGCCGCTCGGGTCCCATTGGTCCTACGCCGTGGGGGGCTGTGCCAGCCAGTCGCTGAAACGGATCTCGCCGAGGTGGACCGCGTTCGTCGGCAGCACGCTGCGCTCTTGCAGCTCGGCGCCGAAGTACTGCGCCTTCGGGTCGGCGACGACCGTGCGCGGATCGCCCTTCGCCCTGAGGCCCTGGCGGACGAACTGATCGAAGGGGAACTCCTCGGGACCTGCAATCTCAATGACGCCATCAGCGGGCGCCCTCAGGCTGATCTCGCGCACCGCAGCGGCGACTTCGTCGGCTGCAATCGGCTGGATCCGCGCGTCCGGCAGCCGAACCGTGTCACCGTCCGTGGCCTCATCCGCGATCCTCACTGCGAACTCGAAGAACTGGGTCGCATGGACGATTGAGAAGGGGATCGAGGAATCCCTGATCAACTTCTCCTGGGCAATCTTGGCCCGGAGATAGCCGCTCTCGCTCAGGCGCTCGGCGCCGACAACGGACAGGGCGACGTGGTGGCGAACACCGGCGTCGGCCTCGGCCGCCAGCAGGTTGGTGGTGGAGGTTGTGAAGAAGTCCATCACCGCCTCGTCCTCGAAGGACGGAGAGTTCGAGACGTCGATCACCACCGAGGCGCCCACCAGCAC
>JBKPIV010000111.1:0-9031 GCA_046730395.1 Actinomycetota bacterium | reverse complement strand
GTCTTCGGGAAACCGGCGTAGCCGAGCTCGTCCAGCAGCACGCGCGCCTCAGCGCCGACGCGCACGGCGTCGGCGTAGTCCGTGCCCGGCTGCGGGTCCAGGTCGATGCGCAGCTCATCTGGATGGTCGACGTCGTCGCTGCGAACCGGCCACGGATGAAACGTGATCGTGCCCATCTGGGCCGCCCAGCCGACAACGGCCACCTCCGTGGGGCAGATCTCATCCGCGTGGCGACCCGACGGGAACTCGATCCGCGCTGTCTGCACGTAGTCCGGAGCTCCACGGGGGATGCGCTTCTGAAAGAAGGCGTCGCCGCCACCCTTCTCCCGGGTCGAGAGGACGATGCCCGGGTGCACGCCCTTCGGCCAGCGCTCAAGCGTCGTCGGCCGCCGCTCGAGCGCGCGCATGATGCCGTCCCCGACGGCGAGGTAGTACTTGACGATGTCGAGCTTTGTCACCGCGCCTGAGCGCTCGGTCATCGGGAAGATCACGCGATCGGGGCTCGAGACGCGCAAATCGCGCCCACCGGCGTCGACGATCGTGGCCTCGGACGCGGCCATGCCCGGAGTTCTACGGCAACGACGCCCGCGCCCACCCGCCGGAGCGCCCCAGCTGTTTCGCCCCGCTCGACTTAGCGTCGTTTTAGCCCTCTGTTTGAATATTCGACCGTGGCGCTCGCGCGCAATCCACGGATCGTGATCATCTGCATCGCGATCGCGCTCGCGGCAGCGCTCGTCGCCGGCTGCGGCAGCTCGAGCTCCGACTCCACGACCAAGAACGGCGGCTTCGAGGGCCTGGTCCAACAGCAGCGGAGACCCGTCCCCCCGCTGGCGCTGAAGGACTCGCTCGGCCACCCTGTGAACATCGACTCCTACCGCGGCAAGGCGGTACTCGTGACCTTCATCTACGACCACTGTCCCGACATCTGCCCGCTCATCGTCGGCAACCTGCACACGGCGCAGCAGGAACTCGGCTCCGAGGCCTCGAAGCTTAAGATCATCGCCGTCTCCGTGGACCCGAGGGGCGACACGCCGAAGACGGTCAAGGCCTTTCTCGCCCAGCACCAGATGACCGGCCGGCTGGAGTATCTGATCGGCTCCCGCCCGCAGCTCGAGCGGACCTGGAGCGCCTGGGGGATCGCCGCCCACGTGTCGAAGAAGAACCCGGACGCGGTCGAGCACTCGGCGCTCGTCTACGGGATCTCGGGCAGCGGCAGGATCACCACCGTCTACCCGGCGAACTTCAAGCCCGCGGAGATCGTCCACGACGTGCCGATGCTCGCCGCCTCCTAGTGGCCCTCCTCAAAACGATGCACCCGAAACGGGGATGACCCGGCGCCGCGCGATCTGGCTCGGCCTCGTCGTCGTGGCGATCGGGGGCGTGGTCGCGGCCGAAATCGCAACCAGCGGCGGCGGCCAAAGCTCGCGCCCCGCGCCGGGGCTGCCGACGGAGGTCCTGTCCGGGCGTCGTGTCGACCTCGCCTCGCTTCGCGGGAGGCCCGCCGTCGTCAACTTCTGGGCCAGCTGGTGCGGACCGTGCAAGCAGGAGGCCCCGGAGCTTCGGCGCTTCGCCGCGCAGGTCGGCCACCGTGCTTCCGTGGTCGGCGTCGACTGGAACGACCGACCGGACAACGCGCGCGCCTTCATCACGCAGAGCCGTTGGCGCTACCCGGTGCTTCGCGATTCAACCGGCCACGTGGGAACCGCCTACGGCCTGCAGGGCCTGCCGACCACGTTCGTCCTCAACGCGAAAGGCGACATCGTCCAGAAGCTGCAGGGCCCCCAGACCGTTTCGAGCCTCAGCCAGGCGGTCGCTTCGGCGGGCTGACGCCTCCTCAGCGTCCGAGTGGCGGCCGCAACGATGGCGCCCGCATCGGCCGTTTTTCCTTGGCGCCAGCCCGGGTGCGCAAGCTCAAGAGCGTCCTGACGGAATTCTCAGGAACCGCCAAGGCTCGCCCAACCCTGGGATGCGACGGTCGCAGGCGACCGTCAACAGCAAGGCAGGAGGCCGACAATGACCCTGGCGATAATCCTGAACGTCGTATCCATGACCCTTCTCTTGGTGCTTCTCGCTGCGACGATGAGGGTGCCCTTCAGGCTCGCCTCGGGCGAGCGCGTCGAGGCAAGGGTCAGGCGCCGCCGTGCCGCCGGCGCGCGGCGGCCGGCAAAGATCTCCTATCGGGCAGCGCCCGCTGAGGGTTCGCCCGGCGATTGAGGGATCGGCTGAAGCGCCGCCGCCGTCACTCGGGATGGCGGCGGCGAATCAGCATCACGTACCAGACCAGCAGGGCGATCAGCACGGCGAGTGGCATCGCCCAGGTGAGGATGCCGTCGGCGACGACGGACGTCGCAATGATCATCGCGGTGTCACTTCCATGGTTGTCTCGCTGGACCAGGGGATTGGGGCGGTCTGGCGTGGCCGCTTCGGCTGCAGCCACCTGTAGACGATAAACACGATCGCGATCGTAAACGGGATCGACCCGGGAACCCACATCACTCCGGCGGCCAGCTGCTGGTCGGCGAGGGCGGTGATCCCGCCGGGCCGGCTGGCCTCCGTGGCGTAGGGAGCGTACACGGGCGAGGTTGATACGGCGAAGGTGATCGCGAGCACCCAGCCGACCACCATCGCGAGGCCGACGTAGACGGCGCGCGGCACATCGGCGAGCGGCGAGCGCCATGGTGGCGAGTCGATCACCCTGGTCCAGAACAGGAGTGCTGTGCCAAAGAACATCGCGTGCTCGAGAGCGTGGATGAACTGCGAGTGGAGCGTGGCGTCATAGGCGGCCGGCACATGCCAGACGAGGAAGGTCAGGTTGAAGGCCAGCCACGAGGGGACCGGATCCTGGAAGATGCGCGCCGCCCATCGCAGGGGCGCCAGGCGCGGACTCCTGGTGACCACCCGGGCCGTGCGCCGCCGCAAGCCGAGCGGAAGGCCGTGCCACATGCGGTTCCACGGCCGCGCCAGGGCGAGCAGCGGGGGAGCAACCACGAGCAGCAGGATGTGCTGGACCATGTGGACCCAGAGCAGCTCCTCGGCGAGTTCGTCGATCTGCGAGTCGAGGGCGGCCACGATCGTGAGGAGGCCGGCGACGAAGGCGACCGTCCGCCAGCGGCTGCTCGCGTCGGAGCGAGACCGCACCCCGCGACGCCCACCCAGCCAATAGAGCGACGCGGCGAAGACGACCCAGGCGAGGGCCGGACCGCCGGTCCAATCGAGGATCGCGTTCGGGTCGAGCACTCCTGGCCTCAGACGAGGTACAGGATGGCCCAGGCGATGACCCCGATGACTGCCACGAGCCCCCAGTAGAAGGCCACGTCGGCGAAACCCGCCGGGACGCTCGGGCGTGGATCACTCCGGTTGCGGATCCCCTCCGCGAGCACGATCTCGACCCAATACATCGCGAGGAGCACGAAGACCACGAACAGCAGCGTCCAGCCGATGAAGACGCTCGCGAAACCGCCCTTCGTGGGGCCGAAGCCGAGGTTCGCCCACTCGAACCCCTGCACCACGCACCCCGCGAGCCCCAGCACCAGCGCCAGGCCGGCGGCGGCCAGCCAGCGCCTCCCGTTGCGCGCCGCGTGCGCCGCGTAGGCGAAGGAGGCGGCGCTCACCACGAACAGGGCGACGATCGCGGCGCCGTACCCGTCAGGGGCCTTGACGCCAAGCGCGTTCCACTTGCCGGCGCTGTTCAGCGAGCGCAGATAGAAGTACGCGAAGACGAAGGCGAGGAAGAACATGATCGTCGCCCCGGCGAGGATCCGGGCGCCGATCCAGAGGTTTCGCTCGTGCACCTCGGGCGGCTCGGCGAGCGCGTCGCCCTGGGTGTGGCCGGCCTCGTTCATCTCCCGTTCGGGCGCGGGGACGCTCCGGTTGCGCCTACCGGGACGGCTCCCGCCGGCACCGGTGGCGTCCCGTAGTCATATGGATCGGAGTCGAAGACCGGGATGCGGTCGAAGTTGTGCACGGGCACCGGCGTCGGCAGCTGCCACTCCATCGACTTCGACCGCCAGGGGTTCGCCTCCGCCGGCTTGCGCACGATGACCAGCGAGTACAGGACGTTGGCGAGGAATACGAGCATCGAGGCGCCGAGCACGAACGCGGACACCGACACCCAGATGTTCAGGGGCTCGAGGTTGCTCGGATAGGTGGCGACCCGCCGGGGCATCCCCATCAGCCCGAGCGCGAACAGCGGCCCGAAGGTCGAGTTGAAGGCGATGAACATCGACCAGAAGTGGATCTTGGCCAGGAGCTCGTTGAAGCGCAGCCCGGTCATCTTCGGCACCCAGTAATAGATCGCGGCGAAGAAGACGAAGATCAAGCCGCCCATGATCGTGTAGTGGAAGTGCGCCATCACGAAGAAGCTGCCGTGGGTCGAGACGTCGCTTGGGGTGTCGGAGAGGAAGAAGCCGGAGACACCCCCGATGAAGAAGTTGAAGAACCAGGCGAGGCAGAACAACATCGGCACCGTGTAGCGGATCTTCGCCCTCCAGAGCGTCGCCATCCCGCAGAGGAAGATGAACCCGGTTGGTATCGAGATCACCTCGGTGGAGAGCATGTAGAACGGGCGCAGCGCCGAGTTGATCCCGCTGACGAACAGGTGGTGCTGCCAGACGAAGAAGCTCAACAGGGTGACGCCGAGCATCCCCGAGACGGCGAGCCGGTAGCCCCACAGCGGCTTGCGCGAGAACACCGGCAGGAGCTCCAGGATGACCCCGAACCCGGGCAGGGCGAGGACGTAGACCTCCGGGTGGCCGAAGAACCAGAACAGGTTCTCGAATAAGTACTGGCTGCCGCCCGCGCTCGAGAGGAAGAACGAGGTCTGCACGCTGCGGTCGAACGCGACCATCAGGAGGGCCGCGATCAGCACCGGCGCCGCGAGGACCATGAGAGCGGACGTGGTGATCGCGCCCCAGCAGAACATCGGCAGCCGCGTCCAGGTCATGCCGGGTGCTCGCATGGTGACGATGGTCGCGATCAGGTTCAGCCCGAGCAGCGTCATAGAGATCCCGACCAGGGCGAAGAAGAAGATGTAGGAGTCGTACCCGAAGTTCGCCTCGTCGCTGAGCGGCCCATAGCCCGTCCAGCCGGTCGGGAAGCCGCCGAAGAAGATCGTGGAGATGAAGATCACGCTGGCCGCCATCAGCAGCCAGAAGGTGAGCGACTCCACGCGCGGGAAGGCCATGCGCCTGGCCCCGATCATCAGCGGGACAAAGTAGTTGGCGAACGGCCCGAGGATGGCCGAGCTCATCACCCCCATCATCATCGCCCCGTGGAGGCCGACGATCGTCAGGTAGTTGCCGGCCCCGAAGAGCTGCGGCGAGGGGCGCAGGAGCTCCGCCCGGATCAGCATCGCGTTGAGGCCGCCGACGAAGAAGAAGACGCCGACCCCGACCATGTACTGCATGCCGACCACCTTGTGGTCGGTGCAGAGGCCGAAGTAGCGACCGATGCCTCCCTCCTCGTTCTCGCGGTGGGAGGGCCGGTGGCCGAGCAGCCTGCGAAGCGGGTACTTGGCGAATCCGAGTCCGAGCAGGAAGCCGATGGCGAAGAACAGGTAGCCGAGGAGCAGGGCGACGTCGTTCTGGTTGGTGTCGGCGAAGTACTCGATGCTCTTCGCGTGGATCTGGTGGCCGAGCCACCAGCCGAGATAGAAGCCGGCGACCCCGAGGACGATTCCCGTGAGGAGGTTGAAGGCGAACAGGCTGCGCCTTTGCTGACGCTCGGTGCGTTCCGCGCTCACCCGGGGTTCGACGCGCTCGGTGGTCATCCGGCCCTCCTTTGGGGACTGGGGAGGTAATGGTTGTTGTACGGGTTCAGGTTGTGGGTCGCCGGCGCGAAGACGCGCTGCTCGCGATGGATCCACGCCGTGAACTGGCTGTCGCTCACCACCTGGCCGGTGCCGAACATGTGGCCGTGCCAAAGCCCGCACAGCTCGGCGCAGCGGTAGTCGAAGCTCCCGACCTTGGTCGGGTGCACGTAGGCGACGTTGTCGACGCCCGGGTTCGCGTCGGCCTTGACCCCGAGGTCATGGGCCCAGAACGAGTGGATCACGTCGAGCGAGGTGACGTGGAGCTCCACGTCCTGGCCGACGGGAAGCTCGAGCTGCGGGGTCTCGACGCCGCCGTAGGACGGAAAGCGGAAGGTCCAGTCCCATTGCTGGCCGATCACCTGGACCTGGAGCGGGTCCCCGGAGAGCTTCGCGATCGGCTTGGCGCCCTGGCCGCCGCCCGCTCCTCCGTCGCCAAACAGACGGACGGTGCCGTAGACGGCCGCGAACAGGACCACCGCCGACGTGGCCAGGATCCAGGTGATCTGAGCTCGGCTGTTGCCGCGGATCGCCACGCCCTCATCGGGCTCGGCGGCGCGGTGGCGAAAGACGATCAGCGAGTAGGCGAAGTAGACGAGGAGGAACGCGACGATCGGCGTCAGGATTCCGAACAGCACCGTGTTGTCGACCACTTGGCCGGAGGCCTGGTCGCTGTCGTTGCCCGGCGGCAGCCCCGGCACCACGAACAGCACCATCAGCGGCGTCGCCACGACGCTCAGCGCGATCCACGCGATCAGGATGCGGCGGAAGTGGGAGGGCTCCTGCATCGTCGCCGCTCAGACCACGTGGAGGAAGCCGTCCATGTAACCGATCGTCTGCATCGGGCCGGCGAACCCGTCGATGAACCCGGCCGCGCAGGGCACGAAGCACTGCCAGCGGAAGCGCCCCGGCGCGCCGGTCCGGAACGTGAAGGTCATCGTCTCGTGCGTCTTCTTCAGCGAGCAGGGCATCTCCGCGCACTGGTTCGGGGCGTTGCCGGGTACCCCGAACAGCGGCACCGAGATCCCCAGCTGCGGCACGGTGAAGGTGTGCGAGGCATGGTCGGGGTTGATCACGTCGGTGGACTTCCCGTTGACTCGCATCGTTCCGCCGACGGTGCCCTGGACCTGCGACAGGAACGGGTTCCTCATCCCGCTGGCGCCGTCGAAGTTGTAGATCGTGACGTGGACCAGCGAATGCGCGGGCACCTTGAACACGGTCGTGTGGCCCCACTGGCCGTGCTGGCGAACCATGTAGGAGACCCAGGATTTGCTGCCGGCCACGCTCCCGGCCGCCGGGGTCGTGCCGAGCACGAGACTCGCCCGGTGCGGCCCCGTCTGGCGGGCGGAGACCTCGGTCGGCTTGTGGAGGTAGTGATAGACGTAGAGGCCGATCGCCAGCGAGACGATCAGGGCGCCCGCGAGGATGATGACCGCTCGCACGGCGCGTGAGCTCACGGCGCGCTCTCCGCTATCACGCACACCCCCTCCGCGCACCCGAGCGCCACTCCCTGACGAGCTCCAGCTGCGACGAACACGGCGGCACCGAATGGCGATTCACCGCACCGACTCTCCTTCCCGCTACTCCTCGCGGGAAGGGGCAGCGTGTCGTCAGTATAGATCAGCACAAGCGCGACGGCTTGCCGGCCCACGGGGAGCCCGACCGACGGCGACGTCTTGCGGCGAGCGGGTCTACACTGCGTGGCGGTGGAGTTGTTCTTGCCGCTTCTCTTTCCATCGCTGGCGGGCGTGGTTTGCCTGCTCTACCTTGGCTGGTGCGCGATCCGCGCTGCCCCCAAGGTCGACGAGACGCCACCCGAGTCCGACGACCACGAGCCGCGGCGCTGGCGACGCGATCCGCGCCGGCCCCGCAGCCCTCGCCGCGGCCCGCACGCTCCCGCGGGCCTCCAGGCCGCGCGGCCCACTGTAAGGCGCGGCTAGCCGGCCTCGTCACCAGCTCGCCCACGGCTCATCGGGGGCGAGAACATCGCGGGGGCGTCTCGGCGTCAGCGCTCCGAGAGGCGGGCAAGCGAGCCCACGGTCTGGGGCTCGGCACGGTCGAGACGGCTCGCGAGGGCGAGGAAGAGCTGGGCGGTGGTGAGCGCGTCGCCCTCGGCGACGTGCGGGCGGTGAACGGGGAGGCCGAGCCTGCGGACCGCATCCGAGAGCGTCACGAACTCGCGGTCGCGGTCACCGCCGGGCTCCATCACGTGGCGGGCGAGGATCGCGGTGTCCAGCACCGGCTCGGCCAGGCGAACGCCCGCGGACCGGAGCGCCTCGCCGAGGAAGCCGCGCTCCACCCAGGCGGCATGGGCGACGATCGTCCGGCCGGCCAGCGCGTCGAGGATCAGGTCCATGACCTCCGGCAGGGCCGGGGCCTCGGCCAGGTCCACAGGGCGCAGGCCATGGATGCGGATCGTCTCGCCGCTCGGCATCGTCGCGGGCCTCACGATCGCCGTGCGGATGCCGCCCACGATCACCCGTCCGTCCTCGATCGGCACCGAGGCGAAGGAGACGATCTCGTCCTGTCGCGGGTCGAGCCCCGTCAGCTCGAGGTCGACGACGGCGTACCGCCCCTCCCGCCAGGGCGTCTCGAGCGCGGGGGGCTTGGCCGCCCGGTAGGCCCTCGCGGCGGCGGAGCGCCGCCTCGTCCTGAGATTGGGCATCCTCACGGCGGGGGGAGCGCGAGCTCGCCGGCCAGGGAGCGCTGCACCGCGCTGGTCGCATGGAAGGCCTCGCGCACATAGCCTCGGGTGACGGGGTTGAGGCCCTCGGCGTCGACGTAGTCGTCAGGCTCGAGACCCGCGCGCAGCTGCTCGACCTGGTGCTCGAGCCGCAGACGCCAGAAGAGGTCGAACGCCTCCTCGAGCACCCGCGCGTCGCGCCCCTCGAGTACGCCGGCGGTGGCGGCGAAGTCCAGGCGCTCGCGGGTCGAGGTCAGGCGCACGCCGGCCGCCAGGCTGGCGTAGCGGGCGATGCCGACGATCGGCAACAGTCCGCCGTGCTTGACGTCGAACTTCCCCCGATGCTCCCCGGAGCGCTCGACGACCAGATCTCGGGGCGGCCCGCCACGGAGGCGGCGCAGGCCGGCCGGCGGGCGGTGCGCGAGGGCCAGCCGGAGCATCAGGCGCAGGAGCGCCCGGCGATGCCGGAGCTGCCCCAGCTCCTCGAGGGGGTCGCGGGGATTGCCCGCCACGTACACGGGCCGCGCGTCGGAGAGCAGCGA
>JBKPIV010000110.1:0-37324 GCA_046730395.1 Actinomycetota bacterium | reverse complement strand
CTCGAGGGCCGCGCCCGCGGCCCGGCCCGCGTCTGGCCGTTCCTGGGTCCCGCGTTTATCGCCGCGGTCGCCTACATCGACCCCGGCAACTTCGCCACCAACATCACCGGGGGCGCGAAGTTCGGCTACCTGCTGTTGTGGGTCGTGCTGGCGGCGAACCTGATCGCGATGCTCGTCCAGACGCAGTCCGCGAAGCTCGGGATCGCCACGGGGAAGAACCTCCCCGAGCTCTGCAGGGAGAGCTTCTCGCGGCCCGTCTCGCGTGGGCTCTGGGTCCAGGCCGAGATCGTGGCGATGTCGACCGACGTCGCCGAGGTCGTCGGCGCCGCCCTCGGCCTCAACCTGCTGTTCGGGATCCCGCTGTTCGCGGCCGCCCTGATCGCCGGCGCCGGCGCGTTCACGATCCTGGCCCTTCAGCAGATGGGCTTCCGGCGCCTCGAGGCCGCGATCTCCGTGCTGGTCGGGGTGATCGTCGTCTCGTTCGGGTTCGAGATCCTCGACTCGCATCCCAACGGCGGCGAGGTGGCGAAGCACCTCGTCGTGCCCGGCTTCAGCGGCACCGAGAGCCTGCTCCTGGCGACCGGAATCATCGGCGCGACGGTGATGCCGCACGTCGTCTACCTGCACTCGGCGCTCACGCAGCGACGGATCGTCGGTCGCGACGATGGCGAGCGCCGCCGGATCCTGGCGTTCGAGCGCGTCGACGTGGTGATCGCGATGACCCTGGCGGGGCTCGTCAACGTGTCGATGATGGTGATGGCCGCCTCGCTCTTCCACCAGGGCGGCCTCCTCCACGTCGACAGCATCGAGAGCGCGTTCAACGCCCTCGGCGACACGGTGTCGGGCAACGCGGCGACGGTGTTCGGGATCGCCCTGCTCGCATCGGGGTTCGCCTCGTCGTCGGTGGGGACGATGTCGGGACAGGTCGTGATGCAGGGCTTCATCCAGCGGCGGATTCCGATCTTCCTGCGGCGGGCGATCACGCTGGCGCCGGCCCTCGTCGTCCTTGGGATCGGCCTCGATCCGACCAACGCGCTCGTGATCAGCCAGGTGGTGCTGTCGTTCGGAATCCCGTTCGCGCTGATCCCCCTGTTGCTGGTCGCGCGGCGCCGCGAGGTGATGGGGCCGCTCGCCAATCCCGCCTGGCTGAGCGCGGTCGCCGCGATGCTGGCGAGCCTCATCATCGCCCTCAACGCCTTCCTGCTGTTCCAGGTCTTCGCCGGCTAGCCGGGAGCGCTGCGCGGGGCGGGCTATACAGGGGGCGGAGGCCCTGGTTCCGCGGTGGGGCGGCGGGGGTGCGGCTTCGACTTGAGCGCCGTCGCCGCCGCGATGCGAACGCCGCCACTACCCTGTCCGCGATGGCGCTCGCCGAGTCATTCCAGGAGGTCCTCGATTCGCTCCCGGACGACTGGACCGACCTCGAGGTCGATCTGCGCATCTTCGACGAGGAGCTCTACATCGACGCCGCCGTGCTCCTGAGCCAGGTCAACGCCCAGCCCTACTCGCGCGCGGACTGGCACTGGCGGCTCTTGATCGCGCATCGGTTCGGCCACGCCGCCGCCGCCGAGACCGTGAAGGGCACGCTCGCGCTGCTCGACCGCGAGGGGATCGAGGGGGAGCTGGTCGTGCGCGACCTGCGCGAGGGCCGGGCCGAGGTCGTGCAGATGTGGGGGCGGCCCGAGAGCGTTCGCCAGGACTTCCGTCGCCGCCGAAGCCTCTGAGGCTTGCTCCGTGGCCCGGATCGTCGCCGTCGCCCCCGACCTGATGTTCGCGAGCCGGATCGAGGCCACGCTCACCGCGGCCGGCCACGAGGTCGAGCTCGCGACCTCGCTCGCCGAGGCGAGCAACCTCGAACGGACGGATCTCGTGATCGCGGATCTCGATCGCGAGCCGCCGGAGGCCGTGGTCGGGCTGGGCATGCCGGTGCTCGGCTTCTACTCGCACACCAACGTGGAGACGCGCGAGCGGGCGGAGGCGGCGGGGGTTGACGTCGTCGCGCCGCGCTCGCGGGTGGCCAGGGAGATGCCCCAGCTGGTGAAGCAGCTGCTTCGCTAGTCAGCCGCCGGGCGTCGCGGACGGCTCGGCGCGCGTCCAGAAGGCATTCCGGACGATCGGCGCGCGGGGCACGATTCCGTGCGAGCGGTCCCACCGTGCCCACTCGCGCAGGGCCGGGAGATCGAACCGGCCGGGCGGCGAGAAGGCATGCGCGCCCAGCAGCGCATCGAGCTCGGCGCGCTGATCGGCAGCGTCGAGGCCGGAGACGCGGGCGAGGAGCGCGGAGAGCGCGGCGCGCGGTCGCCGGACCGTGAACGCGTACCCGTGGGTGGTTGCCGCGACGACGGATCGAACGAGCTGCGGATCCGTGCTGATCAGCTTCTCGGTCGCGCACAGCACGAGCTCCGGGTAGCGCGGGGCGCCGTAGCGGTCGACCCGAAAGATCCTGACGGGGACGCCCCGGCGCCGAAGCGTCACCCCCTCGGCGTTCCAGAACGCGGTCGCCGCCGCGACCTTGCCCGCGGCCAGCGATGAGATCGCCTGGAACCCGATCGTCACTCGCCGAACCGACGCGGGCCCGACGCCGCCCGCCTCGAGCACCGAGTCGAGGACGGCGTCGTCGGAGGGCAGCCCGGTGACCCCGACCATCTTCCCGGCGAGGTCAGCGGGCCGGTGGACCTCGGAGCGATCGGCCGCGATCACCGCGGCCAGCGGACGCTGCACGATCGGGGCCACGCCGACGACCTTCAGGCCACGCTCACGCGCGATTGCCAGGTCGTGGATGTCGAGAATCGCGAACTGCGCGCGGCCGGCGATCAAGAGCCTCGGCGCGTCGGTGGAGGCCGAAGGCTGTTGGACCTTGAGGTCGACGCCGGCGCGGCGGTAATAGCCGGCGGCGAGGGCCGCGTAGATACCCGCGTGGACCGCGTTCGGCTGGAAGTCGAGGACGAGGGTCGCTCGCTTCGGAGCGCCCGGTTCAGCACCGCCGCCGCCGCAGCCCGCGCCCGCGGACACGGCGAGGGCGGCCGCCAGCAGCGCGACGACCCTCTTCATGTGGCGGCCCGCAGGATAGCCTTGGGCCGGTGCCCGCCGCCTCAGCCGAACAGCTGCTCGCGTACGTCGAGATCCCCAAGGGCAGCCGCAACAAGTACGAGTACGACGAGGAGCTCGACGAGCTCACCCTGGACCGGTTCCTCTCGTCCTCGACCGTCTATCCGACCGACTACGGGTACCTGATCGGGCACCGCGGTCGCGACGGCGATCCGCTCGACGCCATGATCTGCGTCTCCGAGCCCACCTTCCCGGGGTGCGTGATCCCGGTGAAGCCGATCGCGCTGTTCAAGATGCGCGACGAGAAGGGGGTCGACGACAAGATCGTCTGCGTGCCGCTGCGGGATCCCGGCTGGAACGAGGCCGAGACGCTGGAGGACATCCCGAAGGCGATGCAGCGGGAGATCACCCACTTCTTCTCCATCTACAAGGAGCTCGAGGGCCAGGAGGTGGAGGTCGACGGCTGGCGTCCGCTCGAGGAGGCGCTCGAGGTGATCGAGGACGCTAGGCGGCTCGAAGCCGAGCGCCGGGCCGGGCAGGCTGGATAGACTGCCGCGCGCATCCGACCCAGGAGGTTTGCCCGTGCAGGATCGAGGACTCGCCGCGTACATCGCCGAGCTGGTGGGCACGCTGATCCTTACCTTCGCGATCTGCACCGTGGTGGTGCTCTTCGTCGCCACCAGCACGAACGCGCAGACGGGCTCGGACTACGCGGTCGTGGGGCTGGCGTCGGGGTTTGCGCTCTTCCTCGTCGCTGAGGTGTTCGGACCCGTCAGCGGCGGGCACTTCAACCCCGTGGTGACGCTCGCCGCCGCGGTGCTGCGGCGGCTCGACCCGGTCGACGCCCTCGTCTACATCCTCGCCCAGCTCTCCGGCGGTGTCCTCGGCGCCCTCTTGGTCAAGGGCCTGCTGCTCGACGAGGGCCGGGCGAGCCATTACGGCGCGGCGACGATCAGCGCGCTGTTAGCGGGCAATACCGCGGGTGCGGTGGTCGAGGCGATCGGCGCATTCCTCCTGGTGCTGGCGTTCGTCGGGGTGGCGTTCTCTCCCCGCGCCCGTGCGGACTGGACGCCGCTCACCTACGGGCTCACGCTCGCTCTCGTGACCATGTTCCTCGGCCCGTTGACCGGAGGAGCCGTCAACCCGGCGCGCTGGTTCGGCCCCGCACTGATCGGCAACGACTTCGGCGGCACGTGGCCGTACCTGATCGGGCCGATCGTGGGCGCCTTGGTGGCTGCAGCCCTGTACAAGTTCGTGATCGAGACGCAGGCGCCGGCCGCGTCGGGGGCGGCCTCGAGGGAGTAGGGCCGCCCCACCGAGCGCGTGCCGGCGGCCGCTCGGAGCACCGAAGCAGAGAACACCGGAAGGAGCCGCTATATGGCATCACCCGATAAGCCCCACGCCACAGGAAAGGTCCCGGCAGGGGACACGAGTCAACGCGTCGGTGTAGAGGCCATCGAGGCTCGCGGCGTCGATGTCGACCAGCTGATCGAGAAGCTGATCGACGCCGCCGGCGCCGAGTTCACCACCTACTACTACTACACCATCCTGCGCATGCACCTGGCGGGCGAGGAGGACTACAAGGAGATCTGCGAGGACGCGCGGCTGGAGGATCGGGCTCACTTTGAGCTGATCACGCCGCGCATCTACGAGCTCGGCGGCACCATCCCCTATGACATCCGGACCTTCGCCGACCGGGCGGGGTGCCCCGACGCCTACCTGCCGGGCACCGACGAGGGCAAGCGGGCGGGCGGCCGCGACGAGATCATCGCGGAGGCGTCGCCTGCGGCGATCCTCGAGGTGCTGCTGGAGGCCGAGCGCTGCGCGATCCGCACCTGGTCGGAGGTCTGCGAGCTCACCCTCGGCAAGGACCCCCGGACCTACGATCTCGCCCAGCGGATCCTCAACGAGGAGGTCGAGCACGAGGCGTGGTTCATCGAGCTGCTGTCGAAGGAGCGAGACGGCGCGGTTAGGCCTTCGGGACACTTCCGTCGCGGTGAGCCCGGTGAGGCGCCCTATTCCAAGAACCGGGGGTTCTACAACCCCTAGCCGAGCAACGTTCAAGGTTGTCTTCGAGCTCCCCGGGGGGCAGACGCGCACGGCCATGGTTCGCGAGGACGAGCACGTCCTCGCGGCCGCGCGGCGCCAAGGGCTCGTGCTGCCGATCCTCTGCGAGCAGGGGTGGGACCTCGCCTGCGCGGTCAGGGTCCTCGAGGGGAGGGTCGATCAGAGCGACTCGCGCCGCTACTACCCGGAGGACGAGCGAGCCGGGTTTGCGCTGATCTGCACGGCGAAGCCCCGCTCGGACCTGCGGCTGCGAACGCACCAGACCGAGGCGATGCGAAGACACCGCGACGCACACGGCTTGCCGGCGCCGCGGGGCACGTGAGCGGCGAGGGGGCTATGGCTCGTCTGAGGGACATTTCCGCCTCGCCGCCCGCCAAGCTTCTGCGCTAGCGTCACGACGTGCGGCGCGTCACCTTCTCGCGTAACTACACGCTCTCACTCTCGCGGACCTGCCGTTGTTATTGCAAGTACTGCTCTTTCGCCACCCATCGGGCCCACCTGTACGCGCCGGACGAGGTCGAGCGGCGGCTCGACGAAGCGGTGGTGAGGAACGCGAAGGAGCTCCTCGTGCTCACGGGCGAGCGGCCCGAGATCAACCCGGTGGTCTCCGAGCGGCTCGCCTCCTGGGGGCACCGTGACTTCACGTCGTATGTGGTCTGGGCCTGTGAGCGCGCCCTCGAGCGGGGACTGCTCCCACACACTAACCTCGGCGTCCTAAGCCCGGTCGACCTCGCCCGCCTCCGCGAGGTCACCGCCTCCCAGGGGCTGATGCTGGAGTCGATCTCCGAGCGGCTGATGGAGACCGTCCACGCGGGTTCGCCCAGCAAGCATCCCGCCGAGCGGCTGCGCACGATCGAGGCGGCCGGCGAGCTCCGCATTCCGTTCACGAGCGGCATCCTGGTCGGGATCGGGGAGACCGAGGAGGAGCGGATCGCCTCGCTCGAGGCGCTCGCGGCTCTGCGCGAGCGCCACGGCCACATCCAGGAGGTGATCCTCCAGAACTTCGTGCCGCATCCGAAGTACTACGGCCGCGAGGTGGCCGAGATCGCGGACCATGCCGAGCGGGAGCGGTGGAAAGTGCCCGAAGCCCCCGCTCGGTCGTCGCCGGGGCACCCGGATCCCGCGCTCCCGGAATGGGCCACGCCGATCACGCTCGAGGACATGAAGCTGTTGGTCCGGGAGTGCAAGCGGCTCATGCCGGACGTCGGAATCCAGATCCCGCCGAACCTCTCAGAGTGGTGGGACGAGCTGGTCGACGAGGGGGCGACCGACCTCGGCGGCCTCTCGGCTAACGGAGATCACATCTCGCCGGAGCATGCGTTCCCGAGCCCGCACCAGGTCAGGAAGCGTCTGGCGCCCCGCGGGTACGCCCTCACCGAGCGCCTCTGCGCGTATCCGCAATACCTCGATCCGAGGTGGATGGAGCAGAGCGTCCTCGACGTCGTGAAGCTCAAGTACTGGAGCTTCATCCCGCGGAAGGGCTCAGGGAGGCGCACCGAGACGGCGATCGATCCGGATGTCGCGCCGAGGGCCATCGAGAAGGGCCGGCGGGGTGAGGCCCTCAGTGAGGACGAGCTCACCGCCATGTTCGCCGAGACCCGCCCCGAGGTGATCGATGAGATGCGCGTTGCCGCGGACGGGCTGCGTGCGGAGCTCGCCGGCGACGTCGCCACATTCGTGGTCAACCGCAACATCAACTTCACGAACGTCTGCGTCGTGGGCTGCGCCTTCTGCGGATTCGGTCAAGGGCGCCGCTCGCCGGAGGCCTACCACGTGACGGTCGACGACTTCCAGGCTCGGGTTCAGGAGGCCGTCGACTACGGCGCCACCGAGATCTGCATGCAGGGTGGGATCCATCCGGACTACACGCTCGAGCACTACGGCCAGTGGCTGCGGCGCGCGAAGGAGGTCGCGCCACCGATCCATCTGCACGCCTACTCGCCGATGGAGATCCACTTCATGTGCGAGCGCTCGGGCAAGTCCCCGGAGGCGGTGTTCGACTACCTGGTGGAGTGCGGGCTGGGCTCCACCCCCGGCACCGGCGCGGAGGTGCTCCACGACGGGGTTCGGGCGCGAATCTCGCCGAACAAGCTCCCCGTGGCGCGCTGGGTGGAGATCATCGAGGCGTGCCACCGTTCCGGCCTGCGCTCGACTTCCACCGTGATGTTCGGACACATCGAGGAGCCGGCCGAGCTCGCCCGCCACATGCGGGTGGTGCGCGAGCTCCAGGAGCGGACCGGCGGGATCACCGAATTCGTTCCGCTCAGCTTCATCCCGTACAACACGCTGCTGGGGAGAACGCACGGCGTGGAGGAGATCTCGCGCGCCGAGAACCTCAAGCACACCGCCGCGTTCCGCCTCGCGCTCGGCAGGACGATCGCGAATCTCCAGGCGAGCTGGGTGAAGATGGGGCTCGACGCCGCCACCGAAAGCCTGCGTTGGGGCGTGAACGACCTCGGCGGCACGCTGATGGAGGAGAACATCTCCCGGATGGCGGGCTCGCGCCACGGCGTCCGCCTCGATCCGCCGCAGCTGATCGCGGCCGCCCGCGGGGCCGGCCGGCAGCCGGCCCAGCGGACGACCCTCTACGAGATCGTCGAGACCTACTGAGCGCTTGTGGCCAGGGCCGGTGTGGGCTGGCGGTAGAGCGCGAGGCTCAGCGGCACCATCGCGAGCACGAAGGTGACGACGGGAATGAACCCGCCCAACACCCCGTCCGCAGCGAATACGCCCGTATCGGTGACGGCCACCCCGTATGCGAGCGGCTGGGTGATCGCCGCAAGTGCCGACATTCCGGCCACCGGCGCCGGAATCGCCTTGAACCGGTAACCCGCGATCGCTGTGGCGGCGAAGAGCGCAGTGAATCCCGCGGCCCCGGGGCCGGCCGCGACCACGCCGATGTCGTTCAGCGCCCGGGTCGTATTGGGGTCCAGGTCCGTTGGGCGAAGCGCCGCCGTCGCGCCCGCGGTGACGGCGATAAGCAGCGTCGCGACGGAAATGAGCCCTCCACCGAAGGCGATGGAGGCCAGGCGGCCATGGCCGCCCTCCGCGGAAGCCAGAGCGCTGCGCAGGGTGCCGAGGAACCAGATGAAGAAGAAGAGGCCAACTCCGAGAACGGTGGCGCCGACTTGGATTCTCGTCCGATGGTCGGCGAAGTAAGCCGCCCAGGCGGTGCCGGGATCATTCAGGTCGGGTGCATTCGGCAAGACCAAGGCGATGAATGACCCGACGATCAGGATCGTGGCCACGAGGCCCCCAAGGGCCCCCCAGCTCGCGTACCGGTCGTTTCGCACAACGGTCTCCTTTCGAGACGAGCATCCCTGCCAAGTGGACAGGACTGGCAAATGCTCTCGCAGCCGTCGGACCCAACGCAACCGCCAGAATGGACGGCGTGCGTGCGATGGTTCTCGACAGGCAGCGCGAGCCACTCGCCGTCCGCGAAGCCCCGGACCCGGAGCCGGGTCCCGGGCAGGTCCTTCTGCGCGTGCACGCCTGCGGGGTGTGCCGCACCGACCTCCACATCGTCGACGGCGAGCTGCACGAGCCGAAGCTTCCCCTCGTTCCCGGTCATCAGATCGTCGCCACCGTGGAATCGACCGGCGACGGCGCGGAGCGATTCGCGGCCGGGCAGCGAGTGGGAGTGCCGTGGCTCGGGTGGACGGACGGCGAGTGCCGCTACTGCCGCACAGAGAGGGAGAACCTATGCGTGCGGGCGAGGTTCACCGGCTACCAGATCGACGGCGGCTACGCGGAGCTCGCCGTCGCCGATGAGCGCTACTGCTTCCGGATCCCCGAGGGCTACCCGGACCTCCAGGCCGCGCCGCTTTTGTGCGCCGGGCTGATCGGCTACCGCTCGCTGAGGCTGTGCGGCTCCGATGCGGAACGGATCGGCCTGTACGGATTCGGGGCCTCGGCGCACATCATCTGCCAGGTCGCGGCGCATCAGGGACGCACGGTCTTCGCGCTGACACGCGCGGGCGACGCCGAGGGCCAGCGCTTCGCCCTCGAGATGGGAGCGGCGTGGGCCGGGGATACCGACGAGGGTCCCCCGGAGCCGCTCGACGCGGCGATCATCTTCGCGCCCGTGGGCGAGCTCGTCCCGGTGGCCCTTCGGGCCCTCGCCCCCGGCGGCGTCGTGGTGTGCGCCGGCATCCATATGAGCGACATCCCCTCGTTTCCCTACGAGATCCTCTGGGGCGAGCGTCAGGTCCGCTCGGTCGCGAACCTCACGCGGCGGGACGGCGAGGAGTTTCTGACGCTGGCGCCCGAGGTCCCGGTGCGGACGCGGGTGACGGAGTATCCGCTCGAGGACGCGAACCGGGCACTCGACGACCTGCGCGGAGGTAGGCTTCGCGGCGCGGCGGTTCTGGTCATCTAACGAACGCGAAGCGGATAGCGGAGGCTCATGGCTGACGTCACGGTGAAGAGGCTCGAGGAGTTCGAGCAGATCTTCCGTGGCGGCATGCGCCGGGCCCGCTCGGGCCTCGGGGTGACCTCCTTCGGGATGCAGGTGGAGGAGTTCCCCCCGAACGCGACCGAGTACCCCGAGCACGACCACACCGGCGACGGCATGGAGGAGGTCTACACCGCGCTCGAGGGTCGCGCGATCCTCCAGGTGGGAGAGGACGAACACGTGCTCGAGCCCGGGGTCTTCGCCCGGGTGGGTCCGCGGGAGAGGCGCAAGATCCTCACCAGGGACGAGGGCGCGCGAATCCTGGCGATCGGGGCCATCCCCGGCCGCCCCTACCGGCCCCCCGAGTTCACCGAGGAGGGCCAGCCGGACCCGATGGCGGTCTGAGCCGCTGGTTAGCGCGGCCGCAGCTCGTAATGAAGCGTGCGGTAACCGCGCAGGCGATGAGCCAGGGGCACCAGCACCCCCTGCAGCACGCGGTTCTTTCGAGCGAGCGCCCGGGCCGCGCGGGGTGACTCCGCGGGGCCGAGCAGCCGAGCCCGAGCGTGGATCGCGGGCCCGGTGGGCTTCCCGAGCAGCGTGGAGGGGGCGACCTCGACCTCGGGGTTTCTCCGCAGGCGGATCGCCTTCCACGACTTGTCGAAGGTGCGCACGAAGGCGCGGTCGCCGTCGACCGCGATGCTCACCGGCGTCCCCACGGGCGTGCCGTCGCGGCGGTAGGTGGTGAGAAGCACGGTCCGTTGGCGGGTGAACCGTTCGAGCGCGGCTGAAGCGTCGTTGTTGGTCCCGGTCATGTCGTCCTCCAATCGCACTAACCTAGTCACCGTTAGGTAGGATGATAGCCGAAACCTAACGCTTACTAGGTAGCAGCGAGCGATGCCCACCCCAGGCTCCACCCCCTCGATCGAGCGGCCGCGACGGCGTCGCTTGACGGCCGCGGCGCGCCGGACGCGCATCCTCGACGCCGCCGAGCGCCTGTTCGCTGACGCCGGGTACGCGGGCGCCTCGATCGACCGCATCGCGGACGCGGCGGGTGTCTCGGCGCCGGTGATCTACGACCACTTCTCCTCCAAGCGGGAGCTCTTTGCGGCCGTGATGGAGAGAGCGCGTGACGAGCTCACCGCTCGGGGCGCGGCGGTCATGAGCCTCGACGCCCCCCTCGAGGCAAGGGTGCGGGCAGGAATCGAGGCCTTCTTCGCCTACGTCGAGGAGAAGCCCGCCGCAGCGCGGGTGCTACTGGTGACCCACCGAGGCACGGCCGAGCTTCAGGAGGCGGCTGGGAGGGTGCAGGCGGAGGCAACCGCGCGGCTCGCCGCCCTCATGTCCGCAGAGCCCGGGCTCTTTCCGCACGAGACCGATCGCGAACGGCGCTTGGAGCTGGTGGTGGAGTTCGTGAAGCAGGGGATGCACGGAGTCGCGGAATGGTGGGCGGATCACCCGGATGTGACGCGCGAGGTCGTCGTGGATGCCGTGGCCGAGGTGGTGTGGTCCGGCCTCGCTGCGGGTCTCGAACCGCGCGCGGTTTAGCGGAAGAGATCCTCGCGCTCGGGACGGCGCAGCGAGGCCGCCCCCGGCCCGTCCTCCGCGATGACGAAGCGCTCGAGCCCCCGAACCAAGCACACCGGAACGCCCTCGTCCTTGGCGCGGGCGAGATCCGCGGCCCCGGCGAGCTGGTCGACCACAGCGACGGCGGTCGCCGTCAACGGGCCTTCGTCGCGGTCCGTGCGGCCCCTCCAGTCATCGATCGGCACCACGCCCGCGCAGCCGATCGCCACCTCCGCTTGACCGAGTCGCCATGGCCGGCCGAAGCTGTCGGCCACGACGACCGCGGGAGCGACGCCCGCCGCGGTCCGCAGCTCGCGGCGGATCCGTCGCGCCGATGCGTCGGGATCCTTGGGCAGCGCCGTGACCCGGTCGGCGCCGGGCACGTTTGAGGCATCGATCCCCGCGTTGGCGCAGACGAGCCCGCTCCGCGTCTCGACGATCAACGCCCGCCGGTCGGCGCGGATGATGCTTCGGCTCTCTCGCAGGATCGCCTCGACCAGGCGCGGGTCCTTCTCGAGGCGCTTCCCCAGTTCGATCGCGCGGCTCGTGGGCTCGATCTCCGCCAGATCGATCGTCCGGCCCTCCGCCTTCGAGACGATCTTCTGGGAGACGACGAGCACGTCACCCGCAGTCAGCTCGTGGCCGGCGGCGCGCAGCGCGACGGTGATGAACTCGCCGAGGCGGTCCCCAGACCTCACCTCCGGCAGCCCTGTGACCGGAACTACCTGCATCGGTCCGCTCATGGACCGGCCGGACTTCGGACGAGCCCCAGGCGCGCGAGCTCGGCGGCCGTCCGCGGGGCGCGCGGCGGCTCGAGGTCGAGGGCCGACGCCATGAGCTCGAGGTCCTGCGGCGTATCGAGGTCGAGGGCGAGCGAATCGAGGGTCTCGACCGCGACCTCATAACCCGCGGCCCGGCCACGCTCCACGTGGCGCGCGCAGCTTCCCGGGCCAAACGCCGGACCGATCGCATCGACGGGCGCGAGGAGCAGCGCGTTCGTCCCGGTCCCGTGACGGTCCGGAACCACGGCGACGCGGCCATCGACCATCCGCGCGAGCGCGGCGTCGAGCTCTGCCGCGACGAGGAGCGGGCAATCGCCCGGGAGGAGGGCCACGCAGCCCGCCCCGAGCGCCTTGGCGCGCACGATTCCCAGGGTCGCGGCCTCCGGATGTCCCCGGTCGCGCGGCTCCCGCAGCACCTCGATCGGGGTCGTGACGCGCCCCGCGTGATCGATCGCGATCCGCTCGGCGCGTCCCTCGCCGGTGACCACCACGACCCGCTCGATGCGCTCGGCCTCGCAGACCGAGCTCAGGACGTCGGCGAGCATCGCCTTGACGAGCGCCGCGCGCGCGGGGCGATCGACGGCCTCCAGCAGCCTCTGCTTCGCGGAGCCGAACCGCTTGACCGGAATGATCGCCGTCCCCCGCACGGTCGCCTTCGGAGTCAGGCGAGCATGCGGGCGAACTCGAGCACCCGCTCGGCTAGCTCGCGCCGGCCGCCGGACCCTTCCATGAGCGTGGGGCAGGAGAGCACCTGCAGGTCCTCCGGCGCGGGATCGGGATCGTCGGCGTCCACGACCATCGCCTGGATCACGCCCGCATAGAGCGACGCTACCCCCGCCGCGGTCGACGGGCGTTCGATCGCGGTCATGAACTTCTCCGTCGGGCCTTTGACCGAGCGACCGGCCACGAACGGGCTGACGGCGACGACCGGAGCGCCCGCCGCGGCCATCGCCTGCCGCATCCCGGGAACGGCGAGGATCGGGCCAATCGAGATCACCGGATTCGAGGGACCGATGAGGATCGCCTCGGCGCGGGCCAGCGCGTCGAGAACCTCGGGGGTGGGTTCCGCCGCGTCGAGCCCCCGCGCCTCCACACGCTCGACGGGCGGCTCGGCTCGCTCGGCGATCAGGAACTCCTGCAGGCCGATCCACCCGGACGGGGTCAGGACCCGCGTCGCGACCGGCTCCTCGCACATCGGAAGGACCGCGGCGAGCACGCCGAGGGCGCGCGCGATCTGGCCCTGGGCCGCCGTCAGCGTGCCGCCCTCGGCGATGAAGTGGGTGCGGTAGAGGCAGGTGGCCAGGTCGCGATCGGAGAGCTTGAACCACCCGGGCGAGCCGAGCTGCTCGAGCCGCTCGTGGACGGTGAAGGTGTCGCCACGGATTCCCCAGCCGCGCTCCTCGTCGATCTGGTCCGCGAGCCAGTAGGTGACGAGGTCCGGGTCCGGCGAGACGCGCAGCCCATGGACCGTGGTGTCGTCGCCGGTGTTGACGATCGCCGCGAGCTCGACGCCCGCGAGCTCCTGCAGCCCGGCCGCGAGCTTCGCCCCGCCGGTGCCGCCCGCCAGCAACGCGACCCGCATCAGCGGGCCCCGCGCCTGTCGCGCGACCGCGCGGCCACCAGTCGCTCTACTCCCAGGGATCGCCTCCCGGAAGGCCGGTGATCCGGATCCCAGCTTGCGATCCGTAGCGGGCGTTGATCGAGATCAGGAGAGGGGTCAGCTGCTCGACGATTCGCGCCGCCTCGAGGGCGCCGGCGTTCACCGCCCTGAGGCCGGGAACGCGCTCGACGATCCGAGCCACTCGCCCCTTGTCTGTCTTGCGGTCCCCGCAGATCAGGACGTCCTCGTCGAGCTCGGCGTCGGGGTCGCCCAGCGTCGTCGCGCCGACCGTGTGAAGGGCAGCGATCACCGTGACGCCCTCCGGCACCATCTCCTGCGCCTGCTGGGCGGCGGATCCCTGCCAAACCCCCAGGGTCCTGGTGCCCTTTCCGCCCACTGCCGCCGCCGTGGGGACCGTGCAGTCCACCAGGATCTGCCCGGCGGTGAGCGCCGCCCGCAGGTTGTTCAGGTTCTCGGACTGCGCGCGGAAGGGGACGGTGAGGAAGACGATCGGCCCGCGCCCGGCCGCTTGGGCGTTCTCGGCCCCGTTGACCTCCGCATCGGCCACCGCGTCGCGAATTCGACCGGCGGCGTCCTCGGCGCGCTCCGCGCTGCGGGAGCCGATCACCACGTGCTCACCGGCTCGCGCCAGTCGCATCGCGAGGCCCCAACCCAGCGCCCCGGTGCCGCCGACGATTGGGATCGGTTCCGACATGGACGGCGCAGCATATGCTGCTCTCGCGATGAGGCTCGAGGGACGCAAGGCCCTGGTCACGGGAGGCGCGAGCGGGATCGGAGCCGCGATAGCACGACGCCTCGCGGCCGAGGGCGCAGCGGTCGTTATCGGCGACGTCAACGCCCAAGGCGCGCAGGCGGTCGCCGGCGAGATTGGCTGTGACGCCGAGCTCCTCGACGTGACGAGTCCCGAGTCGGCGGCGAGCGTCACCGAGTCGCACGGGCCATTCGCGATCCTGATCAACAACGCCGGCACCGACGACTTCGCCTTCTTCACCGAGATGACGCCGGAGCGCTGGCGCCGGCTGGTCGCGATCAACCTCGAAGGGGTATTCGCGTGCACGCACGCCGTCCTTCCGGGAATGCAGGCGGCGGGCTACGGGCGGATCGTGAACATCGCCTCCGAGGCCGGCCGCGTGGGGTCAAAGGGCTCGGCGGTGTACTCGGCGGCGAAGGGCGGCGTGATCGCCTTCACGAAGACGATCGCGCGCGAGAACGCCCGCTTCGGGATCACCGCCAACGCGATCGCGCCCGGCCCCATTGACACGCCGCTCTTGAACGCCGCGCGGACGCTTGGAGACGTGGGCGAGCGGATCATCGAGACCATGAAGGCCGGCACCCAGATGCGTCGCCTCGGGCGGCCGGACGAGGTGGCGGCCGCGGTGGCGTTCCTCGCCTCGGACGACGCGTCCTACGTCACCGGGGAGACGCTCGGAGTCTCCGGCGGGCTGGGGATGGTCTAGAGGGGTGATGTGGGTTTCCGACGCACGCGGATGACGCCTGGGCAGCGTCGCCGGATCGCGCCCGTCGGGACTCGCCCGTACCTCCTGGTACGGGCTTCGCCCACCCGGCTCGCTTCCAGGCGCCCCCGCGCACATCGCCAACCCACATCAACCCTCTAGGCGTGTCGGCAGGCGAGGGCAAGACGATCGACCCCGAGGGCAGCGTCCCGGGCACGGCGTACGGGGAATATGAGCGAGGAGAGGGCGCCGAGCTCCGCCCGGGCATCGAGCGCACCAGCGAGTTCGAGGTGTCGGACAGGCTGCTGACCGACGTCGGCGGAACGATTGGCGTCCGGGTTCTCTCGACCCCGGGGATGATCGCGATGATCGAGCGAAACGCGGCCATCCTCGCCTACGAGCACCTACCCGACGGCAAGGCGACGGTCGGCTTCGAGGTCTGCGTGAAGCACGTAGCCGCGGCGGCGGAGGGCGCGCGGTGCACGGCCCACGCCCGGCTGCGAGAGGTCGTGGACGCCCGCAAGCTCCGCTTCGACGTCGAGGTCAAGGAGGGCGAGCGCACGATCGGCGTCGGCACCCACGAGCGCCGAGTGATCGACGTCGGCGCGGTGAAGTCGGCGTAGGGGGACACCCGATCATCGATTGTCGAGTTAGTCGGCCTATCGCCGACTAAGGCGACACTCGATGAGTTGACGCCTGTCGGCGCGGGCTTGGCCAGCGACGCGCATAAGCTGACGCCGATGAGCGAGCTGCCCGAGCGCGTGCGGATCCGCGAGGTCGGTCCAAGGGACGGGTTCCAGCACGAGCCGGAGGTGATCCCGACCGCGGCAAAGGTGCGGCTGATCGGCATGCTGGCGGCCACCGGGGTGAGGCGCCTCGAGGTGACCTCGTTCGTGCGGGCGGACGTGATCCCTCAGCTCGCTGACGCCGAGGAGGTGCTGGCCGCGATCGACCGGCCGAGCGGGGTGTCGTATTCGGTGCTGATCCCCAACGAGCGGGGCCTGGAGCGGGCTCTGGTCCACCGGGACCGATTCGACGAGGTGAACCTGTTCCTGTCGGCGACCGAGACGCACAACCGGCGCAACGTCAGGAGGTCGATCGCCGAATCGCTCGTGGGCATAGGGCGCACCGTCGCGCGTGCGCGCGAGGCGGGCTTGCGCTGCGAGGGCGTCATCTCCGTGGTCTTCGGATGCCCGTACGAGGGGGAGGTCCCGCCGGACCGGGTCTTCGGGATCGCCGAGAGCCTGGCCGAGACGGGCTGCGAGGAGGTCTCGTTCGGCGACACGACTGGCATGGCCAATCCGCGCCAGGTCGCCGCCTTCTTCGCCGCCGCCCGCGAGCGCCTGCCCGGCCTCGAGCTCACCGCCCACTTCCACAACACCCGCGGCCAGGGGCTCGCCAACGTCCTCGCCGCGCTGGAGCAGGGGGTCGACTCCTTCGAGTCGGCTTTCGGCGAGCTCGGCGGCAGCCCGCTCACCCCCGGGGCCACGGGCAACGTCTCCACCGAGGACCTCGTCTCCATGCTCCACGAGATGGGAATCAAGACCGGCGTTGACCTCCCGAGTCTGATCGAGGCCTCACGGGCCGTTCAAGAGCGCCTCGGCCGGCCACTCGGCGCGCACGTCCTGCGCGCGGGCCCGGTCGACTGGCACCGGTAGGGTTCTCCCGTGAAGAGCGACGCGTTCAGGGCGGCCGTCGAGGCGGAAGATCCCGATGCCCTGACTCGCGCCCTGGCGGAGGACGTCGTCTTCCGGAGCCCCGTCGTCTTCAAGGCCTACGAGGGAAGGTCGCTGGTCTCGACGATCCTCGTCGAGGGCGCGATGAACGTCTTCGAGGACTTCCGGTACACCGATCAGCTCGAGGACGGCGACGTCGCGGCCCTGATCTTCAAGGCGCGGGTGGGCGATCGGGAGGTGGACGGGCTCGACCTGCTGCGGTTCGACGGGGACGGGATGGTGAGCGAGCTGATGGTCATGGTCCGCCCGATGAGCGGCCTGAATGCGCTCGCCGAGGCGATGGGCGGTCAGTTCGAGCGTCTGGGAATCGGGCCGCCGGCGAGCGTTTGACCGTAAGCGTTCGCCCCGCGCGGCCTGGCGACGTCGCGGCAATCGTCGAGGTCGCGCAACGAGCGTGGACGAAGGGCTTCGAGGGCGTCGTCCCGCCCGATGTCATGCCGGATGCGGACGAGATGGCGAGGCTGATCGGACGCTACGTCGCCCAGCCGGGAGAGCCTGTCACCGTGGCCGTCGCCGAGCTTGACCGCCAGTTGCGCGGCTACGTCACGTTCGGTCCGGCGGGAGACGCCGAGACGGCGGTGGGGGAGGTCTACGCGCTCTACGTGGATCCCTCGAGTTGGCGCAGTGGGGCCGGCCGCGCGCTGGTGGATCACGCCCTTGCCCGCCTGGCCGAGAGCGGGTTCTCCGAGGCGATCGTTTGGACGCTGGCCGAGACTCCGCGGTCGCGCCGCTTCTACGAGGCCCTCGGCTTCGTCGACGACGGCGGGACGCAGCGCCGCCCGACGACGGGCGGGGCCCTCGAGGTCCGCTATCGAACCAGATTGGCGTAAACGACACCGGTCGCGGAGCTCTTCCGCTGTGCGCCCGTGGCCGTCGGGAGGCGACGTGGCACGAGCCGCCCGCCAGTCGAGATTCGCCGTCGCGCGAACGGCGCAATTTGCGTGTATTTGCGTAAAGAATTGTTAAGAGACCTTTACAGGGGCGCCGCGCTCAGGGAACCTACGGTTTCCTGAACCCGACCGAGCTGCGCGCGGCGCCCAGGGCCGCGAACGACAGCTCGGGGAGGTGAGATCATGTCCGCCGCGCGCCTGTCCGCACTCGACGCGTCGTTTTTGGCCGTCGAGTCACCGACCGCTCACATGCACGTGGGCTGGGCGGCCGTGTTCGAGCCGCCGGACGGAGCCCGCCCGAGCTTCGAGGATCTCCGCGACCACATCGAGTCGCGCCTGCCCAGGGCGCCTCGATATCGGCAGATGCTGCGCGACGTGCCGCTCGGCCTCAACTCCCCGGTCTGGGTGGACGACATGAACTTCGCGATCGATCGTCACGTTGTCCCGGTCGACCACCGCCGGCTCGAGGACGTGATCGACGAGGCAATGTCCGAGCCGCTGCCGAAGGATCGCCCGCTCTGGCAGGCTCGCATCGCCCCGCGCTTGGAAGACGGCCGCATCGGCGTGGTCGGCAAGGCCCACCACTGCATGGTGGACGGGATCGCGGCGGTCGAGCTCGCGACCCTGCTCGTCGATCCCGAGCCGGACCCTCCGCAGCCCGAGCCGGATCGCTGGACGCCCCAACCGGCCCCGGGCGACCGGGAGTTGGTGGCTGCGGCGGTGGGCGATTTGATCCGCGGCCCGCTGCAGCTCGCGTCGCTTCCGACCCGCCTCGCGGGTGCCCCGGGCCGGGCGATCGAGGTCGCGGAGCGCGCTCGGCGCGCCGCAGGGGCGCTGGTCGATGCGTTCCGACCCGCGACCCCCACGCGACAGCTGAACCCGCCGATCTCGCCGCTTCGGCGGCTCGGCCTGCTCGCGCGTCCGCTCGACGACCTGCTCGAGATCAAGCGGGCGTTCGGGGTGAAGCTGAACGACGTCGTGCTCGCCGTCTGCTGTGGAGGGGTCCGTGAGTTCCTGCGCGGGCGCGGCGAGCGCCCGATCCGGGTCAAGACCATGGTCCCCGTGAACGTGCGAGGCGAGGACGAGGCCGGCGAGCTCGGTAACCGGATCTCGTTCATGTTCGTCGACCTGCCGTGCGATGAGCCCGATCCCGTGCGGAGGCTCCGGGTGATCCACGAGGCGACCAGCGACTGCAAGCGAGCGCACAAGCCCGAGGGCGCCGATGACGTGATGCGCTCGATCGGCCTCGTGCCGGTACCGATCCAGCATCTGGTCTCGCGGTTGGTGGCGCACCCGCGCGCCTTCAACCTCACGGTGTCCAACATCCCCGGCCCGCGCCAACCGCTATACATGCGCGGCTGCCCGCTGGTCGAGGCGTACCCCGTGGTCCCGATCGCCGACCGCCACGCGCTCTCGATCGGCATGACGACGATTCGCGACGGCGCCTTCTTCGGGCTCTACGCCGATCCAGAGTCACTGCCCGAGGTGGGCGAGCTGGCGGTCCACATCGGCAGCTCGATCGATGCGCTGCTGGAGCTGGCGAGACTGGCGCCGCGGCTCGGCGTGCGCCCGCCGGTGACCGTGGGCTAAGTGCTCCGCACCGCAAGTACCGCGTTTGGCGGCTGCAAGCCTTCGCCTCAGCGCCGAAGGCGCGGTGCGAGCCGAAGGGCGAGGTCCTCGCTCGCTCGCGTACTTTCAAGTACGCCGCTCGCTGCGTCCTCGCCATGCTCGGCTTTTGCTCGCCAATCCGCGACGGAACTTACGGCGCGGGGCACTGACGCCGTATAGGCTGCCGCGGGCTTTCCGGTCCGACGACCTGATCGATCACGGGAGGCGTTCGCCGATGGAGATCAACAAGGTTGGAGTTCTCGGCTGCGGCATCATGGGCCACGGGATCGCGCAGATCTGCGCCCAGGCCGGATGGGATGTCGTGGTCCGCGAGGTCGACCAGGACAAGCTCGACTCCGGGCTCGCGAAGATCGACAAGCAGCTGGCCCGCGCGGTCGAGAAGGGCAAGACCGACCAGAGCGAGGCCGACGCGGTGCGCCGGCGGATCGCGCCGACGCTCGACTACGGGGAGCTTGCTGGGTGCGACCTGGTGATCGAGGCGATCACCGAGGACCTGGGGATGAAGCTCGAGATGTGGAGGGAGGTGGACGCGATCGTCGAGGACGGCGCCTGCCTCGCCACCAACACCTCGTCGCTCTCGGTCGCCGAGCAGGCGGCGGCGACGTCGCGGCCGGAGCGCTTCCTGGGGCTTCACTTCTTCAATCCCGCCCAGGTCATGCCGCTCCTCGAAGTCGTCCGGGCGGAGGCGACCAGCGACGAGGCCTACCAGCTCGGCTTCGACGTGGGGAAGAGGCTTGGGAAGACAACCGTGGCCGCCCGGGACAACCGGGGATTCATCGTCAACCGCCTCCTCGTCCCGTACATGCTCGACGCGATGCGGGCTCACGAGCAGGGCGTGGGCTCGATCGAGGACATCGACACCGGTATGAAGGCCGGCGCCAGCCACCCGATGGGACCGCTCACCCTCGCGGACTTCGTCGGCCTCGACACCCTGGCGTCGATCGCCGGGGTCATGCGCGAGGCATACGGGGAGGATCGCTTTGCGGCGCCGGCGAGCCTGACGAAGCTGGTCGAGCGTGGGGACTACGGTCGGAAGTCCGGGAGGGGGTTCTACGACTACTCGGGCGATCGCCCCGTTCCCAGCGATATATAGTCGCGCCCCGCGGTACCGGCTACCGGGTCAAGGAGGAAACCGTGGAGCGAGACAGCATCGATCGGATCCGCAGCGCGACCTTCCCGATCGCTCGCCGCGGGTACGAGAAGCGGGAGGTGGATGGGTTCCTGACCAGACTCGCCGAATGGCTGGAGACCGGGGGCGCGGACCAGAGCCGCGCCGAAATTCTGAGGCGGGACCTCGAGCGAGTCGGCGAGCAGACCGGCAAGATCCTCACCGAGGCCCACGACGCCGGCGAGCGGGTCCGCGCCGATGCCGAGCAGGAGGCCGCCGAGACCACCGCGGCGGCGAGCACCGCCGCGGACGAGACGCGCGCCGCGGCGGATCGCTACGCGTCCGAGACCCGCGCCGCCGCCGACGCGGACGCCGCGAAGGCCCGGGGCGAGGCGGACGAGTACGCGAGCGAGACCCGCGCGGAGGCCGACGCCTATGCGGCGGCCTGTCGCCAGGGCGCGGATGCGTACGCGGCGAAGGTGCGTGCGGAGAGCGAGGCCGCCGCCGCCGGGCTCCGCGAGCGCGCCGACGCCGACGCCGACGAAACCCTGCGCAAGGCGAGGGCCGAGGCGGCGCGCGTCGTGGAGGAGGGAAATCGTCGGCGCGGCGACATCGAGGCGGTGATCTCGGACCTCGAGGCGCGCCGTGACGGCGTGGTCGCCGACATGCAGCGCCTCTCCACCGAACTGGCCGGCACCGCCACCGAGCACGGCGCCGCCGCGGCATCCGACGAGCCCCGGCCTTCGCCCGCCGCTGCGAGGCGCGAGGCGCCGGCCGCCCGAAACAGCCGCGCCTAGGGCGCTTAGAGCGGCGCGCGCGCGAGTCTTCGGATGGTCGCTTAACCGTAGACTCCGCCACGCGTGAGCGAGAGCGGTACGCGTGACGGCACCGAGCTGAATACCGCACTCGAGGCGGCCCTGTCGGGCGGTCCCGAGCGACACCATGCCAAGACGGCCGAGCAGGGCAAGCTGCCCGTGCGCGAGCGAGTATCCCGCCTGGTCGACCCGGAGTCGTTCGCCGAGGAGGCGCTGCTCGCCAACTGGGAGAAGGAGGGGCTGGGAGCCGATGGCGTGGTCACCGGGCTGGCGCTGATCGGCGGGCGCCGGGTGGCGCTGATGGCAAACGATCCGACCGTGAAGGCTGGATCCTGGGGGCCGAAGACGGTCGAGAAGATCCTGAGGATCCAGGAGCGCGCCCTGCGGCTCGAGGTCCCGATGATCTACCTCGTCGACTCCGCCGGCGCCCGGATCACGGACCAGGTGCAGATGTTCCCGGGGCGGCGCGGGGCGGGACGGATCTTCTACAACGAGGTCGTCCTCTCGGGCAGGGTGCCGCAGCTGTGCCTGCTGTTCGGGCCCTCGGCGGCGGGCGGCGCCTACATCCCGGCCTTCTGCGATGTCGTGTTCATGCGAGATGGCAACGCCTCGATGTACCTCGGCTCGCCGCGGATGGCCGAGATGGTGATCGGCGAGAAGGTGAGCCTCGAGGAGATGGGCGGCGCGCGCATGCACACCTCCGTCTCAGGTTGCGGCCACTTCCTCGTCGCCTCCGACGCGGACACGATCGAGCTCGCGAAGCGCTACCTGAGCTACATGCCGCGAAGCTGGCGCGAGCAGCCCCCATCCGCGCCACCGGCTCGGCCGGGCTCCGAAACGCGGGTCTCGGAGATCGTGCCGGCCGACGAAAACGTCGCCTTCGACGTGAAAGAGCTGATCGATTCGCTCGTCGACGCGGAGTCGTTCCTCGAGGTCCACGACCGGTGGGCGAAGGAGGTGGTGGTGGGGTTCGCGCGGCTCGACGGCCGCGTCATCGGTGTCGTGGCCAACCAGCCGAAGGTCAAGGGCGGGGTGCTGTTCGTGGATTCGGCCGACAAGGCCGCCCGCTTCACCTGGACCTGCAACGCGTTCAACGTCCCGCTTCTCTTTCTCGCCGACGTGCCCGGATTCATGATCGGAACCAAGGTGGAGCGCGAGGGGATCATCCGGCACGGGGCGAAGATGATCTCAGCCGTTTCCGAGGCGACCGTCCCGAAGCTCTCGGTGGTCGTCCGAAAGGCGTACGGGGCCGGGCTCTACGCGATGGCCGGACCCGCGTTCGAGCCCGACTGCTGCCTCGCCCTACCGACCGCTCAGGTCGCCGTGATGGGGCCCGAGGCGGCGATCAACGCGGTCTTCTACAACCAGATCCGGGAGATCGAGGACGCGGCGGAGCGGGAGGACTTCGTGCGCCGAAGGAGGGAGGAGTACGCCGCCGACATCGACATCCTGCACCTCGCCTCGGAGCTGGTGGTGGACGCGGTCATCGACCCCGATGACCTGCGGGAGGAGCTGATTCGCCGCTTCGCTCTCGCCGAGGGCAAGGACCGCCGCTTCTCTGAGCGGCGCAATCCGATCACGCCTGCTTAGTGGTACCTCCCACAACGTTGCACCCGAAACGGCGGCCGCAGATCACCGCCATGCGGCGTCCTCGGGCTTGCCCTTGCCACCAGCAAGGGCCGCGCCCTGCGTCCTTGCCTGGCAGCGCCTGCGCCTCGCCTTTTCAGGCACAACGTTATGAGAGGCACCACTAGTGGGTCGGCTCGCCGTCGTTGGGGGAAATGCCACCCGCGGGTTGCGCCTTTCCGATGGTGCTTGGACCTACCTACAGCGCCACGGCGAGGCGGCCTACGCGCTCCCGCACGAGATCGACTACGAGGAGAACATGCGGCGCCTCGCGCGCGCCGGTTGCGACCGGGTGCTGGCGATCGGCTCTGTGGGCGGCCTGCGGACCGAGCTCGGTCCGGGGACCTTCGCTTGCCCGGACGACTTCATCGCCCTCGACCTTCGGAGTCCTTCGACCTACACGGACATGCGCGCACACGGGGTCCCCGGCTTCGACCCGGGATGGCGGAAGCTGGTGGTCGAGGCCTGGACTCGCCTCGCCAACGTCGCGCTCCGGGACGGGGGCGTCTATTGGCAGTCGAACGGCCCGCGCCTCGAGACGCCGGCGGAGATCCGCCTCATCGCCGCCTACGCGGACGTGATCGGGATGACGATCGCCTCGGAGTGCGTGATCGCGGGCGAGCTCGGCCTGGCCTACGCCGCCGTCTGCGTGGTCGACAACCTCGCGAACGGAGTCGGCGATCGGGAGCTCACAATCGAGGAGCTGGAGGCGGGGCGTGCCGCCAACCAAGCCCGCTTGGCGGAAGCGCTCGAGGCAGTGCTGCCAGCGCTCGCCTGAGCCCGAAGCGGGCGTCGACCAAAGCCATACGCTGAGCGCGTGGGACTCGCGATCACAGGGGCAAGCGTGGGGGGGGAGACCGTCGGCGCTCGCGTCGAGGAGGGGCGCATCGTCGAGCTCGGCCCTGGGGTTCGGGAGCTTCCCGGCGACGAGCGCATCGACGCCCGGGGAATGGCCTTGGTGCCCGGGCTCGTCAACGGCCACACGCACGCGGCGATGACCCTGTTCCGCGGCCACGGCGACGACCTGCCGCTGATGGAGTGGCTGCGGCGGGTGATCTGGCCGGTGGAGGCGCGCCTCGGGGCCGAGGACGTCTACTGGGGGACGCGCCTCGCCTGCGTGGAGATGATCCGCACCGGCACCGTGCGCTTCTGGGACATGTACTGGGAGCCGGGCGCCGTCGCGCGCGCGGTGGAGGACGCCGGGCTTCGGGCCACGGTCAGCGCGCCGCTGATCGACGTCGGCGACGCCCGGGGCGACGGCAAGCTGCGCGAGTCAGCCGAACGCAGCCTCGAGGCGATCGGCGAGCCGCGCGAGCTGATCTCGCCGGCGCTCGGGCCGCACGCGATCTACACGGTGACCGAGGGAGCGCTTCGCTGGATCGCCGAGCTGGCCGCGGAGCGTGGCCTGCCGATCCACATCCATCTCTCCGAGACCGAGGAGGAGGTCCGCGACTGCCTTGCCGGACACGGTGTCCGGCCCGCGGAGTACCTCGATCGGTTGGGCGTTCTCGGCCCGCGGACCCTGCTCGCCCACGGCGTCTGGCTGGCCGAGGAGGAGCTCGAGCTGGTGGCGGAGCGCGGCGCGACCGTGGTCACCAACCCGGTCGCCAACCTGAAGCTCGCGGTGGGTGGCGTCTTTCCCTATCGGGCCGCGCGCCGCCACGGCGTCGCGGTCGGGCTGGGCACCGACGGCGCCGGCTCGAACAACTCGCTGGACCTGTTCCAGGACCTGAAGACGTTCGCCCTGATCCAAAGGCACGAGGCCCGCGACGCCGCCGCCGTTCCCGCCGCCGACGCCTGGGAGATAGCCATCGGCAGGCGCGCCTCCCTCCTCGGGGCACGGCCGCTGGCGCCCGGAGAGCCGGCGGACTTCCTCCTGCTGCGCACCCGTACCCCCGAACTGGGGGTCGGAGACCTGGTGGCCGACCTCGTCTATTCCGCCTCCGGGGCGGTGGTGGACGCGACGGTCGTCAACGGCCGCGTGCTGATGCGCGGAGGCGAGGTCGACGGGGCCGACGAGGTGCTGGCGGAGGCGCGCGAGCGCTGCCGGCGACTGGGGCTTTAGGGCCTATCTCGGTAGGCCCTTAGGCAAGGCGCGTCCCGTCGACCGTCCCGTTTCCAGCGGTGGCCGCTTTGGAGCAACGCCAATTGCCTATTCATCCACGCCATCCGTTGAAAAACGGTACGGGATCTGAGCATATTCCTGCTAGGGCCGGCCCGGATTTCGGGCGGGAGACAGGGATCGAATAGCGGGAAGAGGCCCGATGCTCAAGCGAGGATGGATCGCTGGGATGGTGGTCTTGGCGGCTGCGTTCGCCGCGCCGGCGGTCGCTCAGGCGGCGACCGAGTCGCTGGTCACGAACGGGAGCCCGACGACGCCGTTCCCCCAGAACAAGCAGAACGAGCCCTACGTCGCCATCGATCCGAAGAATCCGGATCTCGTGGTCGCCGGCTCCAACGAAGAGATCGACGAGCCGAAGTGCGGCGGCGACCTCGGCAACGAGTGCCCGTTCGCGCAGGGAATCGGCAACTCGGGCGTCTACTTCTCGTTCGACGGCGGGTCGAACTGGACTCAGCCGACCTATCAGGGCTTCAGCGGCCGCAGCGGCACCGGCTTCGGGGTCTCCGGCTGCGACGGCTGCGGGCCGGGGCCGATCGGCACACTGCCCCACTATGACCAGACCGGCCTCGTCTCCGACGGCGACCCGGTGGTCGCGTTCGGCCCGAGGCCCGACTCACAGGGCCGCTTCTCGTGGAACAACGGCTCGCGCCTCTATTACTCCAACCTGACCTCGAACTTCTCCACGGAGCGCTCAGAGGCCACCTTCCGTGGCTTCGAGGCGATCGCAGTCTCGCGCGCGGACCGACTGCGGGACGCCGCCGCTGATGACGAGTCGGCATGGAGCAACCCCGTGGTTGTCACTCAGCAGCGCCAGAGCCAGACCACCTTCTCCGACAAGGAGGACTTGACCACCGACAACGCCGCCTCGAGCAGGTTCTTCGGCAACGTCTATGTGTGCTACGCGAGGTTCAACAGCCAGCAACCCGATCACCCGATAAAGATCGCGGTGAGCCGGTCGACCGATGGCGGCCAGACCTTCTCTGCGCCGCACGCCGTCAGCACCGCGCACCACCAGACCAACCAGGACGGGCGCCAGGGTTGTCAAGTGCGAACGGACAGCAACGGCGTGGTCTACGTTCTGTGGGAGGACTCGGTCGGGCAGCAGGCGGTATTTGAGCTCGCCAAATCGCTTGACGGCGGGAGGAGCTTCGGCTCGCCGCAGGTCGTCGCCCAGGTGAGCGACGCCGGGATTTTCGACGGCGTCCGGTCGTTCTCGTTCGACGGCATCGCCGGGGCGCGCACGGGCTCCCTCCCCAGCCTCAGCATCGCGAACGGCGCTCCGACTGGCACCGGCGCCCCGAACACGCTCGCCCTCGGCTGGTCCGACGCGGCCGACGGGCTGAACCACGAGCACGCCCTCGTGCAGCTCTCCACCGACGGTGGCGAGACCTGGAGCGGCCCGGACGAGGTCGAGCAGTCTGGTGACCGGCCCGACTTCGCCTTCCTCGACATCTCGCCGAACGGGTCGGACCTCTACGTCGTCTACGACGGGTTCAGCGACCCGTTCCGGGAGAACACGAGCGATACGCGGCAGTTCGTGGGCGTCCTCCGCCACGGGGACGTGAGCGGCACCTCGCTTAGCAACCTGACGACGCTCCACCGCGGCGCCGTTGGCGACGCGCGGGCCTCGAGCGCGAACGCGCTCATCGACGAGTTCATCGGCGACTACAACACGGTTGCGGCCACGAACGACGGCGCAGTGGCGACCTTCAACGACGCCCGCAACGCGGCGGTCTGCGATGACATGAACACCTACCGGCAGGCGATCGCGAACGGCACGCAGCCGGAGCCGGACGCCCCGGCCCCGGCGACCGACTGTCCTCCCATCGGCGACACCGTCTTCGGCAACACGGACATCTACTCCGCGGCGGCGGTCGACCCGACCCCGTAGGGCGGCGCTAGTCGCCTTGCGCTCCGGCCTTCGCCCAATGGGCGGGGGCCGGAGCGGCGACGTTCGTGCGGGCGGGCCCCAGGTGGGGCGCGATGCCCGCCCAGCCCGGGCGCTCGGCCGCACGGCGAAGGGCGCCGTTCAGGTAGTCCTCGAGGATCGTCAGCCCGTCGAGGCCCGGCACCGCGGAGATCGTGCGATCGATCTCGCGGATCTGCTCCCGGCCCTCGTGGCCGTCACCGAAGAGGTAGAGAGCCAGGGCGTCGACCTCCTCCTCGGTCTTGACGCCGGCGCCCACTGGACTCCAAAGGGTTCGAAGCACCCATCTGACGAGCCTGTGGGCCGCGGGAGAACGCTGCATCCGCGCCTTCGCCTGCGCTCGGTAGAAGGCGAAGTGGCGCCGCTCGTCCTGAATCACCCTTCGCAGCAGCTTGTGCAGCTCTGGGTGGCCCGAGCGGCGGATCAGCGCGTGATAGCCGGTGAGGGTCGTCAGTTCGTTGACCGCTCCCCACATCATGTGGATGGCCGCGAAATCGCGGGCCAGCATCGAGCCGAGCATCGTGGGGACGATGCCCAGGCCGTTGCCGACCCCGATCTTCACGCGCAGGTCGCGCCAGCGGTTGGGTCGCGTGGGCATCGGCGTCGAGCCATCGGTGAGCTTTGGCTCGGCCGGGACCTCAATGCCGTAGGAGCGCAGGAAGTCGGAGAACGCCTCGCCGTGCCAGAGCTCCTCGTAGACCCAGCAGCTGAGGAACGCCGTGATCTGGGGGTCCATCGCGACCCGGGAGGCGAGCAGGTCGCGTAGGTAGATCACCGTATGCGTCTCGATGTCCATCATGTAGTGGAGGCACATCACGTCGCTGTCGGTGAGCACGTGATCGGGAACGGCTTCCCAGTCGATGCCGCTCAGGTCGACCTTCTTCGAGTTCCGCAGATAGCGGTCGAGATCGAACTCGACGATCGTCGGCTGACTCATCAGATTTCCCCTGATCCTGTGCGCTGTCTTCGATTCGCGTCGACGGGCCGCCGGCCGCCGGCCGTCAACCTACGAAGTTCCGGGCGATTCGGTTCAGGATCTTGCGCCGGAACTCGGGAGGCTCGCGTACGCTCATCGATGTCGCGCCAGCTCATGGGGCGCCAAAGGAGCACGAACAGGAGCACGATGAGGCAGCTCTCAGGGAAGGATCGATGAACCCCAGTGGAGTCGAGCAACGGGTTGCCGCCGCGGGCGGCGCCATCGCGGCGCGGCTCTCCCTGCCGACCAGGGTCGACGAGGACGGCGTTGCTGACGACCGCGCGACCATGGCGCGCACGTTCACTTACCTGTTCGGCGTCGGCGCGACGCTGCTCTTCGTGACCATGCCGCTCCCGCACTCGCCGGACCGGGATACGGCCGGCTTGGTCGCGGTCGGCCTCGTCGCGTACGTCCTCGCCGCCGGATTTCTGATCGCGTACGAGCGAGTTCCCCGATGGCTGTTCGAGATCAGCCCGCTGGGAGGGACGATCCTGGTCAGCCTCGCTGTGTATTTCGGCGGCTCGGACGCCCCCGGCGCCTATGCCATGTACTACCTGTGGGTGGCGCTCGCCGCCTGCTACTTCCTCCGGCCGCCGATAGCCGTGATTCACCTCGCCCTCGCGTCGGCGGCGTACGGGGCAGTGCTCCTGATCCTGGGCGGGGACGTCGGAGTCCCGGGCCTCAAGTGGGCGATGGCCACCGGCACGCTCGCGGTGGTGGGTGGCCTGATGATCGTGCTGAGAGCCCAGTTTCGGGAGCTGGTCCGCCAGCTCGGCGCGGCGGCTCGCACCGACTCGCTCACCGGCCTGGCGAACCGGCGTGACCTCGAGGATCGCTTCGGGGCCGAACTCGAGCGCTCCACTCGGACCGGTCGGCCGCTCTCGATCGTCGTCCTCGACCTCGATTGGTTCAAGGAGTTCAACGATCGCTTCGGCCACACTGCGGGCGACCGGGCCTTGGTCCGGCTAGCCGCCGCGCTGCGTCGGGCGACCCGCACCAGCGACGTCGTCGCGCGGTTGGGCGGCGAGGACTTCGCGGTGCTTGCGCCGGAGACGGACGAGCCCGAGGGCCTGATGCTGGCCGACCGGCTTCGAGCCGAGGTCCGGGCGGCGTTCGCCAGGGAAACGGAGAAGATGACGATTAGCTGCGGGGTGGCGACATTTCCGGTCCACGGGATCACCGCCGGCGACCTGCTCCACGCTGCGGACCGCGCGCTGTACGAGGCCAAGGAGGCCGGCCGGGATCGGTCGGTCATCTTCCGTCACGCTCCCACGCCCGCGGAGCAGGAGAAGGTCCAGGTCGAGCGCACGAGCCCGCGGCTCGCATCGCTCGTATCGCTCGCGGAGGCGGTCGATCGCCGCAAGGGCTCGCCCGCCAACTCGCGCCGCGTCGCTTACGTCGCGGAGGAGCTCGCGCGCCGCATGAACCTCCCGGAGGAGGAGGTGGCGAGGGTGCGAATCGCGGCGCTGCTTCGGGACGTGGGGGAGGTCGGCGTTGCGGAGTCGATCCTCAACAAGCCGGCGCCGCTCACCGACGAGGAGTGGCGCGAGCTCGAGCGTCACCCGGAGATCGGCGCGCGAATCGTGGGGGCGGCGCAGCTGGGCCGCGTGGGGGAGTGGATCCTGACGCATCACGAGCGCCCGGACGGCCGCGGCTACCCGCGAGGGCTGCGCGAGCATCAGATCCCGCTCGAGGGTCAGATCCTCGCGGTTGCGGACGCATACGGGGCGATGACCGCCGCGCGACCATACCGCCGGCCGTTCACGCCGAAGCGCGCCAGGGCGGAGCTGCAGTCCCGCGCCGGGAGCCAGTTCGAGCACGATGTGGTGGCGACGTTCCTGTCGATCGACGGGCACTTCCAGCCCGACGGCGGGGACGAGGCCGCGGAGCGCGACGCGACCACGAGCGGCACGGAATAGCCGCGCTTCAGCGGTCGCCCGCGAGCTTTCCGGCGAGGTCGACGAAGTAGTCGAGCGCCTCGGGGTTGGCGAGCGAGTCGCGGCTCGCCGCCCGGTCGGGCTCCGCGCCGGCGAGGATTCGCTTCACCGGCACCTCGAGGGCCTTGCCGGACAGGGTCCGGGGCACCTCGCGGATCTGGAAGACGGCGTCGGGGACGTGGCGCGGGGAGCACTGCTCGCGGATGCGGGCCTTGATCTCTCCCTCGAGCGCGTCGTCGAGGACGACGCCCTCCGCGAGCACGACGAAGAGCGGCATCCAGCCGTCGGTGGTCGGCCGCGGCACGTCGACGACGAGCGCGTCGACCACCTCGTCGATCGATTGGACGGCGCGGTAGATCTCGCTGGTCCCCATTCGCACTCCCTGGCGGTTGATCGTGGAATCCGAGCGGCCGTAGATCACCGCGGTGCCGCGGGAGGTGATCTCGATCCAGTCCCCGTGGCGCCACACGCCGGGGAAGTGCTCGAAGTAGCTGGCGCGATAGCGCGACCCGTCGCAGTCGCCCCAGAAGAACAGCGGCATCGACGGCATCGGCTCCGTGATCACGAGCTCGCCCACCTGGTCGACGACCGAGTTGCCCTGCTCGTCGAACGCCTCGACCTTGGCGCCGAGCGAGCGCGCCTGGAGCTCGCCGCGGTACACGGGAAGGATGGGCACCCCGCCCACGAATGCGGTGCAGACGTCGGTGCCGCCGGAGGTCGAGAACAGCCAGGTGTCGCGGCCGACGTGCTCGTAGATCCAGTCGAACCCCTCCGGCGACAGGGGCGAGCCGGTGGACCCGACCGAGCGAAGGCGGCTGAGGTCGCGCCCGGCGGCGGGTTCGGTGTCTGCCTTCATGCAGGCGGAGATGTAGCCGGCGCTGGCGCCGAAGCAGGTGATGTCGGCGCGCTCGGCGAGGTCCCACAGCACGCCCATGTCCGGGTGACCCGGGCTGCCGTCGTAGAGGACGATCGTCGCGGGCGATAGCAGCGCGCCGACGACGAAGTTCCACATCATCCAGCCCGTGGTGGTGAACCAGAACACGCGGTCGCCCTCCTGGGCGTCGACGTGGAGGTTGAGCTTCTTCAGGTGCTCGAGCAGGATCCCGCCGTGCCCCTGGACGATGGCCTTCGGGAGCCCGGTGGTCCCTGACGAGTACAGGACCCAGAGCGGATGGTCGAATCGGACCTGCTCGAAGCGGAGCTCGGCCCGCTCCCCGGCGGTGAGGAGCTCCCGCCAGGCGATCGCGTCGTCAAGCGTCGAGAGGTCGGGGTCAGGGTTCAGGTACGGCAGGACGACGGTGCGCTCTAGGGTGGGCAGCTCGCGGACGAGCCCGGCGATCACCTCGGTGCGGTCGAAGTCCTTGCCGCCGTACCGGTACCCGTCGACGCAGAGCAGCACCTTGGGCTCGATCTGCGCGAACCGGTCGAGGACGCGGCGGGCGCCGAAGGCCGGCGAGCCGCTCGACCAGACGGCGCCGAGGCTGGCCGCGGCCAGCAAGCCGATCACCGCCTCGGGCACGTTGGGCAGGTAGGCGACGACGCGGTCACCCCGCTCGACGCCGAGCTCGCGAAGGCCGGCGGCGACCTGGGCCACCTGCTCGCGGACCTCGGCCCAGGTGAGGCGGTCGAGGTCGCGGAGCTCGGAGGCGAAGACGATCGCCGCGTCGGCGTCGCGCTTGCCACGGAAGATGTGCTGCGCGTAGTTCAGCTCGGCGCCTTCGAACCACCTCGCGCCCGGCATCGTTCGCTCGGGCAGGACGGCCGCGTAGGGGCTCGAGGCCTGGACCTCGAAGAAGTCCCAGATCGAGGCCCAGAACTCCTCGAGCTCGGTCACCGACCACTCCCATAGCGGGCCGTAGGCGTGGAGCCGAAGGTTTCGCTCGGCCGCGAGCCAGCGCATGTAGCGGGTCATGGTGGCGCGCTCGACCGCGTCTGGGGATGGCTCCCACAGGAGCTTGCCGCGCGCCTTGGCGGCCGTGCTCTCCATGCCGGCGCTTATATCACCGGCCGGAGGTGCGGCCGACGTCGCGGTCGAGGGCGCGGATGAGCTCGAGGGTGAAACCGTGCGCCCGGTCGAGGGCGCCCGCGTCGATGCGCTCCGGCACGTCCTCGGGACGGTGGTAGTTGGCCGGGACGAGCGCACCGTCGGCGAGGCAGGTGATCGCGGTGGCGCGGAATTTGGCGATGCGGGGGGGAAGCGCGTCGGTGGCGAAGCCGTTGCGAAGCGGCGTGGCCCGGTAGCGGTCCCCATTCTCGCGGTCCGCGGAGGAGATCGCATCGCAGAGCTGGACGAGGCGCGGGTCCATCTCGTAGGTGACCGCGGGGCCCTCGCCGGTCTCGTAGCGGACCGTGCCGTCCCCCACCGCGTCGAGGACGACGAAGTAGGTGCTCTCGCGCTCGAGGCTCTTGCGACGGGCGCGCACGAAGGCGCGCATTCCCTCCCACAGGCACTCCTCGCCGCCGGTGAGGAGGAGCCAGACATCGAGGTTCCTCGGCTCCTCGGCGTCGAGCTCGGCGGCGAGCGAGAGCACCGTCGCGACGCCGGAGGCGTTGTCGTTGGCGCCGGGGACCACGGCGGAGAGCTCGATGTCGCTGAGCAGGAAGACGCCCACCAGCAGGATGAGCGTGGGCGGGAGCTGCAGCAGGGAGATGAGGGCGGAATCGACCCCCGCCATCCGCGCGCCGAGGATCGGCAGCAGCACGGCCATCGACCAGAACTGCACCCGGAACGGGCCCAGGGGCACGGGCAGGCGATGGGCGAGGCGGGTGCCGCGGGCGACGCGCTTCGGGTCGAAGGCTGCACCGGTGCGGGCGGCGTCGTAGTGCGCACAGAGCAGCAACCGCGCCGGCGCGTTCGGACGCCTTCCGGGCGAGACGACGTTCTGTGAGGCGCGGCGGAAGAAGAGCCGTCGAAGCAGGTAGAAGCGCGCGTTGACGTCGAGGTAGGTGGACACCGCCGCGGCGAGGACCACCCCGAAGCCGACCGCGGGCTGGGCGATCGCCGCGAGGCTGCCGGCGAACCCGAGGGCGCAGTGGGCAGCGTGGACCAGGCCGTACTGGGGATGCACGTAGGTCGGCTCCACCTCTGCCCGCCTTCCGGAGTTGCGGAGACGTTTTGCCAGCCAGTTGGCGGCGCGCCGCTCGGCGTCGGTCCCGGCGCGTCGTCCCTCGAACGAGCACAGCTCGCGGATCACTTCCATGCGGCCGGCGGCGTCCACGGGCGGCGGATTATCGCGGGCAGCGCAGCTATCGTTGCTGCACGGCCGGAGTGCTTGGAACCGGAATACAGCATCGGCTCAAAACCGATGGCCCTTCGGGGCTTGTGGGTTCGAATCCCACCTCCGGCACTCGCTCGACCGATCACTGCTGATCGCTAGCCTCGAGGAGCGATGTGCGGGAGATACACGCTCACCGATCCGGATCCGCGCCGGATCCGGGCGCGGTTCGGCCTCACCGAGGAGGCAAAGATGGAGGAGGAGCCCCGGTACAACATCGCGCCCACGGACCCGGTCCTGGCGATCCGCCGCAGCGACGACGGCGGCCGCGAGATCGGGCGGTTGCGGTGGGGCCTGGTGCCCGGGCGGTGGGCGGAGCGGCGCTCCGGGCCGCCGCTGATCAACGCCCGCGCCGAGACGCTCCAGCGCCAACCCGCGTTCACGGAGTCGTTTCGAGGCCGCCGCTGCCTGATTCCCTCCGATGGCTTCTATGAGTGGCGCGACGACGAGCGCGGCAAGACGCCGGTCTGGGTCAGCCGATCGGACGGGGATCTGTTCGCGTTCGCGGGCATCTGGGCGGCGCTACGGGCCCGCGACGGCTCGGGCGAGCTTCACAGCTGCGCGATCGTCACCTGCGATCCCAACGAGCTCATCCGCCCGATCCATGACCGGATGCCGGTTGTGCTGGACCCGAGCCTCGAAGCGCCGTGGCTGGATCCGGACGCGGAGGAGGAGAACCTCATGCAGATGCTCTCGCCGGCTCCGGAGGACCTGCTCGTGCTTCGCGAGGTGGGCGACGCCGTCAACAACGTGCGCGACGATGGACCGCACCTGATCGAGCCGCGCGAGGGACAGCCGCAGCTGTTCTAACGCCCTTCGCCCTCGTCGTCGACGCGCTCGTCGTCCGGGTACGGCTCCTCGCCCTCGCCGGCGTAGGGCTCCTCGCCCTCGTCGAGGTAGGTTTCGTCCTCCTTGGCGTAGGTCTCGCCGCCTTGGGCGGTCGGCTCGTTCTCGCCGGCATAGGCGTCCTGGTCCTCGCCGTGGAGGGGCACTCCTCCGACCGGCCGCTCCTCCTCCACGTGCCAGTTCTGGTTGAAGCCGATCATGGCGGCGGCGATCAGCAGGAGCTGCACGGGGACGACCAGGATCACGAGGAGGCCGATCAGGTCGTCAGGGAGCGGCGGGGGGGTCAGCCCCTGCTTGGACCGGGCGAACCAGCCCGGCGCGGAGACCGCGGCGAAGATCGCCAGGATGATCGCGAGCGCCGAGGCAACCGGAAGCACGCCTCGGTTCCACCGCGCGGCGACGAGAAACGCGAAGAGCACGTACAGCCCCGCCCAGATCAGCGTCATGATCGCGACGCTCGTGCCCTCGAGGCGCGTCCAGCCGCCGACCGTGATCACCACCAGGAGTCCCGCGGAGACCAGCAGGATGAAGGAGACGATGGCCTTCATCGTCTTCGCTTCAGGCTTCTCCCTGTTAGGCCGCCAGAGCTCGTACCCAGGACGAATGCTCGTGACTTCCATCACATCAAGTCTAGAATTTCGCCCAGCCGCGCGCGACGGTTATGAGATGCGGGCGGTGGGACTCGAACCCACACGCTCTTTCGAGCACCGGCTTCTAGGGCCGGCCTGTCTGCCCAGATTCCAGCACGCCCGCATGGCCCGATCTTACGGCCTGATTCCGTCCACGCCGCCTGGGAACATACGTTCGTATGCGGCCAGAATCAGAAGTCGAAACCGTCGCGATGCTCATTGCTTCGCGCCTTAACGACTGCGAGATCTCACGCCGCACTGGAATCCCGCGGTCGACGATTCGGGAGTGGCGCCATCGCATGGCCACCGGCAGACGTCCTCGATCAGGCTGGAGGAAGACGAGCCGGAGGACGTCGAAGTGCGAGCGATGCGGGCAACCGCCCCGAGTTCCTCCAGCGGGCTCATATGCGTACCTGCTCGGGGTCTACCTCGGCGATGGGTGCATCTCCCGCCACCCGCGCGCCTACCGCCTACGGTTAACGCTCGACTCGTCATACCCAGGCATCATCGAGCAGTGCGTCACGGCCATGGAGGTCATCCGGCCCTGAAAAGAAGGCCTGGGTTGGCCAGCACGGCCGTCCCAGTTGCACCGAGGTCTCCATGTACTGGGCACACTGGCCATGTCTATTCCCTCAACATGGACCGGGTAAGAAGCATGAAAGGACGATCCAACTCGAACCCTGGCAGGGGGCTGACGCCGGGCGCCCAATACTGCACCGGAATCGGGCAACGAAAAGTGCACCACCTGCCCGGCCGGTGACGACCGCCTGAGCTCTCACGCTCGGCCGGTTAAACCGGCCGAGACAGGAGGGAGCGCAGGAGGTGCGGAGCACGTTGGAGTGGGCGCAGGCGAAGGCGATGGCGGCGGACGGCAAGTCGCAGCGCGAGATCGCGGCCCGGCTGGGGATCAACCGACGCACGGTCAAGCGCCTGCTCGAGTCCGAGGAGCCGCCGCGCTACCGCCGCGCCCCAGCGGGCTCGAAGGTCGACCGCTTCGAGCCGCTGATCCGCCAGGTGCTCGCCGAGTGGCCGCAGATCAAGGCGCCGCGGCTCACCGAGTTGCTTCGCGAGCACGGCTACGAGGGCTCGGTCGACGTCGTCAAGCGGCGGTTGCGCGAGCTGCGCCCGCCGACCGAGCGCCCCGCCCAGCGCACCGGCTATCGCCCCGGCCAGGTCCTGCAGCTCGACTGGGCCGAGATGCCGACCCGGCCGCGGATCTTGGGCCACGAGCGCCGCGTCTACGCGCTCGTCGGCTCCCTGCCCTACTCGGGCGCCCAGACCGCGCACTTCTCGTTCGACATGACGATCGAGTCCTTCCTCGAGGGCCACACCCGGATCTTCGAGTGGCTGGGCGGCGTCACCCGGGAGTGCGTCTACGACAACCTGCGCTCGGTCGTCGCCACACGCGAGGCGGGCGAGGTCGTCCGCTGGAACCCGCGCTTTCTCCACCTCCGCGGCCACTACGCCTTCCACGCCACCGCCTGCACGCCCGCCACGCCGCGGGAGAAGGGCTCGGTCGAGGGCGCGGTCCGACACCTGAAGACGGGCTTTTGGCCGGCGCGGCGGATCGCCTCGCTTTCGGACCTCGACGCCCAATACGCCGACTGGCGCGATCGAGTCTGCAACCGCCGCCGGCACGCCACCGGGCGCTTCCCGGTCGCCGAGCGCCTCGCCCAGGAGCGAGCGGCACTGCGGCCGCTGGCGCCCACCCGCTTCGACCACGCCTACGCGCGGAGCTCGCGGGTGCCGGCGGACGGCTACCTGCGCTACCGCGGCTCCTTCTACCGCGCTCCGGAGGCGCTCGTCCACCAGCGCGTCGAGCTGCGGGCCGACCGCGACCTCGTCTGGGTCACCCATCGCGGCGCCGAGCTCGCCCGCTATCGGCGCAGCTACGAGCCCGGCAGCTGGTCACCGCCGCCGCGGATGCGACCCGAGCCGCCGCCGGCGTCCGCCCCGGCCCCGGTTGCGGTGCCCGAGATCGCGCCACCGGAGCTCGCCGACTACGCAGCGCTTTGCGCATGAGCCCGGCGAACGCCAAGGTCGGCGAGCGGCTGCCCTACCTGCTCGGCAAGCTGAAGGCCCCCCGCGTCCTGGAGCGCCTCGAGCAGACGGCCGAGCGGGCCCGGGCCGAGGAGTGGCCCTACGAGCGCTTTCTGGAGACCCTGCTCGAGGCCGAGGTCTTCGCCCGCGATGCCTCCGGCGCCCGCCAGCGGATCCGCCACGCCGCCTTCCCGCAGCGAAAGACGCTCGAGGATTTCGACTGGGCCGCCCAGCCCGCCGCCGAGCGCCCGCTGGTCACCCACCTCGCCCAGCTTGCCTGGGTCGCCGAGCACGCCAACGTCTGCTTCTTCGGCCCGCCCGGGACCGGCAAGACGCACCTGGCGATCGCGCTCGCGATGAAGGCCTGCGAGTCCGGCTTCCGGGTCGCCTTCGCCACCGCCCAGGAGTGGGTCTCGCGCCTTGAGGCAGCACAGGAGCGCAATCAGCTCGAGGCCGAGCTTCGCCGCCTCGAGCGCTACCACCTCCTGGTCGTCGACGAGATCGGGTACCTGCCGCTCGAGCGCCAGGCGGCGAACCTGCTCTTCGCCTTGGTCAGCCGCCGCTACGAGCGCGGCTCGATCATCGTCACCTCAAACCGCTCCTTTGAGCAGTGGGGCGAGATCCTCGGCGACGCGATGGTCGCCGCGGCGCTCATCGACCGCCTCGTCCACCACGCCGAGATCGTCACCTTGAAGGGCAAGAGCTACCGGCTGCGCGAGCGGGCCGGCGCCGCGACGCCCGCCGCTCAGGCTCCGTCGCTACGCGACTCCGCCTGAGCGGCGACTACTGAGTGGTGCACTTTTCGGTGCCCGATAGTGGTGCACTTTTCGCTGCCCCTTGACA
>JBKPIV010000109.1:0-12492 GCA_046730395.1 Actinomycetota bacterium | reverse complement strand
CTTCTTCATCGCGGCGGGCCTCGCGGTTGCCACGACGGCCGACTCACCGCGTCGTCGTTCTACCGCCCGGCCCGTGGACGAGACGATGACGCCGGACGAGACAACGCTGCAGCTGCCCTCGAGACGCTCAGGTCTGTCCTCCTGGCCCGCCGGTCGTTTAGCCGCCCGCCGCCGCGGCGAGCATCCCGGCGATCATCACCACAAGCGCCCCGGTGGTGGCCACCGCAAGAACCAATCCGATTCTCTGCACGCTCAACCTCCTACGAAACCGCCGTCCTCCTCTCTCCACCATGTCCGAGAGATCAGGTGCAGACATCCGGTCCAACACGGATCACAGGCCCTGTGCCAGCAGCGGTCGTACTGGTTCGGGCGGTTCGGGCGGAGTTGGCGTTTACCTCTCGGTGCTCTGCCGCTCCGCCATGACCTGCCGCAGTTCCGAGGCGATGTCGGGATTCTCCTCCACGAGCGCACCGAACTCCCAAAAACCCATGCCATAGACGGTCACGTCGGTGGCCGCCGTGACGGTGGCGGCTCGCGGCCTGTCATCAATCAATGCGATCTCCCCGAAGTAATCGCCGGGGCCGCCGGAGCCGACGCGCTCGCCGTTTACGTCGACGTGCGATGAGCGGCGGGAGTACGCTCACCCGTCGTCGTCCGACGATCACGCCCAGTCAGCCGCGCGAGTCGCGGAACCCTGGGCCTACCGCGAATGCGGTAGACGCGACATCAGATCAGTGCCGGCGCCGCTCGAACCACGACCGCGACCACGGCACCGGCTGACACCGCCGCACCGTCTCCACTAACGCTCGTGGGACTTTTGGGGCCGCTGCGCGTAGATTGAGGGGGCATGTCGATGCCACCGCGGCGGTTCCAACGATCCGAACGCCGGGCTGAGCCCGGGCCGGCACTGAGCGAGGACGCGCCGCGGGACATCACACCGCTGCCGGATCTTCTCCACGGACGCTCCCGTGCGGGTCCGGTTCGGGCGGAGCGGCCGGTGTACGTGGATCTGTTGCCGCCGTGCAATGCGGCGTGCCCGGCCGGGGAGAACATCCAGGAGTGGCTTGCGCAGGTGCAGGCGGGACGGCATGAGCGCGCTTGGCGGGTGCTGGTGGACGACAACCCGTTTGCGGCGATCCACGGCCGGGTGTGCTACCACCCGTGCGAGACCAGCTGCAACCGCGCGCAGCTGGACAACGCCGTCTCGATTCACGCGGTGGAGCGGTTTCTCGGCGATCTGGCGCGTGAGTGTGCCTGGTCGTTCGAGCCACCGGAAGTTCGGAGCGGCAAGCGCGTGCTCGTGATCGGCGCGGGGCCGAGCGGGCTCTCGGCTGCCTATCACCTGGTCCGGCTCGGGCACGACGTCGAGATTCGCGACGCCGGCGCCGAGCCGGGCGGGATGATGCGTTACGGGATCCCCTCCTACCGGCTGCCCCGGGACGTGCTCGGCGACGAGGTCGATCGGATCGAGAGGCTCGGCGTGCGCTTCACCGGGAACCACCGTGTCACCGATCTTGAGGCCGAGCGCCGGGAGGGTCGATTCGACGCGGTCTTCGTGGCGGTCGGTGCGCACCTGTCGAAGCGCGTGGAGATCCCCGCGATGGACGCGGGGCCGATCGTCGACGCAGTGTCGTTCCTGCGCGGAGTTGCGTCGGGCGATCGGCCCGCGATCGGTCGTCGCGTGGCGGTGTACGGCGGGGGGAACACGGCCATGGACGCGGCGCGCACGGCCCGGCGGCTCGGCGCGGAGGAGGCGTTGATCGTCTACCGCCGCACCCGCGGGCAGATGCCGGCCCATGAGGACGAGGCGCGCGACGCGGAGCGCGAAGGGGTTCGGATCAACTGGCTGCGAACCATCACGGCCTTCGAAGGTGAGCAGCTGCAGGTCGAGGTGATGGACCTCGACGAGTCCGGATTCCCGCAGCCGACCGGGCGTTTCGAGGCGCTCTCCGCGGACATGGTGATCCTCGCGCTCGGGCAGGAGACCGACACCGCCTTCTTGCGCGCGGTGCCGGGAGTCGAGTTCGAGCGCGACGGCACCGTACGGGTGTCTCCGTCGCTGATGACCGGCTGCTCCGGCGTCTTCGCCGGTGGGGACATGGTTCCGGCCGAGCGCACGGTGACGGTGGGAGTGGGGCACGGGAAGCGTGCGGCGCGGGAGATCGACGCCTGGCTGCGCGGCATCGAGGTCGAGCGCCCGGCGAAGCACCCGTTGGCCACCTTCGAGATGCTGAATCTCTGGTATTTCGGCGACGCGCTGCGGAAGCAGCAGCCCGAGCTCGAGCCGTTAGAGCGCATCGGCGACTTCGCAGAGGTGGTCGGCGGCCTCCCGTCGCAGGACGCGACGTTCGAGGCGCAGAGGTGCCTGTCGTGCGGGAACTGCTGCGAGTGCGATGGGTGCCTGGGCGCATGTCCCGAGGACGCCGTGATCAAGCTCGGCCCGGGCAGCCGCTACCGGTTCGACTACAACCGCTGCACGGGATGCCGGGCGTGCTTCGAGCAGTGCCCGGTGCACTCGATCGAGATGTTCCCGGAGCCCCGCTGATGCGGGCTACGGTCGACGGCAACGAGGCTGCGGCGTCGATCGCCCACCGCGTGAGCGAGGTCTGCTGCATCTACCCGATCACACCGTCCTCGCCGATGGCCGAACTCGCGGACGAGTGGTCGAGTCGGGGACGCCCGAACATCTGGGGCACCGTCCCTGCGGTGGTGGAGATGCAGAGCGAGGCCGGCGCGGCGGGGGCGCTGCACGGCGCGTTGCAGGGCGGGGCGCTGGCGACGACGTTCACCGCCTCTCAGGGCCTGCTCCTGATGATCCCGAACATGTACAAGATCGCCGGCGAGCTGACTGCGGCGGTGCTGCACGTGGCCGCTCGCTCGCTCGCGGCCCAGGGGCTCTCGATCTTCGGAGACCACTCCGACGTGATGGCCGTCCGGCAGACGGGCTTCGCGCTGCTTGCGTCGGCGTCGGTGCAGGAGGCCCACGACCTGGCGCTCGTCGCGCATGCAGCGACGCTCCGGACGCGCGTGCCGTTCCTGCACTTCTTCGACGGGTTCAGGACCTCGCACGAGCTGAGCACGATCGACCTGCTTGCCGACGACGACCTGCGCGCCCTCGTCTCGGAAGATCTGGTGCTTGAGCATCGGGGCCGCGCGCTCTCGCCGGAGCGCCCCTTCATTCGCGGCACCGCGCAGAACCCGGACGTGTACTTCCAGGCCCGCGAGACCGTCAATCCGTTCTACGCCCGCGTGCCGGGCATCGTGCAGAGCGCGATGGACGAGCTCGGCGAACGCACCGGCCGGCGGTATGGGCTGGTGGACTACAGCGGCCATCCCGAGGCTGAGCGCGTCCTGGTGGTCATGGGCTCGGGCGGCGACACCGCGCGCGAGACGGTCTCGTACCTCCAGACCCGCGGCGAGCGGGTGGGGGTGGCGCAGGTGCGCCTGTACCGGCCGTTTCCGCCGGAGGCGCTGGCGGCGGCGCTGCCCGCGACGGTTCGGCGGATCGCGGTGCTCGACCGGACGAAGGAGCCAGGTTCGCTCGGTGAGCCGCTCTTCCTCGACGTGCTGGCGGCGGTCAGCGAGTCGCATGCCTTCGGCGAGCGCGAGCAGATGCCGGCCGTGATCGGGGGGCGTTACGGCCTCTCCTCCAAGGAGTTCACCCCGGGCATGGTCGCAGCGATCTTCGAGGAGCTGGGGCGCGGACGGCCGCGTCGCCGCTTCACCGTTGGAATCACGGACGACGTCTCCGGCACGAGTCTGACCTACGACGCCTCGCTCGACATCGAGCCTCGTGAGACGGTGCGCGCGGTGTTCTTCGGGCTCGGCTCCGACGGGACCGTCGGAGCGAACAAAAACACGATCAAGATCCTCGGCGACGAGGAGGGCCTGCATGCGCAGGGCTACTTCGTCTACGACTCCAAGAAGTCCGGGTCGCAAACAGTGTCCCACCTGCGCTTCGGGCCGCAACCGATCAGTGCTCCGTATCTCATCTCGCAGGCGAGTTTCGTCGGCTGCCACCAGTTCGGGTTGCTCGAGCGCGCCGAGGTGCTCGAACGGGCCGCGCCGGGCGCGACATTGCTGCTGAACTGCTCCCATCCGCCGGATCGGGTCTGGGACGCGCTCTCCCGTCCGATGCAGGAGCAGATCCTGGCCAAGCGGATCGCGCTGTACGTGATCGACGCGGGCCAGATCGCCCGCGACGCGGGCCTTGCGGGGCGGGTCAACACGGTGCTTCAGACGTGCTTCTTCGCCATCTCGGGCATCCTCGAGCCCGAGCAGGCAATCGAGCGAGTCAAGACGGCGATCGCGAAGACCTACGGCCGTCGCGGCGCCGAGGTCGTGAAACGCAACCAGGCGGCCGTCGACCGCGCTCTGGAAGGGCTTCACCGGGTCGAGCTTCCCGGCCGGGTGACGTCCGCGCGCGAGCCGCCCCCGCTCGTGCCGCCGGACGCGCCGGAGTTCGTCCGAACGGTGACGGCCGCGATGATGGCCGGCCGGGGCGACGAGCTGCCGGTCAGCGCGCTGCCTTTCGACGGCACCTATCCGAGCGGCACGACGCGGTACGAGAAGCGCAACGTCTCCGACCAGGTGGCGGTCTGGGACTCGGAGCTCTGCATCCAGTGCGGCAACTGCAGCTTCGTCTGCCCGCACAGCGTGATCCGTTCGCGCTACTACCACCCATCCCGCCTGGAGGGCTCGCCGGAGAGCTTCAGGTCGGCTCGCCTCACCGGCCCGGGTCTTCCCGACACCCGCTACACGCTGCAGGTCTACGTCGAGGACTGCACCGGTTGCGGGTTGTGCGTGGAGGCATGCCCCGTCTCGAGCGGCGGAGACCCCGTGCACAAGGCGATTAACCTCGGCGAGCGCGAGCCGCTGGTGGCCGCGGAGCGCGAGAACATCGAGTTCTTCGAGCGCCTGCCGGCGGCGGACCGCTCGCGGGTCGACTTCGGCACGGTGCGCGGCACCCAGTTCCTCGAGCCCCTGTTCGAGTTCTCCGGCGCGTGCGCCGGCTGCGGCGAGACCCCGTACCTGAAGCTGCTCTCGCAGCTGTTCGGCGATCGGCTGACGGTCGCCAACGCGACGGGCTGCTCGTCGATCTACGGCGGCAACCTCCCGACCACGCCGTGGACGGCCGGCCCCGACGGGCGCGGCCCGGCCTGGTCGAACTCGCTGTTCGAGGACAACGCCGAGTTCGGCCTCGGGCTCCGTCTCGCCGCCGACCGGCACACCGAGCTCGCCCGCCGCCGCCTCTCGGAGCTGCGCGACGAGCTGGGTGCGGAGCTGGTTGACGAGATCCTGAGCGCGCCGCAGTTGCGCGAGTCGGAGCTACGTGAGCAGCGCGAGCGCCTCGCCGAGCTCCAGCGGCGCCTCGACAGGCTGGAGGGGCCGCCGGCGGCCGATCTGCGCAGCGTCGTGGATCATCTGGTCCGGCGCAGTGTCTGGATCGTCGGCGGTGACGGCTGGGCCTACGACATCGGCTCCGGCGGCCTGGATCACGTGCTCGCGAGCGGGCGCAACGTGAACGTGCTCGTGCTCGACACCGAGGTCTACTCGAACACGGGCGGGCAGATGTCGAAGGCGACGCCGCTGGGCGCGGTGGCGAAGTTCGCGGCCGCGGGAAAGACGATGCCCACCAAGGATCTGGCGCTGCAGGCGATCGCGCTGGCCAATGTGTACGTCGCGCGCGTCGCGATGGGCGCCGACCCCCAGCAGACTCTGACCGCGTTCCGCGAAGCGGAGGCCTACGAGGGGCCGTCGCTCGTGATCGCCTACAGCCACTGCATCGCGCACGGCTACGACATGCGCGACGGGCTCGACCAGCAGTACCGCGCCGTCGGCAGCGGCCACTGGCCGCTCATCCGCTACGACCCGGTCGTACGTGCCGACGGCGGCAACCCGTTCCTGCTCGACTCGCCGCGGCCGCGGATGTCGCTCGCCGACTACAGGAAGGGAGAGCTTCGCTTCCGGGCGCTCGCCGGCGCGGAGCCGGCCGAGGCGGAACGGCTTCTGGCCCTCGCCCAGGAGGTCGCCGACCTCCGCTGGCAGACATACGAGGAGATGGCGACCCGCAACGCGAGCAGCTTTGCCCACGACGCTCGCAAGGAGGGGTGATGAGCCTCGCGACCAGCTACATGGGCCTGCAGTTGCGGAACCCCCTCGTGGCCTCGGCGTCGCCGCTCTCGTACACGCTCGACGGGGTTCGGCGTCTCGCCGACTCCGGCGTCGGCGCGATCGTGCTGTTCTCGCTCTTCGAGGAGCAGTTGCGCGAGGAGGAGGCCCGTCGAGCCCAGATCGTCGACGGCCCGGCCGAGAGCTTCGCCGAAGCGCTCGACTATGTCCCCGCCGTCGTCAAGGAGGACGCCGGTCCTTCCCGCTACCTGGACCTCATCGAGCGTGCCGCCGCCATGGTGGACATTCCGATAATCGCGAGCCTCAACGGCATCACCCCCGAAGGATGGACGGACTACGCCCGCGCGCTGCAAGACGCCGGCGCCGCCGCGATCGAACTGAACGTCTACTACCTTCCCGGCGACCCGGACACATCGGGCAGGGACGTCGAGCAGCGCCACGTCGAGATCCTCCGACGCGTGAAGGACGCGGTCACCGTGCCCGTCGCGGTCAAGCTGAGCCCGTACTTCAGCTCCTTCGGCGAGGTCGCGCTGCAACTCGACGAGGCAGGCGCCGACGCGCTCGTCCTCTTCAACCGCTTCCTGCAGCCCGACGTCGATCCCGAGGCGCTCGCGATCGTGCCCAGGGTCACGCTCTCGAACCCGGCCGACGGCCGCCTGCCGCGGACGTGGATTGCCCTTCTGCACGGAAGGGTGCGCGCCGACCTGGCAGCCTCCACCGGTGTCGAGGACCCGGCCGACGTCGCCAGGTACCTGCTCGCTGGGGCAGACGTCGTGATGACGACCTCGGCGCTGCTACGCCACGGGCCTGAGTACGCGGGTGTGCTACTCGACGGCTTGTCCGCGTGGATGGCCCGCAAGGGCCTTCGATCCGTGGACGAACTACGCGGCATGCTCTCCGTTACGACCAGCGTCGACCGGTCGGCACACGAGCGTGCCGGCTACGTCTCTGCCGTACGGGCAGCAAACAGCGGCGCTTACGTCCCGAATTGACGGTCTACGTCCCGCGTGACGTTGTCAATTCGCTAAACAGAGAACAAAGGCTCAGTCGCACACGCAGGCGAGGACGGCGAGAACACACTGGTGGTACTCCGAGGCCTCTCTCCGAGTTCGAGCAGGACGCGGCGGACGTGCGTCTTGACGGTCTTGGTGGAACGGAGCTCGATTCTTGGTCGTCGGTGTGCTGGGAAGCCAGGGCATCTGCACACTCGTGCTCACGGGCGCTTAGGTTGCGTTGTCGGCCGGTAGGTCGATCTCGATCTCGAGCATCCCGGTCGTGTCGGCCGGCGGCTGGATCTCAAATCCGCCGTGGCTGGCGAGGAAGGGCGCAAGGTAACGGCCGACGATCTTGCCGGGCGGCCACCAGAGTGGTTCGTCGCTGACCGTGCTGGTGTCGCCCTGTCCGCCGTGCGGCTCGCTGCGGAGGTAGCGCGGGGCGCCGCCGGTGAGGAGAAGCCCGCGGAGCACCGGCTGGAATCGGTGTGGCTGAACGGCGGCTCCGGCCTGCGCCGCGATCACTTCTGCGACGGCATCGGCTTGCTGGGCGGCGATTCCCCCCTGTTTGATCGGGAACTGGGTGATGTCACCGGCGGCGTAGACGCTCGCGAGCCCGTGGACGCGACCGCTCAGGTCGGTCGCGATGAAACCGTCCGCGTCCTGGGGGATCCCGGGGATCCGCGGCCCTTCGAGGCGGGGGAGCGCGACCACGCGCTCCACGGCAAGTGTGGTGTCGGGGGCGAGTTCGAGGATTCCCGCCTCATAGCGGGCCGGGTAGCGGCCGGTGTGGAGACTGATTCCGTGTTCTCTCAGCAGGTCGCGTACGGCGCAGCTGGCCGCCTCGCCGAAGAGCGAGAGCGGCGCCGGCTCCGGCGTGACGAGCGCGATCTCGACATGCTTGTCGTGTCCGGCGAGGCGCGTGGCGGTCAAGAGCGCGAGCTCGTAGAGGGGGAGCGGCCAGATTCCGCCCGCGGGAAGCGTGAATGCGACCGAGCGGACGCTGCCGTTGTCGGCCTCGGCGAGCAGGCGGCGGAATGCGTCGCTGTCGGCGGGGCCGCGAAAGGTCAGCGCGCCTGCGAGCCACGGTCGTGGCACGGCGCCGCACGCGATCACGAGTATGTCGTACCCGATCTCCGCGCCCTGGCCCGTGCGGAGGATGCGTGCGTCGGCGTCGACCGTGGCGAGCTGGCCGAGGGTGAAGCTCGCGGCCGCGGACTCGGCGATCGAGGCGAGCTCGAAGTGGTGGACGCGGCCGGCGTCGAACGGCTCCGCGACGGCGAGCGGGCGGTACCAGAACGCGGGCTCGGGTGCGAGCAGCTCGAGGTCGACGAGATCGCCTGCGAGCGCGCGCAGCGCAAGCAGCGCCTCGAGCCCGGCCACGCCGCCGCCGGCGATCAGCACGCCGAGACCGCCGTATGTCTTCGGGTGTTCGGTCTTCGGCACGGAACGACAGTCTTGCCGCTCTCTCGCTGCTGCCATCGGTAGGCGGTCCGATTCGCGCACGGAAAACCCACATCGCCCGCTAGGCGGAGCTGGGACAATGAGGCACGCAATCCGCAGTCGACACGGGATGCAGGAGGACGAGCGGCGGTGGGACACTGGCCGGGTTACGACCGCAGAGCAAGCCCGACCACATGCTGACGAGACTTGACCGAGGTCGTTCCGGAGGGCCTGCAAAACGGCCCTTCGCATGTGCCCGGCGACTCGCGCGTCCCAGGTGAAGATGACCTGTCCGCCGGCGGCCTTCTCGTAGAACTCGCCGACGCTGATGATCTCGTCGACCTAAGGCCGCGCCAGCGTCAGCATCAACCCCTGCACGAAAAGCCGCTGTAGGTCTCGGGGCGCTGGCGTACCGCGCGGTTCTTCGTCACTGGACGACGCGGCAAGAGACGCGACGGCGACGATCAGGTCAGCCTGCGCCTGATCAAAAAGAGGGGAGACCGACATGGATCAAGCGACACTCAACGATCACGTCGAGCTCGGATGGACGAGTGATGCTTCTATGAAAGTCATCCATGAAGAAGCGGGCCTGCGTCAACGTCACGGGCTTCGCTGGGTTGGTCGCCTTGCCGCTGGCGACGGCGCGGGCTGTGGCGGAAGCGGTCCAGTCATCCATCCGGCCGCGCGGGGCGGGCCAGAGTGCCGTACGGGGCTCGGGGGCTCAATCAAGTGCGGCGGCCGTCCCGTGGTGGCGAGGCCAGACTTTCATGCGAGCTCGCCCGAGCGGTGTGAAGAGGTGGTCCGGGGTGCGGGGCGCGTTCAACCGGTCGACGGGCGCTCATGGTGCCGCCTGGACGGGACGCGCGCTCGCCGGCCCCGGAGCTTTGAGGCAGCGGATCTCGCCGTCGCGTACGCCGTAGTAGCAGAGCGTGAGCATGCGGCGGGCGAGCGCGACCTTGGCGATGTTGCGGCCGCGGCGCTTCGCGATTCGCTCGAAGGCGGCGCGCAACGGGCCGCCACCGGTCGCTGCTTTCTGCGCGGCCTCGACCAAGGCCCAGCGGATGTGTGGCGAGCCTTGCTGGGAGATGTGGCCGAGCCGTGCCTTGCCGTCGGAGGAGCGGACGGTCGGGGTGAGGCCGGCCCAGGCGCAGAGATGACGGGCGGTGCGGAAGCGTTCGATCTCGCCGTCCTCGGCGATCACGAGCATCGCCGTGTAAGGGCCGATCCCGCGCAGCTGGCAAAGGACGTCGACGCGCGGGTCGTGGCGAGCGAGCGCGTCGATCTCACGCTTCGCCGAGTCGATCTCGCGGTCGAAGTCGCTGATCAGGCTCAGCAGGCTGTTCAATCGCCGGTGTGCCGGCTCACGCAGGCGCAGCTCAGCAAGGAAGCGATACCCGCTGGCACCGAAGAGATCGGCGTGGCCGTGCTGGATGCCCTGACGGGCGAGGAGCGCGTGCACGCGGTTCTTGAGCGCCGAGCGCATCCGCGTCAGCACGACCCGGTGGCGAAGCAAATCGCGCAGGTCACGCAACTCGCGTGGAGCGACGTACGCCTCGGGCAACAGATCGGTGCGCACAGATGTGCGAGCGTGCGCGCATCGACAGCGTCCGTCTTCACGCGCGCGGCCGCGATCGCCTTCGTGCGCAACGGGTGCGAGAGGGTGCAGCTCGTGCCCCTCCGCTTCGAGCAGGTCAGCCAGCCGCTCCCAACCGTAGGTCGCCTCGAGCGCGACCTGCAGCTCGCCGCCCAGCTCAGTGAGGATCGCCCTCAGTGCCTCTGGCTCGTTCGCGACTCGACGTGAGAGCAGCTCCGCCCCCTGCTCGTCGAGAGCCGCGATCTGGGAGCGCTTGCGGTGTAGGTCGATACCGACGTAGATCATCTTCGTGGGCCTCCTTCCGGTCCCGACGTTCTGGTCTCCCCGGGCATAGCGCCCACGGAGGACGGGGCTCAGGAGGCCCGCTTCTTCATGGCATCAATTGCTCATTGGCGGGTGCTCGAGCAGTCGGTAGAGGCTGCGGGCGAGGTAGCGCTTGAGGCAGCGGTTTGCTTCGCGTCGGGTCTTGCCTTCTTGGAGGCGTCGTTGGATGTAAGCGATCGTCGCGGGGTGTGAGCGTTTTCGTGTGACGAGGATCATGTGCAGTGCGCGGTTGAGTTTGCGGTCGCCGCTTCGGTCGAGTCGGTAGCGGATGGTCTGCCCGGAGGAGGCGGGGATCGGGGCGGCGCCGGCGAGCCTGGCGAAGGCGGCTTCCGACTCGATTCGGCCTGGGTGTGACCAGGAGAGGACGAGCTGTGCGGCGGCGTGCGGTCCGACACCGGGCTGGTCGAGCAGCTGCGGTGCGAGCTTGCGGGTGAGCGTTTCGATCTCGCGTGCGAGCTCGAGTTCCTCGGCGGTCAGTTGCAGCACCCGCCGCGCGATCGACCGGAGCGCGAGCAGGCTGCCGCGCAGCTCGGCGTCGACTCGGCCATGGGGTCGGGTCGCAGCGAGGCGTTCCAGAAGCCGTGCACGTGTCAACGGCCGCAACTCGCCGCGCCGGGGCGCGCTCATCCACGAGCTTCAGCGCCCGTGCGTAGCCGTCGCTGCTTGCGTCGACGGTCGCCTCGAACACCACGGCACCCGTGACGACCTCGATGACCGCGAGCGCGTGCGAGTCGCGGTGCGGGTCAACTCCGACGACGTAGTCCAGCTGATCTGTGAGCATCCGTTCACCGACCTCCAGCCGAAATGTTGGGGAACACATCCGGTGTCGGTCTGGGGTGGAAACCGCGGGCGGCAGAACTGTGACGGGTCACGCGCTCAGAACGCGGACAGGCTTCTGATCAGGCCAACAAGCGGGCGCCAGGCCGACACCGGGCTCTCCCCTCGGACAAATCACTGGAAAGACACCCGCGAGCAGAGTCATTCGAGAATCGAGTCACGAACAAAGAGCACCGACGCCACCTGACAACAGCCCCAGACGGGACCCCCGCACACTCACAGTTCGAGAATGTCGCCAGAGCTCGAAAGGGTGCGGGAGCTGCGGGGCCGCTCAGAGGTGTTTTCTCATGATGACCGCGCTCTCGGTGTAGCCGAGCGACCGGTAGAGGGAACGCGCGACTTCGTTGCCTCCGAAGACGTTCAACCCGATGCGGTCGAAGCCACGACGGCGCCCCTCCGTCTCCGCGAGGAGCATCGTTGCTCCGTGTCCGCGATCGCCTTTCGGTGCGCCTCGTCCTCCGACGCGCCCCCGTTCGTCACCATGTCCTGGGCATAGAAATCCCGCACCTTCGGAAGCCACCGTGCGAACTCGTCCACACCCATGGGCCGCAACGTGACAGCCACCCGCCCACGATATAGCGGCCCGGCACCCCACCCCCCGGGAGCTCAGAGCGGAACATAGTCACTCTCACGGTGGTTCCGGATTCCGATACCTGCGGAACTGCCGACGGCTCTGCGAAATAGACCGCATGAGGGGCGGGTCTCCACCGGATCCGGATGCACCCGCTGGCCAAGACGCCGCAGGGCTCCAGCCTGCCTCGAGTCGTGCACACGCTCTACCTCTTCCGGCGCGCCAAGGCGCCTGGACCAGCTCGGCCGCAGTTGCGCCAGTCCGACTCCCGGCACGACTCGGCGCGGCTTGTCCCGATGCCAGTCGGTTGCCGCCTTGACCATTCGGTCAGCAGACGCGGTGGATCTCCGAGGCCGAGGCGCGTCCGGGCGACTACTCTTTTCGGATGAGCTCGAGTCCCCCCATCGCGGCAGTCCGGGGAGTTGCCTCTGACGGTTCGTCGTCCGTAGGACCGACGGTGGAGGAGCTGCGCGGCGCTGCCTGGCTCGACCGGGATTTGAGCTGGCTCGAGTTCAACCGTCGCGTGTTGCAGGAGGCGCTCGACGCGCGGAATCGTCTGCTGGAGCGGGTCAAGTTCCTGGCGATCTTCTCATCGAACC
>JBKPIV010000108.1:0-4606 GCA_046730395.1 Actinomycetota bacterium | reverse complement strand
CTCGCCGCTCAGGTACCAGCCGGTCTCGTCGATGTTGAGCGCGCCCGCCGCGCGTGTCTGCTCGAGCAACTCCTCGTAAACCGGCTCAAGCGTTTCGACGGTGCGGCTGAGGATCGCATCGATCGTGCCGACTGCGATCGGACAACCGAACAGCTCCTCCATCAGCTCGACCAGCTGCCGCCGCGAGAGACGATTCCGGACCGTGAGCGACGCTATTGCCGCCTCCAACTTTGGACCGAAACAACTGCGCGGCACTCCGGTCGGCAGCCCGGCTCGCACCGTGCGGCCGCAGTCGGGACAGCAGAGCCACTGCAGCCGGTGCTCGCTGATCTCGACCGCGAGCGGCGGCAGCTCCGCCACCTGATGCCTCGCCGGCGCACCCGCCGGCTCGCGCTCCTCCTCGCCGAAGGCATGGCCGCACGTGCAGCGCTCCGGCCAGTGGTCAACGAGGTCGGTCACTCGTTCGATCGGAAACAACGTGCGCCCGTGGCCCGGATGCCCCGGCTGACCGCCCTGCTTGCGCCCCGTCCCGCGCGATCGGCCCCGCTTCCCCAGCCACGGCGGGTCATGGCTTGGCGGCAGCGAGGAGTTGCTCGAGTCGCGCTTCAGCCGCTGCTCGAGCTCCTCAACACGCTCCGCCAGCGCGGCGAGCTGCGCGTCCTGTGCCTCGAGTCGGGCCGACAACGCCAACAGCGCCTCGACCACCGGCTCCTGCCCGGCCGCGTAGATCGTCTCCGCCTCCGAGCGCTCCACACCGGGTCATTCGCCGCCCCCAAACGGGTCCCTGCCGACTGAACGCTTACCCCTTTCCACTCGGATCGACTTGCATATGCTCCAGCGTGCGTAGGGTATGGAGCCGTTTATGGAGCTTTCAGGTCCACGACGCCGTGAAGTGAGGTCGAACAGCGGGCCTGAGATGTGCTCTCTGCTCTGCCAGAACGATCGACCTCACCTAACGAACAGGCGCTTGTCGTTCACGCCGGGCTGCAATCTTGATCGCATGAAGCCGTAGCCGATCAGGCGGCGTGAGCCGGCGGCTCCTTGGTCTCGTCCGCGGCGGCCAACTCGTGCGCGCCTGTGCGCCGCGGCGGCCACTGGCCGCCGCCGTACCAGTCGCCCGTCACCAGCCAGATCTCGTAGTGGGCGAGCCACTCCGCCGTCCAGGGCACGATCGTGTCAGCGATCACCATGGTCGCTTTCCACTCGTCCGTCTCGTGCAGGCAGAGCGTGCCGTCGGAGTACACGTGCGGCAGCGAACGGCCCTTGCGGGACGCGAGCTCGTCGAGGACGCGGACCTGCGGCTGCCCTCGCGGCCCGAAGACGATCTGCACGCGGTAGCTGCGGCTCAACGGCGTCGGTTGCAGCGAGCCTGTCCAGACGAGGCGGCCGGCCCTGAGCTTCCCCTGCACGTCGGGGAAGCGCGCGTGCAGTGCGAACGCCTGCTGCGCGGCGTTAAGGCCGCTCCGGCGCATCGCCGTGGAAGGTGTGCGGCGGCACCGGCCGCGTTGTCTTCGTCCCCACCGTCGCGCCCAACATGCCGGTGCCCACGGCCATGCCGAGCCGCCCGGCGTCGCGGGCGTCGCGCAGCTCGATCCCGAACGCCGCGCCGGCGCGGCGCGCCGGCCCCTCCCCGAAGCTCTTCGCAACCTTCGTCAGCACGCGGTCGACGCCGCGTTCCTCGCCGATCGCCGTGAAATCCGCCTGGGCCTGGGCAATCCAGGTGAAGAAGCGCTCGTCGCTGCCCGGCTTCGACCGCCAGCGGTCGGCGAAGTTCTCCAACGGCTGCACCGGGTTCGCGACCCACCAGATGCCGTCGCGGTTTTCGACGAGCGTGGGCATCTTCTCGGTCACCGAGAGCAGCACCTCGTAGAGCGAGCCCGTGCCGGGGTACGCGCGCGCCGCGAGGGTCGTGATGATGATCGAGGCCGGCCGGTTCTCGGGCGAGTCCGCGAAGTAGATGTCGCGGTGGCGCTTCAGCGCCTGCACGGTGCGCTGCAGCGTCGTCTTCAGATACCAGGCGGGCACCTCCTCGACATCCATCTGCTTCGCGAGCACTTCGCGCTTTTCCGCGAAGCCGACCTCGCGTGCCATCTGCTTGTAGAACCAGTCGGCGAAGTCGATCGGGTTCGACGGCTGCCAGCGGACGAGCTCGCGGTCGGTCAGCAAGATCCCGTTCGGCGCCGCCTCGAGGTCCGGCAACGCCGGCAGGATGTCCATGTGGAACGGCTCGCCGGGATACTCGAGTGTCCAGCAGCGCTTGCCCTCGCTCTGGCGCGGGTCGCCCTCGGGCTTCGAGGCGACGAAGGCGGCGACCCCGCCGCCGACGTCGGCCTTCAACTCCTGCTGCGTCGTCGACTCCTTCGCGATGTCGCGCCGGCAAACGAGGTCAACGTCGTATTCAGCGCCTTCGGTGATCGGCGCGACCATCGTCCCAAGGCGAATCGAGCCCTGCGGATAGACGAGGCCGTCCTCGGGGTCGTCGCCCCAGTGGTCGGCGAGCCAGTTGCCGAGCGCCTCGTAGCGGGCGACCGCCCGTTCGTAGACGTCGCCGGGCACGTCGAACTCGGCGATCGAGGTGTCGAGGAGCTCGTCGAGGAGGAGGTTCGGGTCGGATGTGAGCATCAGGTACCTGCCTTTGCGTGAGGGCCGTGGAACGGCTGGAACGGGGGGGCGGTGTGCGCCCCGAACTCGGACTGGAAAAACGGGACAAATACCCGGCTGTGATGGGCGGCCTTGCCGATCAGCTCCCGCGCGTCGCAGGCGTCGAGGCTCGCGATCTCGGCCGGAGCCGGCGAGTCGAGCCGATGGGCGCTGGCGGTGCCGATCAGGTGCTGCACCTGCGCGAAGGCGCCGGCCGACTGCCCGGCCATGAGCACCTAGACGACGTTCGTCCCCCGCACCCAGCGCAGGAGGCCGGCGTCGTCGAGCCCGCTCGGGCGCGGCTTGACGCTCGTCGTCGTGCCTACGCTCAGGAGGCGGATCTCGTCGAGCGCGCAGCCGAACATGCTGACCGCCTCCGTCACGCCGACCATGGCCGGGTTGTTCGCCCAGACGCCGCCGTCGACGAGCCTGACCTCGTCGACCGGGAGCCGGAACGCCGGGAAGTAGGTCGGAGCCGCGCTCGTCGCCATCGCGACAGCCCACATCGGCGCGCGGTAGTCGCGCTTCAGCCGCGGGTGGTGTGGCGTCTTGAACAGGTAGACGGCGATCTCGCCGAGGTTGTACGACGGGATGACGAGCGGGATCTTGCTCTCGCCGAGCAGGCGCTCGCCGAAGATGCGCTTCAGGGCCGACTCGGGCCCGTCGGGCCGGTACTTCGCCCGGAAGAGGCGGCGCACGTTCGTCACGAGCGGCGAGCCGGCGAAGATCGCGTCGCGCTCCTCGATGTAGAACTCGAGGATCTGCCGCGGGCTCAGTCCGGCGCCGAGCGCGAGCGCGATGATGCCGCCGGTCGAGGTGCCGACGACGACGTCGAAGTGGTCCGCGACAGGAGAGTCGATGTCCTCCTCGAGCCCGGCTAGGAGCGCTGCGGTGAAGATCCCACGTACTCCCCCGCCGTCGAGCGCGAGCACCTGGAAGCGCCGAGCGTCGCCGCCGGGCTCGTCCTCGACATCGGGTTCGGTCGCGCTTGCCTGGGTCTCCATGGTCGTCGGCGTCTACTCGTGATCATCCAGATCTGTGCTGACTTCGGCGGCGGGATTTGGTGTCCACGCAGCGTCCACCAGCGTCCACCGTGGACGTTGTCCGGCGCTCAGCTCGTCGAGCAGGCGAATCGCGTGCTCGCGTCCGTCGCGGGCGAGGTGGCCGTAGTGCCGGTCGATCATGGTCAGGCTGGCGCCCATGTAGCGGGAGAGGTCGAAGGTGGAGATGCCGGCACGGAGCGCGAAAGTGGCAAAGGTGTGTCGGAGATCGTAGACCCTGCGTAGAGGCTCGATCCCAGCGGCGAGTTGCGCCGACTTCCATTCGCGGTTGCGAAAGTTGTGCAGGTCGAGGTAGCCACCCCGCTCGGCGGGGAACACGAGTCCGCTCTGCCAGCTCGCTGGCTGCCGTTTGATCGCTTCGTGGGCGATTGTCTGCAGCGGCACCGCGCGGCGGCTCGCTTCTGTCTTCGGGCACTTCAACCGACCCTTCGTGAACGAGCGGTGGACATAAACGACGCGCGCCTCAAGGTCGAGGTCACGCCGTTCGAGGGCGAGCCATTCGGCCGGACGAAGCCCAGTGGCGGCCGCGAAGATCACCATCGGCCGGTAGCGGGGCGAGAGATTCGCGGCGACGGCGTCGAGCTCAGCCCACGTCTCGAAGGGGCGCTGCTCCCTGCGCCGCGGCGACGGGTTATCGACACCGAGCTTCGCCGGGTTGACCTCGATCATCCCCCAGACGACCGCGCGCGCGAGCACCTGCCGGAGCGCCTGCGTCGCATCGAAGCGGTAGCCGGGTGAGAGCGCGATCCGCCAGGCGGCGATCTCCTCCGACCGGATTTCGGTGACTGGTCGCTCGCCGAAGGCGGCAACCGCCTTCCCGAGCAGCCAGCGGAGCTTCTCAATCGTTACCGGGTCGACGTCGTGTTGCGCGAGGTACACCTCCACGAGCTCGATCAGCGTGAGCG
>JBKPIV010000107.1:0-3671 GCA_046730395.1 Actinomycetota bacterium | reverse complement strand
TGCGGCGGCGGCGATCGTCGGTCTGCTCGGCCTCGGGATCACCGCGTACTGCGTGGTCAAGTGCTTCCAGCTACCCGACTTCGGCCCCACGGGCGCGGTGAACAGCGCCATTCCCGTCCCGGGCGGATCCGGCGTCGGGCTCAGCGCTCATGCTTCGACCGTCCTCGACGCAGGTCCCTTCGTCGGGATCGTCGGCGGGATGATGCTCGTGGCGAGCGCCGTAGGCCAGGCCAGCGAGGCGGCCGAGCCCCCTGCCGAGGCTCGACCTCCCGCACCGTCCCCAGCCTGACAACTGATCTGGAAGGAGTCCCGATGCCAACCGATCAAGCAAGCCATCGGAAATCGCCCGCCCACAACGGGCACCAAGCTCCCAAGACCGCCGCGGAGCGCCTGCGCAAGTTCCTGCTGCCGGTCCCCAAGCTCGAGCCGCCCATCAACCCGGCTCTTCTGAAGAGAGAGCAACAGCGGGCAGATGCGAGGCAGAACCGGATCGCGGACAAGATCACGGCGTTCTCGGGCTCGATGCTGTTCGTCTACATCCACATCATCTGGTTCGGCTGCTGGATCGGCTTCCGTGTCGAGGATTATCCGTTCGGCCTGCTGACGATGATCGTCTCGCTCGAGGCCATCTTCCTCTCGACCTTCGTGATGATCAGCCAGAACCGGGCCGACGCCCGCCGTCAGGTGATCGCGGACCAGCAGTGGAGGACGGTGCAGGAAGAGGACAAGCAGAACGAGGAGCTGCTCGACCTGTCAAAGCAGATCCTCGCGCTCACCAAGGAGGTTCGTTCCTTCGCCGATCCCGCGACGCCGGGCACCTTGACGCCCACCCAGAGGAATCCAGCCGACTGAGAGGACTCAAGCCGGCTGCCCGCCAGCGGCGTCACCCGCGGCGATGCGCGCCCGCCTTCCTGCCGTCGCCTCGTCCAGGACGATCTCTATCGCCGCCGCAATCGGGACGCCGATGATCGCCCCGATGATCCCGAACAGAGAGCCGAACACCAGCACGCTGACGATCACCGTGAACCCGGAGACGTTGGTCGCCTTGCCGATGATCGTGGGCTGCAGGATGTAGTTCTCGACCTGCTGGTAGACCAGGATCACGATCACGAAGACGATCAGAGCGAACAGGCTGACGGAGAGCGCGACGATGCCGATGATGATGCCGGCGAGGAGGGATCCGATGTTGGGGATGATGTCGAGGATCCCGGCGATCAGGGCGAGGGCGAGCGCGTAGGGCAGCCCGAGGATCACCGCCGTGACCCCGTAGACCGTCGCGCAGATCACCGAGATCGCCAGGTTGCCGAGCATGTACCGGGAGGTCGTGCGGATGATCCGGTCGGTGACCTGCTCGTAGCGGTCCCGCTTGCCGGGATAAAGCAGGCCGCCGATCGAGGTGCGGACCCGGGGCTCGTCGATCAGCCCGAACAAGGTCAGGAAGGTGACCGAGAAAACGAGCGTGACGGCTCCGAAGGCGGAGACGCCGACGTGGGCCAGCCCACCGGACACCTTCCCGACCCCGTTGGCGATGTCACTGGAATGCGCCTTGAGAGTGTCGAGCGAGTTGCTGCCCCCGTTGATGAAGCCACCGAGATCGCTGTGGCGTGCTTCGTCGACCAGGCGCGGCAGGTTGTCGTTGAAGTTGCGCACCGCATCCACGATGGGCTGAAGCAGGATCAACAACGTGACGGCGGTGAGAACGACGATTCCAATGACGAGGACCGTGGAGCTCACCGCACGGTTCCAGGACAAACGCCGCTCCATCAGATCGACGACGGGAGAGAGAACGGCGACGCTGAAGATCGCCACGAAGATCAGCAGCAGCACGTGTCCCACCGACGCGAGCGCCCAGGCGAGGGCGACCGCGACGCCGACCAGCAGGATCGTCCGGATCGAGATGAAGACAGCCAGCTCGCGACCGTTGGTGTCCTCGGCCGCGGGTGAGGAACCTGAGGCGATCACCCCTCCCTTCTTACCGGCGGCACCGGATGGCGAGGATCAGCCTCGGCTGTCACGGCTCCTGTGCTGCGTCAGGTCGATGAAGACCTCTCCGACCTCGGGCAGCGAGCTGCGCAGCTGGGCGTCGAGGCGGTCCATCTCCTGGGCCAGCCGGTGAACCCGACAGGTGCGGTGACGGGTGCACCTTGGCGGCGACTACCACCTCCTGCGGGGCAACAAAACCGCCGCTCTGCATGGAAAGCGGGTTTTTCGCAAGGCGGCATACAGCGGCAGCGCCTGGTCGCCGATACAACCTGGGTGAAGCGAAAGGCACGCGACCCAAACACCTACCGCCGGAGCATCTACGCGATGTGGGTCGCAGTCGTGGTCATGCGGTATGTCCGAAATCTTCAAGCCGCCGCCGCTGCAGTTACGTACGGTGGACGGCCATGGACATCCTCTTCATCGCAAGCTTCGCAGTGGTTGCCCCCGACCCGCCGAAGAGCCGCCAGCTCTACGTCGAGGCCCTCGGCCTCCCGCTCGCCGCCGGCGAGGACGGGGAGTACTGGCACAGCGAGAAGATCGCCGGCAGCAAGCACTTCGGCGTCTGGCCGCTGTCCCAGGCCGCGGAGGCGTGCTTCGGCACACCATCGTGGCCGGCCGAGCTGACGGTTCCGCAGGCGAGCGTCGAGTTCGAGGTCGAGGACGCCGACGCAGTGGCAGCGGCCGGCGAGGAGCTGCAGCGCGCGGGCTTCGAGCTGCTGCACCCCGCGCGCCAGGAACCCTGGGGCCAGACCGTGGTTCGGCTTCTCTCGAGCGAGGGGCTGATCGTCGGCCTTTCGTACGCGCCACTGCTCCACGACTGACGCAATCTAGAACGCACCCGCTTTGGACGAAGAGCGGGGCCCTTGACTGCTAGCTCTTAGTCAGCCCACCAGTCGCGCTGGCCCTCGACGTCTTCGCGCGGCGCCTCGCCGAGATTGGGCGCGCCGATGACGATGATCTCGAGGCCCTCCGGCCCGGCTTCGTAGCCTCGCCACGTCCCGGGCGGGACACGCACCGCGTCCCACTCCTTGAGCTCGACGATCTCGTCGTCGAGCTTCATCCGCCCGCTCCCGCGCACGACCATGTAGACCTCCTCCTGCTTCTTGTGCGTGTGGCCGTACGGAAAGCGATACCCGGGCGGGACGCGCTGGTAGCTCAGGCCGGATTGCTCGAGCTCGAGCGCCTCGGTCGCCAGGCGGAACTCCAACTCCGGCGCGCCGTCGAACCTGGGCCCGACGTCCTCAAGGTCCTCCTTCAGGTTCCTGAGCGTGAACGGCACGGCCGCAATCCTACGGTGCCTTGCGGGCTGGGCGCCCGACCCAATGGGGTACCGCTTTCTCTTTGAAGACGACCCCGCTATCAAGGGGGTGATCTTCCCGGCGTAGTCCTGGCACATGCTCTCGCGCCAGGGGCCCTTCAACCCACCTGCCCCGGCCAGCTCCTCCCGCTTTCTGACCGCCTGACGGTCCCGCATGGAATTGAGCCCCCGGGGCAACTCCCAGGAACGATCTGCGCCCAGAGCGCCGAAAGAGAAATGAGCACACCTCATCCACCAGCTGGGAGCGAGATGAAGACCTACCTCGACCCCGATGAAGCGCTGCGGGCCGCCGGCGTGGAGCGCTTGGATCTGGAGACCTGACCGGTCAGGAAGGCTTGCCGAGGAACTCGCGCAGCGACGCGGTGAGCTC
>JBKPIV010000106.1:0-37446 GCA_046730395.1 Actinomycetota bacterium | reverse complement strand
GTCGCCGCCCTTCGGGCGGGCGGGAGCTCGATCGCCGTCGATCACGCTCGGGGCACGACACGGGCCAGGGTCGCTGTCGCCTGCGCGGGCGCGTGGTCCGATCGCCTCGCGGTGGCGTGCGGGGCGCCGAGCGAGCCGCGGGTGGTGCCCTTTCGGGGCGCCTATCTGCGACTGCGCCCCGGGCGCCGCGACCTCGTTCGGAGCAACATCTATCCCGTCCCCGACCCCGACCTGCCCTTCCTCGGGATGCACCTCACGCGACGCATCGACGGCGAGGTGCTGCTTGGGCCCTCGGCGCTACTGGTCGGAGCCCGGGACGCCTACCGGCTGGGGCGCGTCCGCGTGCGCGATCTCGGGCAGAGCCTCGGCTGGCCGGGAACGTGGCGCCTCGCCGGCCGCTTCTGGCGCACCGGCTGGACCGAGCTGCGAGCGGCCGCGAGCCGTCGTGCCTTCGTCCGCGAGCTCCGACGCTTCGTTCCCGAGCTGCGGGGCGACGACGTTCTACCGGGGCCCGCCGGCATCCGGGCCCAGGCGGTGGCGCGTGACGGCTCCCTCGTTGACGACTTCGTCGTCCACCGAACGGAGCGGGCCGTGCACGTACGCAACGCCCCCTCGCCGGCGGCCACCTCCTCCCTTGCGCTTGCCCGCCTGATCGCCGATCAGGCAGACGACTTCCTCTAGCCGCCCGGCAGCTTCGCCGGCACCGGCTCGATGTGCTTGTCCCTGCCGACCACGCTCACGGTGCGCTCGTACGAGGCGCGCAGCGCGGCGGGATCTCCCTGACCCCTCTTTAGCGCGTCGCCGACCGGCAGCACCGTGAAGTCCGGGTGGTTGACGTACACCGACACGTACCGAACCCGCGTGCAGTGAACCCCCTTCCCGTTGGCGACGCAGCTCAGCAGTACCACCATTCCGTCCTGGCTCGAGGCCGGCAGGCCGGCCTCCGGGCTCTGGTTGGAGATCAGGTTCCCCTCGCTGAAGACGACGAACTTCCCGTTCAGGTGCTCGATCGGCTGCACCGCGTGGGGGCCCTGCCCCACGATCGCCGTGATCAGCGGCGACGCGGTCAGCCTCTTGACGAGGTCGAGCTCGCCGGTGCTCGGGGTGCCCTGGTATTCGGGAAGGATCTCGCCGCCCCAGTGCAGGTTGACGATCACCGCGTCCGCGCCCTTCCGTCGGGCGCGGCGGGCGTCGGCGATGACGCGCCGGGCGCTCGCGATGTTCACGGACCACGGGTGCGGAAGCGGGATGCCGTTGGTGTCCGTGGTGTAGGCCAGGAATGCGACCTTGAGGCCGCGCACGTTCTGGATCACCAGCTTCCGCTGGGCCTTGGCGGAGGGAAAGGATCCCGTGTGTCGCACGCCGGCCCCGTCGAGCGCCTTGCCGGTGTCGTCGATGCCGGTCTGTCCCTGGTCGACCGAATGGTTGGAGGCCGTGTCGCAGACGTCCCAGCCCGTCGCCTTGATGCCCTGTGCCAGGGCAGGGGGCGTATTGAAGATCGGATAGCTGGTGGGCGGCGCGGGGGTCATCGGCGTCTCCACGTGGCAGAGGGCGAGGTCGGCGTGGGCCACGTACGGCTTGATCTCCGCCAGCTCCGGAGCGAAGTCGTAGTGGCTTCCCCCTCCCAGGGCCAGCGCGCGCTCCCATACCGGGGAATGGATGAGGAGGTCGCCGCTCGCCTCGACCGTGAAGTGCACGGGATGCTCGACGCGCTGCTGGCGGACCGCCTGCCTCGGCGTCAGCGTCGTCCCGCCTCCCGCGCCGCTTCCAACGATGATGCCCGCTGCGAGCGCCGCGGCGGCGAACACGCCCAGCCCGGCAAGGCGCCGGCGCCGGTAGGCCGTCGGCGTCGGCCTACGCCGCGCCGCCCGCGAGCCCTGCGTTCCCCTGTTCATTGCCGTGATTGTGTCCCACGGCGCGTGGGTGGACCCGCGCCGGGTAGCCTCGCGGGTGATGGAGGCGGCCACCACCGTGCGGCCCGAGCGCGAGCAGGAGGAGCAACCCACCTCATCGTTCGCGAAGTCGCTCTTCTGCGGCGAGATTCACGAGGAGATGGTCTTCCCGTGGCCGGCGCCCAACGAATCGGAGCAGGATCGCGTCAGAGCGCTGATCCGTTCCGCGCGAGAGATCGGCGAGCGAATGGATCCCCGCGAGATCGAGGAGAGGCGGTGGCTCGGGGACGACCTCGTCCGCGAGCTCGGAGAGCGTGGGCTGTGTGGGCTGTACGTGCCCGAGCGCTACGGCGGCCAGGGCCTCTCGCAGACCGGCTACGCCAGGGTCTTCGAGACCTTCGCCCAGATCGACGCCACGCTCTCGATCGTGATGGGCGTCCACCAGTCGATCGGCTTCAAGGGCATCCACCTGTTCGGAACCGACGAGCAAAAGGAACGGTTCCTGCCCGACCTGGCGGCGGGGCGCAAGCTCGCCGGCTTCGCGCTCACCGAGCCGAACGCCGGCTCCGACGCGTATCACCTCGAGAGCCGTGCCGTGCAGCAGCCGGACGGCTCCTGGCTTCTGAACGGCGAGAAGCGCTACATCGGCAACGGCGGCACCGGCGACGTGTTCACCACCTTCGCGCGCTGTGAGGTCGACGGGAAGGACACCCACGTCGCCTTGATCGTGGAGAGGGGGATGAAGGGCTTCGAGGTGGGCGAGCGCTACGACACCATGGGCCTGCGTGGTAACGACCTGCGCCGCCTCTACTTCAACGACGTCCGCGTCCCGCCGGAGAACGTGCTCGGCGCGCCCGGCGACGGCTTCCACATCGCGATGCACGTGCTCAACAACGGCCGCATCGGGCTTGGCACCGGCTCGGTTGGCGCGACCAAGGGGCTCCTGGACCTCGCGATCGCCCACGTTAAGGAGCGGCGCCAGTTCGGCCGGCCGCTGGCCGACTTCGAGCTGGTCCAGGACAAGGTCGGCTGGATGGTCTCCTACCTGTTCGGTCTCGAGTCGATGTGCTACCTGACCTGCGGCCTGGTCGACGCGGGAGTGCCGGATTACTCGCTCGAGTCGGCCATCTGCAAGGTCGCGGCGACTGAGTTCCTGTGGTATGCGGCGAATCGGGTCCTGCAGCTCAAGGGCGGGGAGGGCTACATGCGTACGGAGCCCTACGAGAAGGTCCTTAGGGACGTCCGGATCTTTCCGATCTTCGAGGGCGCCAACGACGTCATGAGGGCATTCATCGCCCTTTCCGGGATGAGGCCGATCGGAGAGGAGCTATCCGGGCTCGGCGAGATTGGGCTTGGCGATCCGATCCGATCGATCGGCGTCCTGGTCGACTACGTCGGCGGACGCATCCAGCGCGAGGTTCGCCCAGACCGAATCACCAGGGCGCATCCGGAGCTGGGTGGGCTGGCGGACGCGGTGGCCGGCCAGGTGAAGCAGCTACGCGACGTCTCGGAGACGCTGCTGCGAAAGCACAAGCGAGGAATCACCGAGCGCCAGTTCCAGCAGAAGCGGCTCGCGGACTCGATCGCCGACATCTACGCCCAGATCGCCGTGCTCTCGCGCGTGAGCTCGATCTTCGAGGACCAGGGGGTGGAGCCCTCCGGCCAGGAGCGCTACATCGCCGAGACCTTCTGCACTCGCGCCGCGCGCCGGGTCGAGGCGCGCTTCGGGCAGATCGAAGCGAACGACGACGAGCGGATGTCGGCGATCGCGAAGCTGGCCTATAAGCGCGGCTCCTACGGCTACGCCCTCTTCGAGGACTGAAGGCCGCTGCAAATCTTCGGATCCCGTCCTCGCCAGGCTCGGTTTTCGCCGCCTAGCGTTCCCGGAGGCCGGTGCTTACTCCAGATGCTCGGCCGCGCGGCGAAGCACGTCGCGCAGCGAGCGCTGGTCCTCGGGGGACAGCGCTGCAATCGCCTCGGGCGGATCCGCGAGGCGGCCAGCGATCTCGTCGCGTAGCCGGCGGCCGGCGTCGGTTAGGACGAGCAGCCTCACGCGCCGGTCCTGCGGCGCCTGGCGGCGCTCCACGAGACCCCGTTCCTCGAGCCGGTCCGTGATCCAGGTGACGTTCGAGTTGTCGCAGGCGAGCTGCTTGGCGAGTTCTCCCATCGGCTTCGGCTCGTTCAGGGTCTGCAGCGCGATCCAGTGTGGGGGGACGAGGTCGTACTCGCGGATCACGGACATCCACCGGGGGCGCTGCGAGAACACCACCTGCTGGAGCAGCGACCAGGCTTCGTGCCCGGGCTCCCGCCGCTCCTTGACCGCGGTCTTGCCGTTGGTTGCAGTCGTCACGTTTGGAAGCATACTCTATCCATTGGATATTTGATATATTCAACCATCGGATATGTCCCAGATCGGTACCCTCAACGGCCACGGCGATATTTCGAAAGGAGGTCGGATGGACTCCTCCAACGGCATCGAGGTCCAGGGCCTCGTCAGGGAGTTCAAGAACGGGCCTCGCGCGGTGGACGGGATCGAGCTCTCGGTGCGCCCCGGCGAGATCTACGGGTTCCTGGGGCCGAACGGCGCCGGAAAGTCGACGACGGTGCACATGCTGACCACCCTGCTCCCGCCCACTGCCGGCACCGCGACGGTCGGCGGCCACGACATCGTCCGGGAGGGGGCGGCCGTTCGGGACCTGATCGGCGTGGCCCTCCAGGACGCTGCGCTGGACCCGCTGCTCACCGGCCGCGAGCACATGCGACTGCAGGGCGGGCTGCACGGCCTTTCGAGCCACGAGATCGAGCGGCGCGGCGAGGCGCTCCTGACCAGGGTGGGACTTGCGGACGCCGCCGATCGCCGGGTCGGAGGCTACTCGGGCGGGATGAAGCGGCGCCTTGACCTCGCCCTCGCCCTGGTCCATGGACCGCGCATCCTCTTTCTAGATGAGCCAACCACCGGTCTCGACATCCAGAGTCGCAGCGCCCTGTGGGAGGAGGTCTCCGGACTCGCTCGCCGCGAGGGCGCCACTGTCTTCCTCACCACCCAGTACCTTGAGGAGGCGGACGCCCTCGCCGATCGCGTGGGCATCATCGACCGAGGGCGGCTCGTCGCCGAGGGGACGCCGGCCGAGCTCAAGGCCCAGATCGGGCGGCCCACTCTCGAGGCCGTGCCCGCGGATGGAGCTCAGGTCGAGCGGCTCGAGGCGGTCCTTGCGCGCTTCGGGGAACCACTTCCGGTGACCAACGGATCGGCCGCGGTGAGGCTCAGCGAGGGCACGAACGAGCTCGCCGACATCGTTCGCGGCTTCGATAGCGAGGGCATCGAGGTCGCCGACCTCCAGGTGCACGCCCCAAGCCTCAGCGATGTCTTCCTCGCCAAGACCGGGCGCTCGCTCGAGGGCGCCGGTGACGAGCGGCGCGCCGAGGAGGAGCCGGGCGAGCATCCGCGACAACCCGCGGGCACGTGAGGCGGCTGGCTTGACCGCCCGGCTCGCGTCATCCCCGCTCCCGCGCCAGGGTGGCTACAGGGCATGGGGTGCGGTGCTGCGCACCGCCCGCCAGCCGATCGTGATCGTTCCGCCGCTCGTCTTCCCGCTGTTCCTGCTCGCGCTCAATGCCTCGGGGCTGAGCGCGGCGACCAACATCCCGGGCTTTCCAACGAACTCGTACCTCGCCTTCGCGCTCGCCTTTCCGTTCATGCAGGGCGCGATCTTCGCCACCAACACCGCAGGGACCAACGTCGCCCAAGACATCGGCAGCGGGTTCTTCAACCGCCTCTCGCTCACCCCGATGAAGGGCCCCTCACTGCTCGCCGGCCAGCTCACGGGGGTGCTGATGATCGGAACGCTCCAGGCCGTGGCCTTCCTGGCCGCCGGGCTCGCCGCCGGCGCCCATCTCGAGTCGGGGCCGCTCGGGGTCCCGGTGATGTTCGCGCTCTCGCTGTCAATCGCCGCCGCGTTCGGCGCGATCGGGCTCTACGCAGGCCTGCGGACGGGCTCCGGCGAGGCGGTACAGGGACTCTTCCCCCTGATGTTCATCGTCCTCTTCCTCAGCTCGGCGACGCTGCCACGCGACCTGATCGCGCAGGACTGGTATCGGACGGTGGCGACGATCAACCCGGTGAGCTACCTGATCGAGGGCCTGCGGAGCCTGATCATCACCGGCTGGGACCCGGAGGCGCTGGCGCTCGGCTTCGGGGTCGCGTTCGCGATCTTCGCGGTGGGGCTCACCGGGGCGACGCTCGCCCTTCGCGAGAGGCTGGTGCGGACGTGAGTCGCCGCCGGCGGTATCTCTCCGTGGTGCGCACGGTCACCTGGCGCAACCTGCACTCGGTGATCCGGGCGCCGGCGCTGCTGCTGCCCCCGCTGGCCTTCCCCCTCTTCTTCTACATGGCATTCGCGGGCGGGCTCTCGGCCGTGGGCGATCTGCCCGGCTTCGACTACTACAACTACGATGCCTTCCAGTTCGTCTTCGTGCTCCTGCAGTCGGCGGCCTTCGGCGGCGTGTTCATCGGCTTCTCGATCGGCGCCGACTTCGACGCGGGCTTCACGCGGCGCCTCTTCCTGGCGGTGCCGGACCGCTCGGCGATCATCGTCGGCTACTGGGTCGCCGCGATCATCCGCGCGGTCTTCGTGTGGGCGGTGGTGTTCGCCATCGCGCTCGCCACCGGGATGAAGATCGGGGGCGGCGGCATCGACCTGACCGGGCTCATCGGCCTGGCGATCGTCGTCAACGTCGCCGCGTTCCTGTTCGCCGCGGGCGTGATGACCCGCCTGCGGACGCTCCAGGCAGCGCCGGCGATGCAGCTGCCGCTGTTCCTCATCCTGATGACCGCGCCCATCTACGTGCCGCGGCCCCTGCTCGAGGGATGGATCGCGACGGTCGCCAAGGTCAACCCGATGACGGCGATCCTCGAGTCCGGCCGCAGCCTGATGGCCGGCGACCCGTTCCACGTGCTGCTCGCGTTCGCGGCGGCGGCCGGGCTGGCCGCGCTGGTCACGGTGTTCGCGGCCCGCGGGCTTCGGAAGGCCGAGGCGGCGGGATGACGACGCGCGTTAGCCCGGGCGAGCGAATCGCCGCGGAGGTGGAGAGCTGGCCTGGCGTCACCTCCGCTCCCCACCGCTTCGGCGGCCTGGAATTCCGGCTCGGGCGGCGCGAGCTTGGCCACATACACGGCGATCGGTTCGCCGACCTGCCCTTCCCGCGGCGTGTCCGAGACGAGCTGATCGCGGCCGGGCGAGCGAGGCCGCACCACGTGCTCCCGGATTCGGGCTGGGTCACGGCGCGGATCGACCCCGCACGCCCGGAGGAGGTCATCGAGCTGTTTCGGCTCGCCTACGAGCGGGCCACGGCCGCCTCGAAGCGCCGCGGCTCCTGATCCCTAGGTCCGCGGCGCTCCCTGGAGTAAGGCTGGGTAGGCCATCAACGGGGGTGTGTGACTTTTGGGGTCATAGTGGCCCCAAACGTCGACCACCCCACCTAGCGGACGTCGAATCCGGGCTATACCCGCTCCACGATCATCGCCTTGCCCTGGCCGCCGGCCACGCACATGGTCTCGAGCCCGACCTGGTGGTCGTCGGTCTCCATCGCGTTGAGGAGCGTGGTCATGATGCGCGCCCCGGTCATCCCGAACGGGTGCCCGAGGGCGATCGCCCCGCCGTGCGTGTTGAGCTTCTCGAGCGGGATGTCGCACTCGTCCATGATCGGGATCACCTGGGCGGCGAATGCCTCGTTCAGCTCGACGACGTCGACGTCGTCCATCGTCATCCCGGCGCGATCCAACACCTTCTTGATCGCTCCGATCGGGGCAACGCCCATGTACTCGGGTTCGTTGCCGCGGGTGGCGGCGGTGACGATCCGAGCGCGCGGCGCGATGCCGAGCTCCGCTGCCCTCGTGTCGGACATGAGCAGGACGGCGGCCGCGCCGTCGTTCAGTGGACACGAGTTGCCGGCCGTCACCTTGCCGCCCTCCTTGAACGCCGGCTCGAGCTGCGCGAGCTTCTCGAGCGTCGAGGTGGGCCGAGGGCCGTCGTCCTTGGCGACCTCGGCGCCATCGTCGAGCCTCACCGGCGCGATCTCGCGGTCGAAGAAGCCGGATTCCTGCGAGCCGACGGCCAGCTCCTGCGAGCGCTGGGCGTATTTGTCCATGTCGGCGCGGCTCACCTCGTAGCGTTCCGCCACGTTCTCGGCGGTCAACCCCATCTCGATGTACGCGTTGGGAGTGCCGTCCTTGCCCTGCAGCCTCTCGTTCTGGTCCGCCGCGCCCGCCGGCTCGGTGCGCTCGTTGTAGCGGCTGACCCACTCGACCCCCGCGGCGATATACGCGTCGCCCTCGCCCGCTTTGATCGCGTTGCCCGCGTGCCGGATCGCGTCCAGGCTCGAGGAGCAGTAGCGCGAGATCGTGACCCCGTTGACCGTCTGCGGGAGACTCTCTGAGAGGAGCACGATGATCCGAGCGATGTTGAACGCCTGCAGTCCCTGGGGCATCCCGCAGCCGCAAAACAGGTCCTCGATCGACGCCGCCTCCACCTCGGGGTTTCGCTCGAGCACCCGATCGACGATGAACGCGCCCATCTCGTCGGGGCGCTTCTGCGCAAGCGAGCCCTTGAAGGCACGGCCGATCGGGGTCCGGACGGCGTCGACGATCACGGCTTCCGGCATCGGTGAGTCTCCCTTCGCTCGAGTTCGGATCCCAGAGGATAAGAGCAGCCCCCGGTGGGGGGTGCGCTTCACGGTGCGACCGCGGCCGAAGACGGCTCTTTAAGGTTGTGACGTGACCGATGACACGGCGACAGTGACCGAGCTCGCACCGCCGCAGGCCGCCGAGCTAATCGCGTCGGGGGCGGAGGTGATCGACGTCCGCCGCGACTACGAGTGGGAGGCCGGCAGGATCGAGGGCGCGCGTCACGTCGAGATCAACGAGCTCGCGGCCGAGGCCGGGTCGATCCCAAGGGACCGTCCCGTGGTCTTTTACTGCCGCACCGGGAGCCGCTCGTCACTGGCCGCGGCCGCGTTCAGCGAAGCGGGCTGGGACGCGCACAACCTCGAAGGTGGGCTCGTCGCCTGGGTGGAGAGCGGCAGACGACTGGAGCCGGAGGATGGCCAGGTGGCCGAGCCCCGGCCCGGCTTCTAGGAGGCCGGAAATGCCGCGCCTACCGTTCAGACGCAGGGGCGAGACCGGCACCACGGCGCAGGCCCCAGCCCCGGACGAATCCGCGGCGGCTAGAAGGCCCTCGGCACCGGCCGCGTCCACCGGGGCGCCGACGGCGACCGAGGGACCCTCCGGCGCCAAGCAGAGCCCCGAAGGGGCGCCCGGCCCGAAGCCTCGGCCCGCGCAGCCCGCGGACCCACACCAGCGGATCGACGGCCTTCGGGCGTGGCTCGCCCAGCTCGACCGCAGGCTCGGCGTCCGCACCTACCTGCTCGCCGCGATCAGCCTGCTGGCGCTCGCGGCTGCGGCCGTCGCGCTGGTGCTCGTGATCCAGCTCAAGCGTGACGCGGCGACTAAGGACGACGTCCACGCGCTCCAAGGGCAGCTCTCGGGGGTCGAGCAATCGGCGACCCATGCCGCCCAGCAGGGGGTGCGCTCGCTCGACCAGCGGCTCACCGCGCTGGAGAACGAGGTCTCGAGCCTCTCCCGGCAGCAGACGACGGCCAAGCGGGAGCTGCAGGTGGTGCGCGACGACATCAAGGAGCTGCGAAGCCAGGCCAGCGCGGCCCGCGCAGCCCAGCCGGGCGGCGGCGCCGGGGGAACCCCTGGGACTGGAGGGACCGGGGGAACCGGCGGAACCGCTGGAACTGGAGGGGCCGGGGGAACCGGCGGAACCGGGACCGGCGGCGGCCCCTAGATGAGTGATCCCACGACTTCACGCACGCGGATGACGCACGGATACCGTCGCCGGTTCGGGGTCGTCGGGCTCGCCGATACCTCGAGGTATTGGCTTCGCCCTGCTTCCCCGGCCCGGCTCGGTCCCGTGCGCCCCCGTGTACGCGAGGCGGTGGAATCAATCATCTAGCCCTCCCACATCGGTCCTCGCGCCGGTTGCCGGGAGCCCATACATTGTAATAATCAGCACGAGGCGTGCGTGCAGGCGTCCGATGATTGCTCTACCGTCGCTTGCACGTCGCCTGGCCAGGCACGGAAATAGGCCCGGTTCTGCGGCGCACACACGAGACGCGGTTCCTGAAAGGAGACCCTCGGATGCCAACCGGCTACTGCGTGAAGGAACGCAAGAAGGTGGAGATCAAGGATCCCCAGCAGGTGACCATGAAGAACGGTCGCCCCGCGATCCAGGGGACCTGCCCCGACTGCGGCACGAAGATCTTCAAGATCGGCAAGCTCTAATTGATTCCGGCGCGGTGCCTGTGGGCGCCAGGGCCGCGTCAGACGGCCGCGAGCCCCGCCTGGCGGCGTCCGAATAGGTAGCCGACCAGCGCCTGAGCGACGTCCGGATCAAACTGCGCGCCAGCGTTGCCGGACAGCTCGGTCATCGCCGCGGCGTGCGTCATGGCCCTGCGGTAGGGCCGGTCGGAGGTCATCGCGTGATAGGCGTCGCAGGCGAGGATGATGCGGCTGCCGATGGGGATCTGGGCGCCCGCGAGGCGATCCGGGTAGCCGTCGCCGTCCCAGCGCTCGTGTTCGTGACGCACGATGCGGGCGACGGCGCCCATCCCGGGGATCGCGCGCAGGATGCGCTCGCCGATCACCGGATGCTGTCGCATGATCTCCCACTCGCGCTCATCGAGAGGCCCGGGCTTGTGGAGGATCTCGTCCGGCACGCCGACCTTGCCGATGTCGTGGAGGAGCGCGGCGGTGCGGATCCGGCTGATCTCGTCTTCGTCGAGCGCCAGCGACTCGCCAACCCGCGCCGTGAGATCGACGACGCTCTCCGAATGCTCGCCCGTATAGCGGTCGCGCTCCTGGAGCGCCGAGGCGAGCGCCGCGATCACGTCGCCGTGACGAACTCGAGCGCGTCCCCGGCTCCCACCGTGCCGCCGAAGATCACCGCCCGTCTCCCGCCTCCCGCGCGCGCCTGCTCCAGTGCGGCGCGCGCGGCCGCCAGCAGGGCCGGCGCCCTCTGTGATCGCTCCAGGGCCGCGATGCCGATCGAGACCGAGATTCCGCGCACGCCCGCGCCTCGACGTCCTCGAGCTCGGGGAGGAGCCGTTCCATCGCCCGCTTCGCCCCCAAGGCGCCGGTCTCCGGCAAGAGCAGCGCGAACTCGTCCCAGCCCACGCGACAGGCGAGGTCGTGGACTCGGGTCCAGTCGGCGATCAAATTGGCGACGGCGACGAGAACGGCGTCGCCCGCGCCGTAGCCGCGCTCGAGGTTGAGCTGCCGAAAACCGTCGATGTCGATCAGCGCCACCGTCAGCGGGCGCCCGTAGCGGTTGGCGCGGCCGACGTCCAGGTCCAGCTGGGCACGAAAGGCGGTCAGGCTCAGGAGGCTGCGGGTGAGGGGATCCCGTTGCTCGAGCCGCGCGAGGTCCGCCTCGAGCTCCGCGATCCGCTTCCTCGCTTCGGCAAGCTTGTCGGACAGGCCTTTGCTATCCCGCACGCGCACCTCAACTCTGAGTATCGGCTCGCTCGGGGCCGCCCTTGAACGGCGTCCCCCCGGGACGGTCCGGCGCCCGTACGTTGAACTCGGCCCCGCTCGGAGGAGTATTACGGGCACCGATGGACGCCTCCGAGCCGACCGATCCCCCCGGTGACTGAGGGATTCCTGACCCGCGAATCCGGAGTCCGCGAGGCCTACGCGGCCCACGCCGGGGAGCTGTACGGCTTCGCCCTGCGCTCGCTCGAGGACCCGGGGCTCGCCGAGGAAGCGGTGCAGGACACCTTCCTTCGGGCCTGGCGCGCCGCGGACCGCTTCGACCCCGAGATCGGCTCGCTGCGGACGTGGCTTTTCGCGATCCTCCGCAACGTCGTCATCGACCTCGGGCGCGCCCGAGCGGCACGGCCCCGGGTCGCAGCCGAGCTTCCCGATCCGGGCCACGAGCCCTTCGAGGAGATGCTGCTCAGCTGGCAGGTGGAGGAGGCGCTGAGGCGGATCGGCGAGCAACATCGGCGTGTCCTCGTGGAGACCTACCTGCGCGGCCGCCCCTACACCGAGGTCGCCAGCGAGCTCGGCGTGCCCGAGGGAACGATCAAGAGCCGCGTCTACTACGGACTGAGGGCCCTGCGGAACGCCCTCGAGGAGATGGGCTATGACGGGTGAGGAATGTCGCATCTGGCGTGAGCGGATCGGGGCCCTGGTGCTCGGTCAGCTCGAACCGGCGGAGAGGGCGGCGACCGAGGCCCACCTCGACGGCTGCCCCGCCTGCCGCGCCGAGGCCGAGGCCCTCACGCCGGTGGCCAAGCTGCTCTCCCGCGTCGATCCCAACCGCCTTGCCCCGGCACCAGTACCGCCGGCGCACCTCGGCGAGCGGATCGCGCGGCGAATCGCCTCCGAGCGTCGCGCCGCACGCCGTCGGCGGGTGCGCTGGGGGCTCGCCCTCGCGGGCGCCGCAGCCGCCGCGACGGCGATGATCGTGCTCGCCCTCACCCTGACCGGCTCATCGAGCAGCGCCCCGGCCGAGACGGTGGCCTTCAGGACCGTGCCGAAGGGTACCTCCGTGCAGGCGAGCATCGCGCCGCGGCCGTGGGGAAGCGACCTCAGCGTCCGGGTGCGCGGCTTTCGTCCGGGCACGCTCTGCACCGTGTGGGTGAGGCGCGCCGACGGCACCAAGGTGCCCGCGGGCTCGTTCCGCTACTTGTACGCGGGCGAGAGCGACGAGGCATCGCTCAGCTCGGCGGTGGCCCCCGACGACGCCACCGCCATCGGGCTTCGGGCCGGATCCGCGACCTTCGTGGCGCCGCTGCCCTCCCACGGGGCGAGCGCCGGCGCCTCGCTGGACCCCAAGGCCACCCAGGAGGAGGACACCACCTGATGCGAGCGCGGCTTTCCCTCATCGCGATCGCGCTCGGCGCCGTGGCCCTGGTGGCGGGACTCGCCACGGGCTGCGGCTCGAGCAGCTCGGACACCAGGAGCACGAGCGCCAGCAGCGGTGGGCCCAACTACCAGGGATCGGCGACAACGACGCCGTCCTCGGGGAGCTCCGGCCCGGCCACCGTGTCGGTATCGGACAACTCGATGTCGTGACCGCCGCCCCGAGGCCGATCACGGCCGGCTGACCCGGGGATCGAGGTCCGGCCGCGTCCGCGGCGGGCGCGGCCGGGCCTCGAGGCTCCTAGGCCGTCAGCGGGGCTGCGGCACGATCCGGATGTAGGGCTTCGGCGCCTCCCAATCGCCGAACAGCTCCCTCGCCTCCTCGTCGGACACCGAGCCGGCGATGATCACGTCGTCACCCTGCTGCCAGTTCACCGGCGTCGAGACCTTGTTCTTCGCGGTCAGCTGCAGCGAGTCGATCACGCGCAAGACCTCGTCGAAGTTGCGGCCCGTGGTCATCGGGTAGACCAGCATGAGCTTGACCTTCTTGTCGGGGCCGATCACGAAGACGTTGCGGACTGTCTGGTTGTCGGCCGGCGTGCGCTCCTTGGCATCGCCAGAGGTGTCCGGAGGGAGCATCCCGTAGAGCTTCGAGACGCTGAAGTCGGCGTCGCCGATGATCGGGTAGTTCGGCGCCGCTCCCTGGGTCTCCTCGATGTCCCGCGCCCACCCCTCGTGGTCGCTGGTCGTGTCGACCGATACCCCGATGATCTTCACGTTCCGGCGGTCGAACTCGGGCTTGATCTTCGCCATGTAGCCGAGCTCGGTGGTGCATACCGGGGTGAAGTCCTTCGGGTGCGAGAACAGCACCGCCCACGAGTCGCCCATCCACTCGTGGAACCGGATCCGCCCCTCGGTGGTCTCCGCCTCAAAGTCGGGAGCGGTGTCGCCAAGCTGCAGCGCCATCTTCTTCCTCCTAGCCTTTTGATCGATCCAGGTTGCTCTTCACGCTCACACTACGCGGCAGCCGTTCCCGTGTCCAGTGCACGTCGACCACCGCATGGAGCGCCTGAGCCCCGACGACACCCGCATCCTGCGGCTGGAGTCCGACGTCATCGCCGGGCACACGCTGAAGCTGGCGATCGTCGACCCGGCCCCAGGCGGGCAGCCGCTGACGCTCGAGCGCCTGCGCCGACGAGTCGAATCGCGTTTGGGGCATCTGCCGCGTGCACGTCAGCGCCTTGCGACGACGCCGCTCGGGATCGCCTCTCCCGGGTGGGTGGACGACGAGGGCTTCGACGTTCGCCGTCACGTCCGTCTCGCCTCCGAACCGGTCGCCGACCGCGAGGTGCTCTACCGGTTCGCGGGCAAGGTGATGGCCGAGCGGCTCGATCACTCGCGCCCGCTGTGGTGCATCGACGTCGCGGGCCCTCTCGACGATGGGGGAACGGCGCTCGCGATCCGCATCCATCACAGCATGGCGGACGGCGTGACCGCGCTGCGCCTGATCTCGCGCCTGCTGTGGGACGACGAGGACGGAGCCGACCCGGGAAACCCGGAGCCGTGGCGGGCCCGGCCCGCGCCGGGGCCGGTGCGGCTTCTGTCGTCGGGGTTCGCGACCCAGGCGCGCGGCGTCGGCGCTGTGCTGGGGGGCACCGGTCGGGCCCTCGCCTCTCCGGCGCGGTGGCGGGAGACCGGGCGCGAGCTGGCCGCACTCCCGGCGACCCTTCGCCGTGAGCTGTGGCCCCTCGGCGCGGACACCGCATTCGACCGGCGGATCGGCGGCGACCGCGAGGTCGCGTTCACCGCCTGCCGGCTGTCCGAGCTCAAGCGGATCGAGCACGCGGCCGGCGAGCACGTGACCGTCAACGACGTCGTGCTCGCCGTCGTCGCCGGGGCGATCCGCCGCTGGCTCGGCACGCACCACGAGGCGATGCAGAGGATGCGGGTGCAGGTCCCGGTGAGCATGCATCACCGCATCGAGGACCCCGAGGAGCTTGGCAACCGCGACTCCTTCCTGTTCTGCGACCTGCCGATCTCGGAGCCGGATCCCAGTGCGCGGCTGGCCGCGATCAACGCCGAGACCCGCAGCCGCAAGGAGCACCACGACCCGGCCGAGCTCTACTCGTTCTTCCACAGCCTCTCGCACATCCGCCCGCTGTACCGGTTCGTGTCCGAGCTCGCCTCAGGCCCGCGCGAGTTCGCGCTCTCCGTCTCGAACGTCCCGGGGCCCCCGGAGCCGGTCAGCCTGCTCGGCGCGAACGTCTCGGAGCTCTACTCGGTGGCGGAGCCCGCGGACCGCCACGCGCTGCGGGCCTCGGCGATCTCGCTGGCCGGGCGGATGGGCTTCGGCTTCTGCACCGATCCCGGCGCGGTCCCAGGCGTCGCGGACCTCGCCGATGGCCTCGACGCCTCGCTGGGGGAGCTGCTCGAGCTCTGCTAGCCCTCGAACCGCACCAAGCCGCCGAGCACGCCGACGTAGGCGGTCCCGTCGGGGCCGATGGTCACCGGCGCGTAGTTGTTGTTGTAGCCGAAGCCGGTCCCCGCCAGGCGGCTCCAGGCGGTCATGCCGGTGCGGAACCTGATCGCGGTCAGGTACCAGGCGTCGATCTGGTCGTCGCCTTTCGGCTTCGTGTACGTGTAGACCAAGCCGGCGCCCAGGGAGAGCTTCGGCACCGCGGACGGGGCGCGTTCCTGGCTCGTCCACACACGGTGACAACCGCGCGCGTCGCGGTCGATGTCCACCCGCTCCAAGCCGGGTGCCGTGACGCCGCCGTTCATCGTCGCCTCAGGCCCCGTGTACCCGTAGTTGTTCTCGGCGATGATCGAGCGCCGGTTGGCGATCAGCGATTGATCGGTATCGCTCGCCCCCTTGCGGAACACCGGCTGGCGGCACACCAGCCGGTGTCCACCCGCGCGCGGCCGGCGCCTGTAGACCAGGACGTCCATCGGGTCGGCGTTGTCGGTGATGGTCACATAGCGACGGCCGATCAGCGTCGGCGTGGTTCCGGAGCCGCGCTCGGTCTGGCCGGGCTTCACGGTGCCGACATTCGGATAGGTCCTTCGCCAGGTGACGATCGGCCTGCCCCGGCGCGCGTCGAAGCGGTACAGCGCCCTGTCGGTGACGATGAAGACGCCGCCCGTGTCGTCCACCGCGAACGAGTTGCCGATCGGCTCGCCGGTGTCCAAGCTTCGCACCCTGCCGCTGGCGCGGGCGATGGTCCCCACGACCCCCTTTGTGCTCGCGAACCAGATTCGCCCATGCCAGTCCGGTAGAGCGGAGATCAGCGCGTCGCCGCTCGGGACCGCGGCCGTCAGGTCGTAGTCGCGGACCACCCGGAAGCCGGGTTCGCTGGTGCCGCCGGTCTCCGCGACGACGATGACGTGCCGGTTTCCCGCCGAGATCACGGCCCGGTCGCGGTTGTCCAGGTAGAAGTAGCCGCCGCCGGAGAAGTCCTGGAACGGGTTCGGGCCGGAGCCTCGCATCGGCAGGTCCATAGCAGCCAGCACCTGCAGCGTCCTCGGGTCGAGCATCGCAAGCACGGGCTTGTCCAGGCCCACGCACACGCTCACGAGGCGCCCGTGGCCGTCGAAGGTGATCGAGGCGCACTCCCGAAGGAACAGCGCCGACGTCGTGGTCCCGTCCCCCAGCGGACCCGCACGCCGATAGGTGTCGCTCTGGTACGCGTCATCGTGGATGTTCGAGCGGCCGTTCGGCGCCATGAACGGGTGCCTGGGAACCCTTCCCTTGCGGACCGGGTGTCTCGCGGCGGGCGAACCGGCGAAGCTCGCGATGCCGCTGGCCAACGGGTCCTGAGGAATCGGGGGCGGGGTCTCGCCGGCCGTCTGCGCCCCGGCCATAGGCGGCGCGGCCAGGGTCGCGGCGGCGAGGGACAGCCCGGCCCTCCTCACGATCCCAAACCGTCTCGCCATCCGACTCAAACTCAACCGCCCTCACCGTGGCTGCTCGCCGGCCCCCAAGTTAGCCGGGGCGCCGCGCCCGCGTGCCGATTAACTCAAGGATCGGCGACGGGGTGGTAAGAATGGACCCGATGGCGGCCCAGAAACCGCTCGAGTTGATCCTGGCCCGCAACCTGTTGACCAGCATCTCCACGCCCGCGTTCCTCGTCGACGAGAGCGGCACCGTCGTCTTCTACAACGAGGCCGCGGGCGCGCTGCTCGGGCGCCCCTTCGAGGATGCCGGGCGCATGACCCCGGAGGAGTGGACATCGACCCATGGCCCATTCGGGGAGGATGGCGAGCCGTTCGGCCTCGATGACCTCCCCACCACCGAGGCGATTCGAAACGGCCGCCCCGCGCACGGCCTGTTCTGCATCCGCTCGGTGGGCGGCGAGGAGCACGAGATCGAGTCGAGCGCCTTCCCGATCATCGCCTCGGAGGAGGGCTCGTCCGGAGCGATGATCTTCTTCTGGCCCGCGGAGGGCAACGGCGGATGAAGATCAAGGTCTGGGGTGCGCGCGGCTCGGTTCCAGCGCCCGGGCCCGAGATGAACCGCTACGGCGGCAACACGTCGTGCGTGCAGGTCGCGCTGGAGAGCGGCGAGCAGCTGATCCTGGACGCCGGCACCGGCATTCGCACCCTCGGCCTCGACCTGGTCAGCGCGCCGCCCGTGAACATCCTGCTGACCCACCTCCATCTCGACCACATCCAGGGCCTGATGTTCTTCCCGCCCTGCTTCCGCTCGCACGCCGTGATCACGATCTGGGGACCGGCCTCCCCCGAGGCCTCGCTCGAGGACCGAATCGCCCGCTACATCTCGGCCCCGCTCTCGCCTGTGGAGATACGCGAGCTCCCCTGCTCCGTCTCGTTCCGGGAGACGCCGCCGAGCGAATGGCGGCTGGGCTCGGCGACGATCCGCTGCGAGGCGATCAACCACCGCGGCCCCACGCTCGGGTACCGGATCACCGAGGGGAACACGGCACTCTGCTACATCCCAGACCACGAGCCAGCCCTCGGCACCGAGCTCGACGCAGTCGATCCGGAGTGGATCTCCGGCCACGACCTCGCCCGCGACGCCGATCTCCTGATCCACGATTGCCAGTACGCGGACGAGGAGTACCCCGACCACATCGGCTGGGGGCACTCGGCGATGAGCGACGCGCTCACCTTCGCGTCCCGCGTCCGCGCCCGGCGCATCCTGCTCTTCCACCACGATCCGCTCCACTCCGATCACTTCCTGGACGACTTCCACGCGGAGGCTCGCCGTCGATGGAGCGAGCTGGGAGGCGACCCCGCCCAGCTCGAGATGGGCATGGAGGGCGGCGAGGTCGAGGTCCTGGGCGCGCCCGCGAGGGTCGCCGTCTAGCCCCTAAGCGCTCCCCGCCGCCCTCTCCGCCTCCTGGCGGTCGAAGAAGGTCCTAATGCGACGCGCCTTGAGGTCGCGCATCTCCCACACGTGCGCGATGTGAGCGTCCACCTCCGCGCCGCTCGCCTTGCCGCGGCCCACCAGGTGGACGAACGCCAGCACCGAGCCCTCCATCTCGCGGATCTCCTCGGGCTCGAAGCGGATCTCCTCCCAGTGGCGATCGAAGCTCGTCAGGAACCGCCGCACGTCGTCCCGGCCGCGATAGACGCGCGCGTCGGGCATCTGCTTGGCGTCCTCCCACACGACCTCCGGGGCCAGGTGGGCGATCACCCAGTCGAGGTCGCCACGGTTGAAGTGCTCATACCCCTGCTCGACGACCTCGCGGTCGGTCCGAGGCTTCCGCGTGAAGCGGCTCACGATCTCGGGGGGCGGAACCGCCCTCGAGCGAGGTAGCGAGGACTCGCCCGCCGCTGGGTCAACCGACCTTCTCCGCCAGGGGCGAGGGAAGCTCCATGCCCCATTGCTCCATGCCTCCCTCGATCCGCTCGACCACGGTCTCCACCACCTTCACCCGCGCGTAGCGCTTCGACTCGGCTTCGATCACGTGCCACGGGGCGTAGGGCTGATCGGTGCGGGCGAGCATGTCCTCGATCGCCTCCTCGTATTCCTTTCTTCTCTTGCGATTACGCCAGTCATCGTCGGTCAGCTTCCACACCTTCAAGGGGTCCTTCGCCCGACGTTCGAAGCGCCGCAGCTGCTCATCTTCGGAGATGTGGAGCCAGAACTTGATCAGGATCATCCCCTCGTCGGCGAGCGTGCGCTCGAAGCTGTTGATCTCGTCGTAGGCGCGCAGCCACTGCTCGCGCGTCGCGATCTGCTCCACCCGCTCGACGAGCACGCGCCCGTACCAGGAGCGATCGAAGACCGCCATCCCTCCCCACCCCGGGAGCACCGGCCAGAACCGCCACAGGAAATGGTGGCGGGCCTCGTCGTGCGTGGGTGCAGCGAACTGGACGACGCGGACGTGACGAGGGTCGATCTGCGCCACCAGGCGCTTGATCGCGCCGCCCTTGCCGGCGGCGTCCCAGCCCTCGAAGACAACGCACACGGGCGGGCCCAGCCCCTGTTCGCCGATCAGCCCTCCCAGCGTCAGCCGCAGCTGCGCGAGCCGCTCCCACGCCGCGTCGAGGCTCCGGGCCTCGTCCTTCCGAGGCAGCGCTTTCGACAGGTCGACCGCGTCAAGGCGCCCCACGCCTACGATCGTCTCACTCCACGAGCGGCGAAATCAAGGGATTGGGGCTACGGAAACCCGGGGGGCTTGGGCAGTACGTTGAGCGCCGCCTGAAAGCCGACCGCGCCGGCGAGGATCAGCAGGATGCCGGCGATGACCAGCGCCGGCAGCTTCCCGTAGGAACCGTACCCCCCGATCGCGAAGCCCATGATCATCAGTGCCAGGTATGGCCCGGTCTCCTGCGGCAGGAACGAGGCCAGCGGCATGGCGTCATTATCATCGGCCGGGTGGCTGAACCGACTACGCCTGCCTCCGTGGATGAGGTGAAGGAGGGGCTCGGGCGCGTCGGCTACCTCGCCGACGAGCCGGCGGCTCTGGTCGCCTACCTCGCGCAGCGGCTCGGCAAGCCGGTGCTCACCGAGGGCCCAGCCGGCGTGGGCAAGACCGAGCTCGCGAAGGCGATCTCCCGCGCCACCGAGCGCAAGCTGATCCGGCTGCAGTGCTACGAGGGCCTCGACGAGTCCAAGGCGCTCTATGAGTGGAACTACCGCAAGCAGCTCCTGCGGATCCAAGCGGAATCGGGCGGCGAGGCCGAGCCCGCGAGCTGGGATGCGGTACATGGAGACATCTTCAGCGAGGAGTTCCTGCTCGCGAGGCCGTTGCTTCAGGCGATCGCAGCAACCGATCCCGTCGTGCTCTTGATCGATGAGATCGACAAAACGGACCAGGAGTTCGAGGCGATGCTCCTCGAGGTCCTATCCGACTTTCAGATCTCGATCCCGGAGCTCGGCGTGATCGAGGCTCGCACTCATCCGATCGTCGTGCTCACCTCCAACAACTCGCGGGAGCTCACCGAGGCGCTCAAGCGACGCTGCCTCTACCTGTGGCTCGACTACCCGGAGGTCGAGCGCGAGATGGAGATCGTTCGCCTCCACTCGCCTGAGATCGACGAGCGCCTCGTCCGGCGTTTGGTCGAGGTCGTCCACATGGTGCGCCAGCTCGACCTGAAGAAGCCGCCGTCGATCGCCGAGTCGATCGACTGGGCCCGCGCCCTTCTGCTGCTGGGAGCGGACGACCTCGACGCCTCCGTCTTTGGCCGGACCATGAGCATCATCGTCAAGCACCGCAGCGACATGGACCTGGTGGCCGAGCGGGTGGGCATGAAGCTCGGAGGCGTGGAGGGCCTCGGCGCCGGCGCCGCCGGATGAGCGCCCTTCCCCCGGGCCTCGCCCCCCGGCTGGCCGCGTTCTGCGAGGAGCTGCGGGCCGAGGGCGTCGCCATCGGCACCTCGGAGCTCCTGGACGCCTTCGCGGCACTCGAGACGGTGCCATGGACCCGCGAGGATGACTTCCGCGAGGCGCTGGCGGCGACGATCGCGAAGTCGCAGGAGGACCGCCGGGTCTTCGAGCTCCTGTTCGACCGCTTCTTCTTCCGGGCCGCCGAGGCGGAGGCCCTCGACCGGGGAGTGGGCGAGGGCCGCCGCTACGACGGCGGCGGACAGCTCGACCTCGACGAGCTCAAGGAAGCCGTCAGGCAGGCAATCGCCGAGGGCCGAGACGGGGAGATGCGCGACCTGGCCCGTCTCGCCATCGCCGCCTTCGGACGGCGCGGCGAGGGCTCGGGCGTGATCGGCGTCGACGTGCAGAGAATCCGCCGCACGCTGGGGCTCCAGGCACAGGGTCGCGGCGCGGAGGGCACCGAAACGCCACTCGACCGGGAGCAGATCGCCCTATTTGAGCGTCACCTCCGTCGCGAGCTCGAGCGGGCGCTGATCGAACGCACCGAGAAGCTGCCGCCCTCGCGGCCGCTGGCCGAGCTCGATCGGGCCCTGCCCACGAGCCCGGCGCAGGACCTCGCCGCGGTTCACCGAGCGGTCGCCCACCTGCGACGCCGCCTCGCGACGCTGGGGCACGAGCAGCGCAGCCGTCGCCGCGCCTCGGTGGTCGACGTTCGCCGCACGATGCGCGCCTCACTGGACACCGGCGGGGTGCCCCTGCGACTCAAGTATCGACCTAGGCACCCTCGCCGGCCCGAGATCTACGTTCTCTGCGACGTCTCCACCTCGGTCACCTCGGCGAGCGTGTTCTTCCTCTCGGTTCTGCACGCCCTCCACGACTCGTTCCGCAAGCTCCGCAGCTTCGTGTTCATCGAGCGGATCTCCGAGGTGACCGAGATCTTCGAGCGCGAGCGCGACTTCCGCTCGATCTCCGAACGGATCAGCCGGGAGGGAGGGGTGGCCGACGTCTCCGGCTACACCGACTACGGGCGCGTGTGGCTCGAGTTCCTGGAGCAGATCGTCGACGACCTCGGCCCGCGCTCGACCGTCATCGTCCTGGGCGACGCACGGACCAACGGGCGCGAGCCGCACGCCGAGGTCTTCGCGCGAATCACCGAGCGGGCGGGGCGCACCTTCTGGCTCAACCCCGAGCCGCGGCTCTATTGGAACTACGGCGACTCGGTCATGGCCGCCTACGAGCGCCACTGCACCGCCGCCTTCGAGTGCTGGACGACGCGACACCTGGAGGGCTTCGTGAACGTGGTCGCGGGCGGCGCGCCGCTGGTCGAGTAGGTCGCACGACGAGGCGCCCCCGCGTCATCGCGGGGCACTCGGGTACCCGGAAGGCCATGACCACGGTCGCCATCCTCGATGTCGACGGCACGCTCGTCGACACGAACTACCACCACGCGATCGCGTGGTACCGGGCATTCCGCGAGCACGGGATCACGCCGCCGATCTGGCGCATCCACCGCCACATCGGGATGGGAGGCGACCAGCTGGTCGCGGCGGTGGCCGGCGAGGAGACGGAGGCCCGGAGCGGGGACGCGATCCGCGAGAGCGAGGGCGACATGTACATGGCGATGATCGAGGAGGTCGAGCCCCTCGAGGGCGCCCGCGAGTTGATCGCGGATCTCGGGGAGCGCGCGGATCGGGTGGTTCTGGCCAGCTCCGCGAAGGAGCGTGAGGTCGATCGCTACCTCGACCTGCTGGACGCCCGCGCGCTGGCGGACGCGTGGACGACCTCGGCCGACGTCGAGGCGACGAAGCCGCAGCCCGATCTCGTCCATGCCGCGCTAAAGATGGCGGGCGCCGAATCCGGCCTCATGATCGGCGACACGACGTGGGATTGCGAGGCGGCGGGCCGGGCTGGGATCGCCTCGGTGGCGGTGCTCACGGGTGGGTTCTCGGCGCGCGAGCTCACCGAAGCGGGCGCCGAGGCTGTGTTCGAGGACGTCGCCGCGCTGCGGCGGGACCTCGATGCGCTGCCCCTGATCGGCGAGGGCCTCGCTCGACCGAGGGAGCACGACGAGTAGACTGGCGAGGTGTGAACAGGGGTGCTCGCGGGCTAGCGGGCTGAGATAGCGCCTCTGCAAAAGCACCCGGCGCTGACCCTCAGAACCTGTCGCGGTAATGCGCGCGGAGGGAGCATGCGAGGTACTTCCGAGGCTCCCGTAGCGGAGCCTCAATCGGTCGAGAGGGTCGCCCGGGCGGCCGGCGCGCGCCCAGCGGTGAGTACGGGGCCGGCCGAGGGCGCCGTCGCGGTGGAGGCCCAGGGGCTCGCCCATTCCTTCGCCGAGCTTCGGGTCCTCGCCCGACTCGACCTCGCGGCCCGCCCCGGAGAGGTGCTCGGCATCGTCGGCCCTTCCGGATGCGGCAAGTCCACGCTGCTCGAGCTGATCAGCGGGCTGCGTGAGCCGGCGGCCGGAGTCGTGGCCGTGGGCGGGGCGATCGCCGCGTCCGCCCGCCTTGCGCGCTGCGCCTACATGCCCCAGCGCGACCTCCTGCTCCCGTGGCTGTCCGCGATCGACAACGCCGGGCTCGCGCTGCGCAACCGGGGCGCCTCGCGCGCCCAGGCCCGCCGCGCGGCCCACCCGCTGTTCGAGCGCTTTGGCCTGGCGGGGTTCGAGCGCTCACGGCCGCCGGAGCTCTCGGGCGGCATGCGCCAGCGGATCGCGTTCCTTCGCACCCTCCTCACGGGCAAGCCGGTGCTGCTTCTGGACGAGCCGTTTGCCTCGCTCGACGCCATTACCCGGGCCGAGATGCAGGAATGGCTTGCCGAGGCGCTCTCGGCCGAATCGCGGACCGCGATCATGGTCACGCACGACGTCGAGGAGGCCCTTTACCTCTCCGACCGGGTCGCGGTGCTCTCGGCGCGCCCGGCCCGCCAGGTCGCCGAGCTCCGGGCGCCGGAGCCGCGGGCCACGCCGAGGCTCGAGGCGGTGACCGCGCCGGGATTCACCGAGGCCCGCGAGGCGGCGCTCGAGGCGCTGATCGGCGCCAAGCGTGGGGGCGCGACGCCGGGAAACGGGGGCTGATCGTGGCGAGCGCGCGCGCGTCAGCTGCGTGGAGATGGCTGCCGCCGGTGGTCATCGTCTGCGCGCTGATCGGCGCGTGGGAGCTCGCCGCCCGCCTCGACGTGCTCGCCAACGCCCTCCACATCGAGCCGTTCCTGGTCCCCGCTCCAAGCGACATCGCGCAGTCGCTGTGGAGCGATCGTGGGCTGCTCGCCGACAACGCCTGGGTGACCGTGAAGGAGGTCCTTGCCGGCTTCGCGCTGTCGGTCGCGGCCGGGGTGGGATTCGCGGTCATCCTGCACCTCTCGCCGACGCTTCGCCGCGCCTTCTACCCGCTGCTGGTCGCCTCACAGACCGTGCCGATCGTCGTGGTCGCTCCGATCCTGGTCGTCTGGCTCGGCTTCGGCATCGGGCCGAAGCTCGCGATCATCGCGCTGATCTGCTTCTTCCCGATCACCGTCAACACCCTCGACGGTCTCGGCTCGGTGGATCGCGATCTGGTGAAGATGATGCGCACCCTGGATGCAACCCGGTGGGGCACACTTCGCCGCGTCGAGGCCCCCACCGCGCTCCCCTACTTCTTCAGCGGCGCCAAGATCGCGGTTGCCGTCGCCGTGATCGGCGCGGTGTTCGGCGAGTGGGCCGGCTCGAGCTCGGGCCTCGGCCACCTGATCCAGGAAGCCTCGGCGCAGCTCCAGACGGCGCGCACCTTCGCCGCGGTCGTGGTGCTGTCGGCGATCGCGATCGCGCTGTTCGCGGCGCTCGCCGCGCTCGAGCGCCGGGTGGCGTGGTGGGGGTCCGGCGGCAGCCGGATCTGATCGAATGCGGGCGCCGGATGCCCAAGAGACCATCCGAAACTCGCGTGTGCGGCTGGCGAGTACCGCAGCGCGACAGGCAAGGACCTCGCGCTTCGCGCTCGCACCGCGCCTTCGGCGCTCGGCGAAGCGTGGCTCAAGCCACGTGAGCCGGCGAGGACGCAGCACGGCCCGCTGCGGTGCCGCCAGGCGTGCGCGGGGGTCTTTGGATGGTCTCTAAGCCCACGCGAACGTCGCTCCGAGTCGTGGCGCTGGCGCTCGTGGTCGCGGGCGCGACGCTCACGGCGGGGTGCGGCGAGAAGTCGGAGGATGTCACCTCCGCGCAGCCCCAGCCGGTCGACGTGGCGCTCGACTTCTACGTCAACCCCGATCACGCCGGCCTGTATGAGGCGATCGATCGCGGCTACTTTCGCGACGCGGGCCTCGACGTCCATCCCCAGGTGCCCTCCGATCCCTCGGCTCCGATCAAGGAGGTGGCCGCGGGCCGGGTCGACCTCGCGATCTCGTACGAGCCGGAGGTCCTGCTCGCCCACGACGAGGGGCTCCCCGTGAAGGCGGTCGCAGCGATCGTGCCGCGGCCGCTGACATCGATGATCTGGCTGGCGGACTCGGGGATCCAGAACGTCAAGGGCCTACGTGGAAAGACGATCGCGACCGCGGGAATCCCGTACCAGGCGGCCTATCTGACGACGATCCTCGACCGCGCGGGCCTCAGCGCCGGCGACGTCCACGCGGTCGACGTCCAGCAGGGGCTCCTGCCCGCGATCCTCTCGGGGCGCGCCGACGCGATGCTCGGCGGCTTCCTCAACGTCGAGGGCGTCGACCTGAAGCTTCGGGGCAAGAATCCCACCGTGATCCCGGTGGACAAGCTCGGCATCCCGACCTACGACGAGCTCGTGCTGGTCGCCAACTCCGACCGAATCGGGGACGAGTCGCAGACGTTGCGCCTGTTCATCGCCGCGCTTCAGCGCGGTACCCGGGCGGCGGTGGCGGATCCGGCGAGCGCCACGAAGGACATCCTCGACGCGGGCAAGGGGCTGAATCCGATGTTCACCGCGGCGGAGGTGAGGAAGACGCTCCCGCTGCTCGCGCAGCGGAACACCGGCCAGCCTTACGGCTTCATGGACCCGGGCCAGTGGACCGCCTTCGCCCACTTCTTCGCCGATCACGGAGTCATCAAGGCGCTGCCCTCCACCGACGACGTGCTCACCAACGACTACCTTCCGGGCAAGATCCCGTAGCGGGCTGGCCCCGGTCGGCGGGCGTGGCCTCGACCGGGGATGGGCTGGTTAGGGCAGTCGGGGCTTCGAGTGTCGGGCTTGTTGGTCTCAAGCCAACAAACCTGACAATCGTTGTGGCCGCACCCTACCCAGCCATCGGCGTTCCCCGCGCTACGCGGCGATGCGCAGCGGCGGCCCCGAGGCGACGAGCTTGTGGAAGGCCGCGAGCACGAACGAGCCGGCGAGTCCCCGGTAGGGCTCATACGGCGCGAAGAACGCCTCCACCTCCTCCACCGTGGCCCGCCGTCTGAGGCCCGCGAGGCGGCCGACGAGCTTGATGTAGCCGAGGTCGCCGGCGGGCAGCGAGTCGGCCTCGCCGCGCCCGTAGAGGCCCAGGCACTGGACGGTCCAGGGGCCGATTTCGCGAATCGCGAGCAGGCGGGCGTCGTGGCTCGGGTCGGTGGGATCGACGCGGCCGGACGCGACCTCGCGCGCGGCGCGAATCATCGCCAGCGCCCGCGCGGGCGCAAGGTCGAGCGCGGCGAGCTCCGCCGGGGCGCGCGAGGCGATCGCCTCCGGGGTGGGCACGTCGATCAGGGTCGCGCCGCAAGGGCCATCGCGGCGAAGGCCCCAGCGAAAGACCATCCGCCGCTGGATCCGGGCGGCGCGCGGCGACTCGATCAGCTGCTTGGTGATCGACCAGGCGAGCGCCTCCCACGCCCACGCGCGCCGGCGGGGCCGGTGCCAGCGAAGCCGCCTGATCGCGGCGCCGAGCATGCGGTCGCGGCGAAACTCGCGGTAGAGGCGGTGGTAATCGTCGTCCACTCCAAGGGCGAAGCGCATGCGCTCGATCGCGAGCTCGCAGTCCGGCTTGGTGCTCCCGTCGGCTCTCAGCAGGACGGTGCCCTCGCGCCGCTGGGCAGCCCGAACGACGACCGGCCGACCGTCGACGTGCAGCAGTCGGAAGGCAACTCCAGCACGCACCCGCATGACGGCATCCTCGCCGCCGCCGCGGGGCAGCCGGTACGGCCAGGGCGGGGTGACCTCGACCTCGTGGCTGGCGCTCGCCGGCACCGGCCCCGGGTCGGCGGCCGCCACGAGTGGACCTACCGGCCGCCGAGGATGTGGACGTCGACCAGGAAGGAGCGGCTGGCGATGATGTTCTGCTGCTCGCCGCCTCGGCGAAGCACCCGCGAGCGCTGACGGCGGGGCACGGCGCCGGAGCGGACGGCTCGGACCGCCGCCACCGTGGCGGCGCCCGCCACCAGCCCGCCGGCGACCGCGAGCGCGGCGGTCCTCATCTCGCCGCGCCAGGCATCCACCTCCGCGCGCTGGGCTCGCTCGGGGAGGCGACGTGGCTCCTCGAGATCCAGGTCCTCGTCGGGCCCCGGCTCCTCAACCGCGTCGGCCTCCAGTACGGCGTCCTCCCGCATGCGGGCCCAGTCTACCGGCGGTCCCAGCGGCGAACGGCGGGCCGATTGCGGAGTTTGGGGAAAGGCGTCCGGTCCTACAGCGCGAGCTCGTAGAGCCGGTATCGCTTGACGACCGTGCCCCCCATGCCCTCCATCGCACGGTTCATCGCCTCGTTCACCTCGAGGATCCAGCCGGTCTCGGCCCACGGCTGAGATCGGCGCGCCGCGGTCTCGATATGACGGACGTAGAGCGCCGCCGCCACCCCCCAATGCTGGTAGGGCGGCTTGACGCCGAGCGCGAACACGCGAACCCGGTCGACCTTCCGCCTTCCTGTCAGGAAATGCCACCAGCCGAACGGGAGGAGTCGGCCGCCCATCTTCGCCAGGACCTGATTGATGTCGGGCAAGGTGAGCGCGGCGCCGACGACCTCGCCGTCGCGCTCGGCGATCATCGCCCAGTCCTCGTCGAGAATCGGCTTCAGGTTCTTCGCCTGGAAGCGGACCTCCTCCTCGGTGATCGGCACGAATCCCCAGTTGTCCCCCCACGCCTCGTTGTAGACGTCCATGAACCGGCTGACCTCGGCCTCGAGGTCCGGCTTTCGCATCTTGCGGATGACGACGCCGTGCTCGGTTCGCGACTTCTCGGCCGCCTGATGGATGAAGTCGTGGAAGCGGTCGCCCTGCTTTAGCTCCCCGAGCGCGATCCTCCACATCAGGAGGTCCATCGCCTTGGTCATCCCAAGGCCTTCCAGGAGCTCCCGGTAGTAGGGAGGCTGCCAGGGCTGGAGCACAAGGGGGTCGCGGTCGTAGCCCTCGATCAGGATCCCGCACTCGTCGTTGGTGGTGAAGTCCATCGGCCCCAGCATTCGCTCCCGGCCGCGGGTGCGCAACCAATCGGTCGCGGTCTCGACCAGGGCGCGGGCGGCCTCGGGGTCCTCCTCACATTCGAAGAACCCGAACATGCCGTCGTTTCCGCCCTGGAACTGGGTCCAGCGCTCGTCCACCTGCGCGGTGATCCTGCCCACGACCTCGCCGTCGCGCTCGGCAATGAAGTACTCAGCCTCCGCGTGGTCGAAGTAGGGGTTCTTGCTCCGGTTCAGGAACTGCCGCCGCTCCATCAGCAGCGGCGGCACCCAGGGGGTGTTCCGGTGAAGGCGGAACGGGAGCTTCAGAAAGCGATCGAGGTCGCGACGCCCCGCGACCGGGCGCACCGTGACGGCGGGCATCGGGCGGGACGATACCCCCCATTCGCCGTGCCGCCACGGTCGCGTGCGAGACTTCGAGCCATGGCCGAGATCGCTCGCGCGCCGGTGGACGTGTTCGAAAAGGCGCGCACGCACGATCGCAAGGAGCAGCTGGAGGCGGCGAAGGAGGCCGACCTCCTCCCCTACTTCCGGCTGATCGAGTCCGAGGCCGGACCGGTGGTGGAGATGGAGGGGCGCAGGACGATCATGCTGGGGTCGAACAACTACCTGGGGCTCACCGGAGACCCCCGGGTCAAGGCCGCGGCCCGCGACGCGCTGGAGCGCTACGGCACCGCGCTCACTGGATCGCGGTTCATGAACGGAACGATCCCCCTCCACATCGAGCTCGAGCGCGAGATCGCGGAGTGGATGGGAACCGAGGCGGCCCTCGTGTTCACCACCGGCTATCAGGCGAACCTCGGCACGATCGGGACGATCCTCGAGCCCGGCGACACGGTGATCTGCGACTCCGGCGACCACGCGTCCATCCTCGACGGCTGCCGTCTGTCGGGAGCGAGGCTTCGGCCCTTCCGGCACAACCAGATGGACAAGCTCGAGAAGATGCTCGAGCGCGCCGCCGGCGACGGCGGGGGCGTCCTCGTCGTGGTCGACGGCGTCTTCTCGATGGAGGGGGACATCTGCCCGCTGCCGGAGCTCATCGAGCGGACCGAGAGCCACGGCGCGAGGCTGATGGTGGACGAGGCTCACGCGGTCGGCGTCCTCGGAGAGCGCGGGGCCGGTTCGTGCGAGCTCTTCGGGGTCGAGGACCGGGTGGATCTCCGCATGGGCACGTTCTCGAAGAGCCTCGCGTCGTGCGGCGGCTTCATCGCCGGGCCGGCCGACGTGATCGAGTACCTGAAGATCGCCTCGCGGGCGTTCATGTTCACCGCCGCGGCCGTCCCCGCGGCCGTTGGCGCCGCGCTCGAGGCGGTTCGCATCTGCCGGACGGAGGGGGAGCCACTGTTCGCCAAGCTGCTCGACAACGCGGCATATCTACGTCGCGGCTTCGCCGCGCTCGGGGTGAGGGTCGTCGAGGCGGGCCGCTTGCCCGACGGAAGCCCTGCGAATACGCCGGTGGTCCCGGTGGTCGTCGGCGAGGACTGGCAGGCCGTGATGCTGTGGAAGGCGCTCTTCGACGCTGGCGTCTACACCAACGTGGCGCTGCACCCTGCGGTGCCGCCCGGCGGAGCGCTGCTTCGGACGAGCCTGATGGCGACCCACGAGCGCCAGCATCTCGACCGCGCGCTCGAGGTGTTCGAGCGGGTCATCGCCGATTTCCCCGAGCTCCCGCGATCCGGGTGAGGGCCGGCTCGGGCGAGGTCTGTCCGGAGATAGGGCGTCGGTGCCAGTCCGCCGGCCTTACTGCCGGCCAACCCGACAAGGCGCGGAGGCCTTTCCGAACGAAGCTTCACTCCCCCGCCCTGGGTAATTTCTCCTTGTGCAAAACCGAACAAGGTCGCCTCGGCCACGAAAAGGATGCTCTTAGCGAAGGTCTAGGCCGGCCGCGGGGGGTTTGCGGTTGACGCCCGGCGGCCGACTCCCTTAGGTTCCCGCGCACGCCGGACGCACCCCGGGGCAGGGAGCGGCCGGAACGGGGAAAGAGTGATCGTTCCGACCGGCCCGTGGCCCCACCGCAGCGCCCTGGACCCCGCAAAAGCCTCAACCCAACGCTCAGAGGAGGAGTGACAATGCCCGCTGCCTCGACCGTCATGCATGCGCCGCCCCAGCACATGCAGGCACTTGCCCATGCGAACCGCGTTCGGCTGGCCCGAGCTTCACTGAAGCGAGCCGTGCTCGGCGGACAGCTCGACGTCGCGCAGGTGATTCGGACCTGCCCGTGGGAGGTCGAGACGATGACGGTCGGGGAGCTCCTCCGCAGCCAGCGCCGCTGGGGACGCACCCGGACCCGCAAGTTCCTCGTCGCGCTGGCCCTGAACGAGAATCGCGAGCTGGGGCGGCTCACCGACCGCCAGCGAAACGTGCTCGCCGCCGAGCTCGAGGCGAGGGCGCTGCGCAGGCGATAGAAGGTAGACGGGCGCTCCCGCCGACCGCGCCATGACCGGCACCGAGGCCGGCCCGAGGCTGGCCCGGGGTCCGGGCCACGGCTACCGGATCTTGAACGCCCGCCCAGACCGTCGCTGAAAGGCTCGGGTTAGGAGCCAGGCGCTCGCGAGACCGACCGCGGCCGAGATCGCAAGCGCGACCGGCAGCCAGAGCGACGTCAGGAACGCAAGCGCGGCGAGCACCGCCACGCCACACGCACCCGAGAGCAGGGTGGTGTGGGAGCGGAACCCGCCGAAGTGCTCGCGGATGGAGAGCTCCAGCCCGCCCAGGGCGCCGAGGGTTAGCCCCACGACGACGAGGGTCGGCCCCCGTCCCCCGCCGACTGCGAACCCGACGATTACCGAGACTAGTCCGGCGAGGATCACCAGCTCGACGAGCGGGAACGAACCCCATGGGGCCGGTGGGCGCTCGTCGCCGGCCGCCGCTCGCCTGCGCGCCGCCGGGGACGCCTGCGGCTTCGGCGAAGGGGCGCCCGTTCTTGGTCGACGCTTCTTACGCTTCTTGGCCATCGGCCCCGAAAAACAAGCAGAACGGGGGATGCAGGGAGGTCGGCGAAGCGAGCGTACTCAGGACGTACGTGCGCGAGAGGATCGAGTGTCGAGGCCGAGATGCGACGGTTTGCAGGGGCCGCAAGCCCCGCGGCTAATGGGCAACCGGAGCTGACCTTTACCCGCCACCAGCCCATGAGCATGCCCAGGATGCCCCAGCGCGGGCGGGAGTGCCAGTGCCGGCAGCCTCGCTCGCCGATGTCCTCGCCCGAGACTCGCACCCAGTGATAGCGCTCGGGCTCCGCGATCATCGACTCGAGGAGTCCGCGGTTCGCCTCCTCGATCTCGCCGCGCCGCCCGAGCTCCGCCTGGGCATCGCGGAGCCGCGCCGCGAGCGCGTCCCGAACCCGCTCCAGCTCGCCCACGTCGAGCACCCTCGGCCCTCCGACGGCACCCACGCTCCAGTCGAATCCCTTCCGCGGAAACGCCGAGGCGAACAGCGCACCGAGCCGCTTCTCGAGGCTCGCGATCTGGCGACGAAGATCGTCGCGGATCCGCCGCTGGGTGAGCGAGTCGACGCGCGCCCGCGACTCGCCGAGCAAGCCGTCAAGCGCCTCTAGCGCGTCCGGGCCCGACCCGGCCTCGGCGATCTCGATCAATTGCTCGGGCACGAGAGGCTCCCCTCTCCCGGAATCGCGAACGAGGCCATTTTACCCCCGGAAGTACCTGCCGACGGGCGCTCCGACAGACGCGGTAAAGGCTCGCGCGGGTGGACCTCCCGAGCGATCGACGCGGTGTTCGGCGCCGATTGCACTCGCATCGACGGCACCAAAAAAGCCTTGGACCACCCAAACGAGCCGGATAACGCCCCACTCATCGGGGTTTCGCTCACGGTTGGGGTATTTGCGACGGATAGCGACGCGAATACCCCACGCGTCGGCGCTAACGGTCGCGCGTGGGGTCTTATCCGCCTACAGATGGTGACTCCGCGCCGGGCGTCTGCCGGCCGACAAACGTGGCGACCCTTCGGCGCCACCGGGTGGGCCCGACCTTCCTTTCACCCGCCTATGGGTTGCCGACAACTCATAAACGCACGAATTAGCGGACCCACGCATTGCGTGTTTGCGGCATATACGCCGTCGAGTTGACACGGGTCCCGGTCGGCTGGGAGGCGTTCGGGGTTGTCGGCATTCTGCACGGCCTTGAGCGCCGCCTCCTGGGCTTGCTTCGCCACCCAGCCTCGGCCGCGGAGTGAGACTAACTCCGGAGCACGTCGGCCGCCAGCCAGATCGCCTCCTCGACCGCGATGTCGGGGACTCCCTGGACCTGGACCGCGCACAGCAGCATGCGCTTCGTCTCGGGACTGACGCCGCGGCCGGCTGAGGTCGCCCCGAAGAGGAGCGCCAGGGGACGGGTCTCGTCGGCGATCACCAGCGTGCCGGCCGGCAGGGCCCCGGGACGGCCCTCGAGCTGCTCGCCATCGAGGGTCTGGCGGATCCCCAGACGCCCCTCGGCGCGCTCCGCATCGAAGGCCCGCAGCGCGACGCCGGATTCGATGATCGCGATCGTCAGCGCGTCGTCGAGCAGGTTCTGGCTGACGAAGGCGCCGCGCTTGATCCGCTCCAGCGCCACCGCCTCCACTGGGGTCGGCTGCTCGTCGGGGTCGAGGCCGATGTGGCGATAGAAGACCCGATAGGCCCACGGGATCGGCCGGTGACGCAGGTTGATCGCCTGCGGGCCCGAGAAACGATTGGACAGGTGTGCCAGCCGCTGTTTGACGCCCCTGTGGCTGCGGCCCGAGCCGCGTTCGATCACGAGGTAGCGCAACCCCAGCCCGGGAAACTCCTCCCTGAGCTCGGGGGAGACCCACCCCGCCTCGGGGACCGCCTCGCCCCCCATCAGCGAGCTTGCGCGGCGCGGTTGCGCGATTCGCGCAGCAGCCTGTGGATGTCGTCCTCGATCTGGGGCCGGGACAGGTTGCCCGTCCCCGCTTCCGCGAACGCGAGGATGCCCCCGGGGTAGGCGAACGCAACCGTGGGGCACCCGCCGACGCGGTAGAGGTTGCTGACGGCACCGTCGCGGTCGTACCCCACCGGGATCGTCCACCCGTGCTGCCGGACGATGTCGCGCACGTCAGCGGGATCGTCGCGGATGTCGATCGAGAGAAAGTTCACCCGGCCACGGTACCCGGAGGCAACCCGATCGAGCACGTCCTGGGTGGGGAGGCAGTTGGCGCCTTTGGTGAACCAGAACGAGAGCACCAGCGGCCGATCGAACAGATCGCAGACGCGGATGGCCTTGCTGCGCGGAAGCGAGATCTCGCACGCGGGAGTCCGCGTGTCGCTGCAGGGGTTCTCGGAGGTCGAGCAGTCGTCCTGGGCGATGTTCGCGTCCTTGTCCAGTGGGCCGGTGCGGGCGTTCGGGACGGCGAACTCGGGCAGCGGCATGTCGCGCTCGTCGTTGCCCGCGCCCAGGATGCCGCCGCTGTGGGTGCGGACGGTGTTCAGCGTGGCGATCACGATCAGGATCAGGAACGCGAGCCCAACGAAGGTCGAGTATCGCCGGCTGGGCCGTGGACGATCCCCGTTGCCCTCCGATGGACTCTTAGGAGACATCGGCGGGCGCGGGACGCCCGCGGCGCCGTAGCCGCGCCGCGAGTGCCGGCAGCGGTTCGAAGCCGCCCTCCGACCACACCAGGGCCGCGGGCAGGACCAGCAGCACCCCGAGGAGCGCGACGCCCAGGTCGAACACGGTGACGAGGCCGAAGTCGCGAAGCATCCGGATGTCGGTGAAGACGAGCACCGCGAAGCCCGCGATCGCGGTGACCCCGGAGGCCATGACGGCCGCGCCGGTGCGAGCGTACGCGCGGCGCAGGGCCTCTCCCAGGCTGCCGCCCTGGCGGCGCTCCTCGTGGTAGCGCGCCGCGAGCAGGACGCTGAACTCGGTGGCTATCGCGATCACCAACGCACCGAGCGTGGCCGACATGGGGTTGAGCGGCACGCCCGTGATCCACAGCACCAGCGACGACCATCCGGTCGCGAACACGATCGGGATCAGGGGCACGAACGCGCGGCTCGCCGACCGGTACACGGCGAGCAGGACGAGAGCCACCGCCAGGATCCCGACGACCGTCACCAGGTAGCGGCTGCCGGAGAGCGCCGAGTTGGCGTCCGCGGCGAGCACGGGCAGCCCGAGGACCTGTGCCCGAACGCCGGGCGGCGGGTCCTCGCCGGAGCCCGGCGGGTTGATCTGGGCCCGGATGTCGTCGATCAGCCGCTTCTGCTGGTCGAACGGCATCACCTTGATCCCGAACGTGATCACGCCCGTGTCCCCCGTTTTCCCGGTCCTCGGGTCGGTGTTCACCATCGCTTGGGCGACGTAGGTGGGCAGAAGGCGAAGGTCGGTCTTGATCCGCTGCCGGCTGGGTGTCGTCTGCCCGCCGCCGTAGAGGAAGTCGGGAAGGGAGATCTCCGGACAGAGCTCCGTCGCGGTCGCTTGGCAGGAGGGGTCGGCGCCGTTGAAGCCATGGCGCTCCAGCACGCGCTGCTCGTAGGCGTGCATCCAGGAGATCACCGCGGGATCGCTGAGGTCGGGCGCCGTGACCGTGACGTAGGTGAGACCGGAGATCCCGGTCGCCTGCTCGAGCTGGTCGACGTTCTGAAGCGCCGGAAGGTTGCGTGGCACGAGCTGGCGGATGTCGGAGATGACCGGGATTCGGGTCCCCACCCCCCAGCCCGCGATCGCCAGCAGCGCGCCGATCAGGAGCACCCTCCCCGGCGCGGCCAGGGAAAAGGCGAGGGCGCGCCTGCCGGCGCCGCGCGCGGCGCGGCCGACCCTCCGCGAGGCGCTCAGCGCGGGCGCCAGCGGCGACTCCAGGCGGCGCCGAGCGCCGTCCACCGCCCGGGCAAAGCCGCTGGACCCGGGCTCCTGGCGGGCCACCGCGGGCGGCAGCAGCGACAGGGACGAGAGCCCAACCGTGAGGGCGAGCCAGAAGGCGATCGCGATCCCAACGACGAGCAGGATCGCGAACCCGCGCACCATCGGGATGGGCGAGAGGACGAGCACCGCGAACCCGGCCGCCGTGGCGAGGCCGGCGGTGGCGATGACGGGGCCGCCGCGGGCCGCGGCCTCGACGGCCGCGCGCGGCGGCCCCGATCCTGCCCGAACCGCCTCGGCAAACCGCGCCTGGAACTGGATCGCGTAGTCGACCGACAAGCCGATCAGCACCGGGAGCACCGCGATCGAGGCCATGGTCAGGGAGCCGCCGGCGAGGGACAGGAACCCGAACGTGATCCCCGCGGCGCCTAGCGCGATCGCAAGCGGCAACAGCCGCAGCGGCGATCGGAAGACCAGCGAGAGAGCGATCACCATCGCGGCGAGCGCGGCCGCCAGGAGGACGAAGATCTGGGTCGAGAGCTCGTGCGCCAGGCCCTCGAAGACCACCGGGACGCCGCTGACGACGTAGCTCGGCGTGGTGCTGAAGGCGGCGGCGCCGCGCTTCAACTGGAAGGTGGGATCGGCGACCGCCTGCCGGAAGAGCGAGATCGCCCTCTCGCGCTCGGAGTCCGTGAGGTTGGGCCGCAGGCGGATCGAGATCAAGGCCGCATTGGCGCTCGGGGTGATTGCCGCGAGGCGCGGCTTCGGCTGACAGATCGGGAGCTGCGGATCGCAGATCACCGACTCGACGTAGCGCGGGTCGTTGAGCCGCGGAGGCCCGGTCTGCCCGTATTGAACGGCCAGGTTCTGGATCTGCTGCTGGAACTGGATCAGGATCTCCTGTCCCGCGGCAAGCGCGTCCTGGCGCTGAACGGCCGGGGGATCGCCCTGCCTCTTGGCCCGCTGGGCGGCCCGGGCGGCGGTGCTTCGTGCCCGGACGAGCGCCCCCCTCGCCTCCTGGCCGAGGAGCTTGTTCGCCTCGATCGCGAACTGGTTGAGGAACGTCGCGGGGCCGAAGACGACGGCGCTCGGCCGAAGTTGCGCGATCGCAGCGCACGGCGCCGGCGCCGGCTGGTTGCTGATCACGCGCCCCCCCGGCGCCTTGCCGCTCAGGCAGCTCTCGAGCGAGAGTAGCCGGCCGAGGTTGCTCGTCAACAGGAGCTGGCGAAGGTCGCCTTTGACCATGATCTCGACCGGCTCGTCCCCGAATTGGTCGTAGAAGCGCTGCGTGGCCGCGTAGGTCCCCGAGCCGCGATCGACGAGCGAGCTCGGGCTGCGATCGGCCTCCAGGCGGAGGGCGGCAAGCGCCCCGATGAGCGTGAGCAGGACCGCCGCGACGATCACCGGCGTGGGCCGCTCGACGGCCCGCCCAGCGATCCTTGCCAGCACGCTCCTCATCCGCACGTCGGAAACCAGGTTACGGACGCGCCCAGCGGGCCGCGCCGGCTAGTCCATCGCGAGGGGGCCTTCGGTCTCGGCGTTGAGGAACTGGGCGACGAACTCGTTGTCGGAGTCAAACAGCTCGTCGGAAGGGCCCGACTCCACGATGCGGCCCTTCCACAGCACGGCGATGAAGTCGGCGATCCGCCGCGCGGTCCCGAGGTCGTGGCTGATCACGAGATAGCAGCCGCCGTTCTCCTCGTGGACCTCCCGGATCAGCTCGCAGAGGAGCGCGGTGCGCACCGGGTCGAGCCCCGAGTCCGGCTCGTCGAACATGACGATCGCCGGATCGAGGACCAGGGCGCGGGCGAACCCCGCCCGCTTGCGCATTCCGCCGGAGAGCTCGTTGGGCATCTTCTGGGTCGCCTCGGCAAGGCCGACCTCGCGCAGGCGCCGGTTGCAGATCTCGGCGATCTCCTCCTCGGACTTGTCGGTGTGCTGGCGCAGCGGGAAGGCGGTGTTGTCGAACACGTTCATCGACCCGAACAGCGCCCCGTCCTGGAACAGGAGCCCGAACTTCTTGCGCATCTCGAACAGCTCGTCGTCGGTCATGTTGGGGACCGACTCGCCGTGCACGAGGACGTCGCCGGCGTCGGGATAGAGGAGGCCGACGATGTGCTTGATCAGCACGCTCTTGCCGGTCCCCGACGGGCCGAGCACCATCGAGATCTGGTTGTCGGGCAGCCCGAGGTTGAGCCCGTTCAGGATCCGGGTGCGCCCGAACTGCTTGACGAGGTCGATGATCTCGATCGCGTCCTCGCCGCCGTGGTCCCGCTTCTCCCCCGTGTGCCATCGATAGGGGTTGGTCTCCGAGGGATCGACCCCCGGGATCACGTAGTCCCGATTGAGCTGGCCGAGCTCCGGCGCCGGCTCCTCGTACCGGCCGCCGTCCTCCCTGGCGCCATCCTCCTCGTAGGCCGGGCCGTACTCCTCCGGCCCCTCCGACGCGTCGTCCTCGTAGACCTCGTCTGTGCGCTCTTCAGCCATCTTCGCTCTCTTTCCCGGTCGGTGGCGGGGTCAACCCCCGATCGGCGCCCTCGGGTTGGCGCCCCAGAAGACCAGCGTCCCCATCATCCCGATGATGTGGACCAAGACGATGTTAAGGACCATCGACTTCGCGGTCGCCGTCCCCACCCCCACCGGGCCGCCGGAGGCGGT
>JBKPIV010000105.1:0-9580 GCA_046730395.1 Actinomycetota bacterium | reverse complement strand
ACCACTTCACTCGACGGGTGGACACCGAGCACCTCACCCGCCGCCTCGTGCGTCAGCTCGAGCGACTCGGTCAGACCGTTACGCTCACACCATCAATCGCGGAGGCAGGGTGATGCGTAATTTCTGAGCAGAACGTCGAGGCTGTCAGGCGCGCGTTCGACGCCTCGACCGGGGAGACATCGAGGCGGTGTTGGAGGAACTCGACCCCGAGGTCGAGTGGCATCCCTTTTCCAGGTGCTGCTCGGGGGCGAAGCGGCGGTGTATCGCGGACACGAGGGATTCCGCGAGTTCCAACGCGAGACCAACGAGGCATTCGCCGAGCAGCTGCAGGTCGAGCTGTCGGAGCTCCGGGACCTTGGCGAGCAACTCATCGCGATCGGTCGGGTTCGGGGGCGCGGCAGGGAAAGTGGCGCTCAGACCGAAACCTCCATCGTCTGGCTGATCGAGGCTGGAATGGCAAGGCGATCCGGGTTCACGAATACCTCGATCCCAAGGACGCCCTCGAGGCCGCCGGGCTGCGGGAGTAGGGGCTCACTCATCTGAGGGCCCCATCGCCTCGCTCCTCCTCCTCGAGCCAGCGCTCGATCGCCTCAGCTCGGAAGCGAAGGGACCTGCCGAATCTCAAGTGGAGGATCCCGCCTTCGTTCGAACTTGCCAGGCAGGTCGGTTATGTTCGTTCCCCACCTACGCGATTGCGCCATCTGACCCGCTCTTCGTCAACTCAGCCACGGGCTTTCGCACCTATGCGCCGACGAGCTGATCGCGCTCACGCCGCCTGCGGCTCGCCGGTTGGGGCGCCCGTCTCGTCTAGGCCCTCGCGGAGCTCGCGAACCTTGCGCTTGTAGGCGGCCCCGTCGCCGCCACAGAGGTGGGTTCCCCAGCGGGTGCCGTTGTGGACGTGGGGGACCTCGTCGGCGAGTAGGTAGTCGAACACCTGGGCGATCTGCTCCTGGCCGCGCTCGACCAGGACCTTGCGCCGGTGCGAGTGTCGCCACATCGCCTTCTGCTCGGAGGTGGAGTTGAAGAGCGCGAGGCGGCCGAGCAGATCGAGGGCATAGACCGAGCGGAAGTAGGAGAAGCCGACCGGGTAGTCGCCCCAGCGGCAACCGAGCTCCTTCGGCATCAGCAGCGCGTGGAGCCTGGCGTGCCGCATCTCGTCCCAGGTCTGACGCGCCATGTCGACGTGGAAGTCCCAGGGCATCTGGGGATGCTCGTGCGAGTTGCGCGCCATCAACTCGGCGGCGCAGAGCTCTGCGTCCATCAGCGCGTGGAAGAAGTGGCGCTGCTCCTCGAGCTCCACCGGGACGTGGTTCTCCTCGGGGTCGTTGACGTAGAGCTCACGGACGAGGAAGGGATCGCCCTGGGCGGTCACCTCGACGAATTCGTCCCGCGCGGGCTCGACCAGCGGCGGCATGATCCGGAGCGCCCGGGGCTCGGACTTGACCCGGATCGGGAGCGCGCCGAGGTCGGCGATCCCTCCCTCGGCCTCGTCTCCGCCCCCGGGACCCGGTCCGAGCTCGGAGAGATGGCGCTCCTGCCGCCCGGCCAGCTGGGTGAGCAGGCGGAGCGAGGGCTCGTCGGAGACCGGGTCGAGGCGCTCAAGGTGGATCCGGAAGGCGCGCAGCAGCGCCGGCTTCGCCTCGCCGTACGCGAGCTCGACGTACTCCTTGGGGGTCGGCGCCTCGACGAGGCGGTCGACGAACGCGGCCAGCTCCTCGGCCGGCGCGCCGGGGTAGTCGCTCGGGTGGCGGAGTTCGTAGAGGCGGCGGCGGATCTTGCTGATCGCGCGCGCGTCGTCGTGGAGGTGGTCGCCGAGCGCGTACTTGACCTCGAACTCCGGCGCCAGCGCGAGCCAGCCGCAGGAGAGGTGCACCAGCTCGCGGAGCAGGTGAAAGTAGTTCGAGAAGCGGATCGCGTTCTCGTCTACGTCGTAGCCGAGGCGGAGTTCATCGCGCGGTTGTGCCATGCGTAGATCCCTTCTCCTCTCGGAGATCCTCATCTCCCTCTTCCTCTGCGAGCAAACGCCGCTTGTGGCGGCCGACCACGCTCGGCAGCAGGCCGCCCCCTGCGGAGACGTTGATCACCGCCCAGTCAGAGATCCGGGTGATCATCCCGGCGTAGCGCCCGCCGATCCCGAACGGGTTGATGTTGAAGCGCTTCAGCCGCATCTGCACGTGCCCGTCCTCGACCGTGGGGAACATCTCCTCGGGCACCGGCACGTACTCCTGGACGATGAAGTCGCCAGCGTCGGCGTGCTCCTCAATGATCCGGTCCCACTCCCCCTGCTCGGTCTCCATCCCGAGTGCGACGTCGTGGCCCCCGTACTCGGACGCCGGCTTGAGAACCAGGCGGGCGCGGTTGTCCGAGACGAAGTTGAGCAGGTCGACGACCCATTGCCCGTAGGTCACCCTGCCGGGCCGGAGGATCCGGGTCCATGGGATCGTGGCGGCGATCACCTCCGCTTCGCGCGACTCCACCAGGTGGGAGAAGCGGCGGTCGTCGAGCAGTGCCATCACCTTCTTGTTGTTGGCGACCCGGGCGCGGGGAGGGTTGACTAGGCAGGCGGCGCTGTCCCGATAGGCGGCGGTCAGATCGCCCTCGGAGAGGTCGTCAATCAGCGCCCGGCGATAGACGAGGTGCACCGGCTCGCCGCCCGCGCGCAGCACCGAACCGTCGTACGACAGCTCATCCGTGGTGGGGTGGATCGCCTCAATCCCCGCCTCGGCCGCGGCCGCGCAGATGATCCGGAACTCGGGTACCGAGGGGCTCTCGGGGACGTCGACGAGCGCCAGCCGCGGCGTTTCCGGCAGCTCGGGACCCTTCGAGCGTCCGGCGCGCATCGCGCGGTAGGCGTCGAGCAGGGTCTCGAGCAGAACCGGCAGCATTGGCTCGTACCCGGTTTCGAACTCGCCGTCGACCCGCGGCAGCGCGATGGTCCGTCGCAATCCCTCGTGGAGAACGTCGGTGTAGCCGATCCCCGCCGGCGAGTCGGCGTTGAACTCCAGGAACTTGACGCTGTCGCCGGCGAGGAAGGCGTCGAGCCGGCAAATCCGAAGCGGCCCGGGGTAGCCCGGGCCGACACGGACCAGCGAGTCCTCGAAGGTCGGGAGCGCGAGCTCCTCCTGGAGGCGCGCGTCGTCCGGGTAGGCCTCGCAGAAGCGGTTGAGGACGGCGCAGAGTGACTCGACCGCGCGGCGCACACGGCGCATCTGTCTCGGGCTGACGAAGTGCGGCATCAACACGAACGGAATCGTGCGACCGGCGAAGACGACGTCGTGCTCGGCGAGCCAGGCCGCGAGATCCGACTCCAGCTGGGCGCAGCCGTCGCCGAGCTTGGAGAGCTCGACGAGGTGCTGGAGCTTCAGGTCACTGACCTGGTCCATCATCTCTTTCCCCGATCGGCGCCGCGCTTCTTGGGGGTCATCCGGCCGTTCGTGAGCGGGCGCTCGAACAGGGTGGAGAGAACCACCTGCGTCTGGGTGCGAAGCACGCCGGGCGTCTCGCGGATCCGCTCCAGGGCCTCCTCCAGGTGCTGGGTGTCGCTGGCGCGCAGGTGAAGGATCGCGCTAGGGGCACCGGCGACGGTGTAGGCGCCCTCCACCTCGGGGTGCTTGGAGACAGCGGCGCTCACCTCGGCGCCCGACATCCGCCCCTCGCAGAAGAGCTCCACGAAGGCGTGGCTGTGCCAGCCGAACGCGGTCGGCTCGATTGTCGCGGTGTAGCCGCGGATCACCCCATCGGCCTCGAGCCGGTCGATGCGGCGCTTCACTGCCGGCGCCGAGAGCGAGACCCGTGCGCCGATGTCCTGGAAGGAGCGACGGGCGTTCTCCCGCAACAGCGCAACGATCTGCTGGTCTGTCTCGTCGGCAATCGCCATATTTGGGCCAATTACGCAACGAATCGGCCTTGTGAACCCGGTTTCAGAGCGAAATCATAAAGCCAACACGCTCAGTTCACAAGCGATTCGTTTCAGGCTGACAGCAGGAGGTCAGGGATGGAGCTGAAGACAGCCCAGGACACGGGTTCACGCACCGTCACCCCGCCCGTCCCCGAGCACGACGAGATGCCCCTGCTCGGCATCGACCACATCGAGCTCTACGTCGGAAACGCCATCCAGGCGGCCCACTTCTTCACCCACGCCCTCGGCTTTCGCGAGACCGCCTACGCCGGCCTGGAGACCGGTACCCGCGACCGCGCCTCGCACGTGGTCGAACAGGGCCGGATCCGCTTCCTTTTGACCGCGCCCCTCCACGGCGGCTCCGAGATCTCACGCCACGTCGCCGAGCACGGCGACGGGGTGAAGGTGGTGGCGTTATCGGTCCCCGACGCCGAGGAGGCCTACCGGGTGGCCGTCCGGCGCGGCGCCCGTGGCCTGCGCGAGCCGCACGAGGAGGCCGACGAGCGCGGGACGGTCCGGCTGGCCACGATCGGCACCTATGGCGAGACCGTTCACACCTTCGTCGAGCGCGACGGCTACCGGGGCCCCTTCCTGCCGGGGTATGAGCCGGTGGAGGCCAACGGCCGGGCCGAGGGGCACTTCAAGGGGATCGACCACGTGGTCGGAAACGTCGAGCTCGGGCGGATGGAGGACTGGGTCGCCTACTACCAGCACGTGTTCGGCTTCACCGAGATGATCCGCTTCACCGACAAGGACATCTCCACCGAGTACTCGGCGCTGATGTCGAAGGTGATGGCGGACGGCAAGGGGCGGATCAAGTTCCCGATCAACGAGCCGGCCGAGGGCAAGCGCAAGTCGCAGATCGAGGAGTACCTGGAGTTCTATGGCGGCGCCGGGGTGCAGCACATCGCCCTCTCCACCACCGACATCGTCGCCACCGTGCGCGCGCTGCGCGAGCGCGGGGTCCACTTGCTCGCCACCCCGGGCAGCTACTACGAGGAGCTGCCGGAGAGGATCGGGGAGATCCACGAGGACATCGCCGATCTGCGCGAGCTCGGGATCCTCGCCGACCGCGACGACGAGGGCTATCTGCTGCAGATCTTCACCCGCACGCTCGGCGATCGGCCCACGCTGTTCCTGGAGGTGATCGAGCGCCACGGCGCCCGTGGCTTCGGCGAGGGCAACTTCAAGGCGCTGTTCGAGGCGATCGAGCGCGAGCAGGAGAGGAGGGGGAATCTGTGAGATACCACCGGCTCGGCCAGCTGCCACGCAAGCGGCACACCCAGTTCCGCACCAATGGCCGTCTCCTGATCGAGGAGGTAATGGGACTCGAGGGCTTCTCGGGGAACGAGTCAATCCTCTACCACCACACCTCGCCTTGCCGGATCGCCGAGGCCGGCGAGTTCGGGCCGATCTTCCACGAGGAGTGGGTGCCCGACGCGCACGTCCACCGCCACCTCAAGACCGGCGGGAGCCCGGCCAAGGGCGACCCTGTCAGCGGCCGCCGCTGCCTGATGTGGAACAACGACCTCGAGGTCTCGATCTGCCGCCCTGTGGAGGAGAGCCAGGCCTTCTACCGAAACGGCGAGGGCGACGAGCTGATCTTCGTGCACGACGGTTCCGGTGAGCTGGAGACGGTGTTCGGCACGCTCCCCTACCGCGAGCACGACTACATCGTCATCCCCCGGGGGACCACGTACCGGTTCCGCTTCTCCACCGAGGGGCAGCTGTGGCTCTGCATGCACACTCCAGGTGAGTTCGAGACCCCGAACCGCTACCGAAACCGTTACGGCCAGCTGCTCGAGTCAGCTCCCTTCTCGCACCGCGACCTGCACCCGCCGGAGCAGCTCGAGACCCATCGCGAGGAGGGGAACTTCGAGCTGAGCGTTCGGGTGCGCCGTGGGCTTCAGCACTACCGGCTCGACTACCACCCCCTCGACGTGGTGGGCTGGGACGGCTACGTCTATCCCTACACCTTCAACATTCACGACTTCGAGCCGCGGACGGGGCGGATCCACCTGCCGCCGCCCACCCACCAGACCTTCCAGGGCCCGAACTTCGTGGTCTGCTCGTTCTGCCCCCGCGAGCTCGACTACGACCCCGAGGCGGTCCCGCTTCCCTACCACCACTCCAACCTGCAGTCAGAGGAGATGATCTATTACGTCTCCGGGGAGTTCGGCTCCCGCAAGGGGATCGAGGTGGGCTCGATCACCGTCCACCCCTCCGGCCTGCCCCACGGGCCGCAGCCCGGCCTGGTGGAGAAGACGCTCGGCGCACGGCGCACCGAGGAGCTGGCGGTGATGTGGGACACCTTCGCTCCGATGAGGCTCACGACCTTCGCCCGCGATCTCGACGACCCGAGGTACGCGTACTCGTGGCGCGAAGGCGCGCCGTCGCCTGTGGCGCAGAGCACAACCGGGTAGCCAACGAGCTGCTCCGGGTCGCTTCTGCGCCACGCGGCGGCCGCGCCGCTCAGGATGCGGGCTCGATCCGGCCGCGGACCTCGGCCAGGGTGATCGCGGGACGACCCTCGCCCGGGGGCCCGAGGCCGCGGAGGATGACCTCGTCGCCGTCCTCGAGGAAGCTCCGCTCGACACCGCCGCCGAGGCGCAAGGGCTCCTGCCCGGCGCGAGTGAGCTCGAGCAGGCAGCCCTGGGTGCCGGGATCGGAGCCCGAGATCGTCCCCGACGCGAAGAGGTCCCCGGCGCGCACTGCGGCGCCGCCGACGGTGGCGTGGGCGAGCTGCTGCGCCGCGTTCCAGTAGAGGGCGCGCGCGTTCGTCCGGCTGATCCGCTCCCCGGCGGGCGCTCCCTCCCCGCCGGCGCCCTCGGGGCGCGTCCCCGCCGGGGCGAGGAGCACCTCCAACGCCAGGTCGAGCGCCCAGTCCTCCTCGCTGCGCAGGTAGGGCAGCGGCGCGGGGTCCTGCTCGGGGCCGGGAACGCGGAACGGCTCGAGCGCCTCGAGTGGCGTGATCCACGCTCCGATCGAGGTGGCGAAGGACTTAGAGAGGAAGGGACCCAGCGGCTGGTACTCCCAGGCCTGGATCGAGCGGGCGCTCCAGTCATTCACCAGGACGAAGCCGAAGATGTGCTCCGCCGCCGCGGCGGCGGGGATCGGCTCTCCGACCCCCGGCCCCGGGCCGCAGACGAAGCCGAGCTCAAGCTCGAAGTCGAGCAGCCGCTCGGGCGCGAAGCCGGGCGAGCGATCGGGCGTCTCGGGAGCTGTCTGTCCGACCGGGCGCCTGATCGGGGTCCCGCTCACCACCACGTTCGCCGATCGGCCGTGGTAGCCGACCGGAAGGTGGCGCCAGTTCGGGAAGAGCGCCTCGCCCTCGGGGCGGATCAGGCGGCCGACGTTGGAGGCGTGCTCGATCGAGGAGTAGAAGTCGACGTAGTCGCCGACCTCGACCGGGAGGAGCTCCGCGGCCTCAGCGAGCGGGACGAGGGCGTCGTCGGCGGCGCGGGCGTCGGTTAGCTCGGTGCTTCCAGCGGCGAGCAGCGCGGTCAGGCGAGCCCGGAGCCGGGACCAGGTCGGCCGCCCCAACTCGAGAAGGCGGTTGAGCGTCGGCGCCGCGACCGCCCGGGAGAGGGCCGCGGGATCGGCGGCCGAATCGAGCAGCCCCGCCGCTGCCAGCGGCGCGAGCGCGAGTGCCCAATCGCCGATTCGAACGGCTGGCTGCGGCGGCCCTCCCGGGAGGCGGAGCACCCCGTAGGGGAGGTGCTCGATCCCGAACCCCGAGCCGTCAGCGCCCGGAACCCACGTCCCAACGGTTGGGCCTCGCCCCATTGGGCGACCATACCGGCGGAGTGGGAGGCCGGCCGGGGAGCGGCAGCCGTTCTCGAGACTTTCCCGCCGGTTGAAACACCAAGGGCCCTCTTTTCAGAGGGCCCTTGGCTAGTAGCAGGGGCGGGATTCGAACCCGCGACCTTCGGGTTATGAGTTCTGGCGAGGGGGTTGTCTCGAGTGAATCCGTGGCTACAGAGTGGCACTCAGTTACCTGGAGTTGCCCCTACTTTGGCTCAGTTTGGTACCCGATTTGGTACCCGCTGCACGGGCCACGGACGTCCTTTCGCGCTCCGATTCCGGATGCATTTAGACCTACTCCCCGCGAAAAACCCGCGTGGAGCTCGCCCCGCTCGAGGCAATCACGAAGCCTGGAGGCGCTAGCGCTGCTCGCCGCCCAGCTCAGTGCGCCCGGACCTCCAATTCGAGCTCGCCCGCCGACGCAGCCACGCTGCCGTAGAGAGGGCAGCGGCGGCCCACGCGCTCGACCAGGCTCTGGGCCCGCTCCTGGCTTGTGCCCTCGATCTCGAACCGCATCCGCACGCGGTTGAACACGGTCAGGTCCTCGCGCACCGGGTTCTCTCTGTCCACGGCGCCATAAACCGCGACGTCGACCGTGCCGACCTCGTCCCCGTCGTCTCGGGCGATCACCTCGACCAGCTCGACTCCGCAGGCAGCGACCGCCGCGAGGAACGCCTCACCCGGCGTCAGCGCCTCGCCCGGGCAACCGTTCCAGACCGGCCCGTCTATGACGAAGTGCTGTTCGCGGGCGTCGCAGAGCACGCGGCCGAACACGCCGGTCGAGTGCGCCCTCGCCCTGTATTCGCGCAGATCTCCGTCGCTCACATCCCACCTCCTCGGCGTCTTGACCGTTGGGCCGATCCTGTCAGGGGTCGCACGGGGGTGCTGGACTACGGCCAGAATCCGTCCTGCTTCTCTAGCGGCGGGTCGGCGAGCGGCGTCGAGAAGATCAGGAGCTCGGCTCGGCGTCGCTGTCGTTGTGGACCGAGTAGCAATCGTCACCGGTCATCCGCACCGCGGTCTGGGGGCCGGCCTCGAAGACGTCGTCTTTCGCCGCAGGCGGCTCGCGTGGGAGTCGAGGGTCCTCGTTCGCCCTATCAACTTACGCAACGGCTTACACGGGTGAAGCCCCATGACCTGCGGTGTGCAACTGCCGCGCAGCAGCTTGCCGGGTCCCCTCCTTCGGCCCGGCAGGCCGGCCGGTCGTCCTCCCGGTCGGGGCGGCGAGCGGCGCACTCCAGGGCTCTCGCCGTTTGTCGCCCTGCGGGTGTGCCCCCGCCGCGCCGCTAGCAGCCATTGCCAGCTGTCTTGCTGAGGAAGATCAGTGACATTTAGGTGCATCCCAGAACGCGGGGAGCAGGCGAGAGATCGCCTATAAGAATCGATCAGCCACCGCTCTGCCCTCGCGTTGCTCGGAGGCGGAGGATGGGCGCTCCCGCGGGCTACGTCAACTCCGGGGAGCGAGGGGGTCATCCCGAGGGCCGACCCTCCCCCGGCTAGCGGGATACTGCGTGGGCGATTTCGCAGGGGTTGCGCCTAGACCTGGATATGAGCGCGGTCTGGGTCGCCGAGCACGGCTGGTGCTATGTGATGGCGGCGATCGACTGCTGCACCCGGGAGATCACCGCCTGGTCCTTGGAGGTGCGCCGCCGGGCCGCCGAGGCGATCGCCCTCGTCGAGCGGGCCGCCTTCGCCCACGGGATCGCCCCCGGGCAGCTGACCCTGGGGACGGATAACGGCTCGGCGTTCACCGCGCGGCGCTTCAAGGCGGTCCTCTCGGGGCTCGGGATCGCCCACCGCCGCGGCGGCTACCGCGACCCCGAGTCCCAGGCGTTCATCGAGTCATGGTTCGGGAAGCTCAAGGAGCGCGAGGTCTGG
>JBKPIV010000104.1:0-5392 GCA_046730395.1 Actinomycetota bacterium | reverse complement strand
AGCGCTCCTGGGAGCTGATGAAGAAGGTCGAGGAGCTGGGCGGATCGGTGAACGCGCTCGAGTTCATCCAGAAGGAGATCGAGGAGTCGGCGATCTCCTACCAGGAGCGCTACCGGACCGGCCAGGACATCATCGTCGGCGTCAACAAGTACGTGACAGACGTGGTCGACGACGTCGACATCCTCAAGGTCGACCCGGAGTCGGAGAAGCGCCAGCTCGGGCGCCTCAAGAAGTTCAAGGAGGCTCGCGACCAGGCCGAGCTCGACAACCGCCTCGAGGGGCTCCGCGAGGTCGCGCGGGGCGACGGCAACTTGCTTCCCCCTATCAAGGAGGCGCTGCGCGTCGGCGGCTCGATAGGCGACGTCTGCAACGCGATGCGCGACGTATTCGGCGAGTACCGCGGCGGCGCGTTCTTCTAGCAGCGAAAAGGGGCGACGCCAAGGCGCCGCCCCCTCTCACTGATTACTCGAACGACTATGCCTGCAGGCAGCTCGCCCACGGGTACAACGTGTTGTTGTTGGTGGTCCGCCCGGTGACGTCCCATTTGACGTTCGGGAGACTCTCGTCCGGGGCCGACGCGATGATCGACGTGCCGGCCTGGTCGGTGACCCAGGCGTAGCCGCCGGCAATGAGCCGCGTCCCGGCCGGGCAGGTGACAGAGGCATCCCCGGAGGTGCCGCCCGTGATGGCCACACCGGTACCGATGACGGCGCTGACGCTACCGATCTGAGCAGCGCGCACGCTTCCTTCGATCAGCTCGCTCTGGCCCACGCTGTCAAAGGCGATGTCGCCCACGCCGAGTGAGTCCGGCGCAATGTCGGCTCCTGTCAGGCTCTCATCGAGGACCTTGTTGCTGTTGACCTTGTTGGCTCCGATCGTCGGGTTCGGGTAGGTCCCGGTCAGGTCTCCTCCGGCGGGGCCGCTGGGCGCCGACGTGGTGGTCGTGCTCGTTCCGGTCTGCCGGGACTCGAGCGCCGTCACGCGCTGCTTCAGGCTCTTGACCTGCTGCCTGAGGCTGGCGCTCTTCGTGGCCACGGGACCGCCCGACGCACCCGCGAACGCAACCGGCATCACGACCAACGCCGCAATCGCGGCGGCCAGGAGGCCATGGAACGGCCTGAGACCCTGGAGCGGCTTCAGACGAGACGAGGGCATCTGTCGATGTTGCTTCTTGCTTTGCATCCGTATCAATCCATCCCTTGGGGTTCTCACTCATCCTCAGTCGCCGCGGACCCCACAACCCGGCGATTTGGCTTACGGCGCCCACCTTGCCCGCCGGGACCCCTGACCGCATCGGGCGTTTCCCCACAGTTGCAGCGCACGACCCCTATTCCGTGCCTGGAATTTCTGAGACGATCGTCACATGCCGGCGAATGTGGTTGGCCGGGCCTCGGAGCTGGAAGCGATCGAGCGCCAGCTGGACTCCCTCGGCGAGGGACCCGCCGCACTGCTGCTCGAGGGCGAACCCGGCATCGGGAAGACCACCCTCGTCCTCGCCGGCATCGAGATGGCGAAGCGGCGCGGGATGCAGGTGCATGCCTGCGCCGGAAGCAGCTCCGACGCCCGGCTCTCGTACGCGGCGCTCGCGGACCTGTACCGCGACGTGGACATTGAGGCGCTGAAGGACCTGCCGCCGCCACAGCGCGACGCCCTCGACGCCGCCCTGCTCCGTGCTCACCCCGAATCGGAGATCGATCCCCTCGCCGTCGCCACGGCGAGCCTGTCAGTGGTCGAGGAGTTGGCAATGAACGGGCCCGTCCTGATCGCAATCGACGACCTGCAGTGGCTCGACAACCCAACGGCTCGCGTGGTCGAGTTCTGCTCGCGGCGGATTGGGGGCCCGATCGGGATTCTCGCGGCACGACGCCCCGGGATGAGCGACGGCCCCGTTCCGCCCGCGATCGCGCTTCGTGAACCCGATCGCGTGCAGCTGCGAGAGGTGGGCACCCTCAGCGACACCGAACTCAGGAAGCTGCTGAGCGAGCGCGCGCCGGATCCGCTCGAGCGCCGTCTCCTCGGCCGGATCAGCGAGGCCTCCGGCGGAAACCCCTTCTACGCCTTGGAGCTGTCGCGCGGACTCGAGGCCGATGCCACACGCGCAACGGCCCTGCCCCTGCCGCAGAGCCTGGAGGATGTCGTTACCGCCAAGCTCGCGGGGCTCCCCGAGGAGGTCTACGAGGCGCTTCTCGCGACCGCGGCACTGGCTGATCCGACGCCCGACTTGCTTGAGCGTGCGTACGGGTCAGACGCGATTGCGGCGCTCGAGGCCGCCGAGGAGCGGCAGCTCGTGCTCATGGATGGGGAGCGCGTGCGGTTCGCGCATCCGCTGCTGGCCCACGGGATCTACACAGGCGCCGCAGCCCCGAGGCGGCGGGAGATGCATCGGCACCTGAGTACGGTCGTTTCGAACCCAGAGGAGCGTGCTCGTCACCTGGCCCTTGCCCGCGTCCTCCCCGACGCCATAGGCGCCCTCGACGAGGCCTCACGCTACGTGCGCGCCAGGGGCGCCCCCGATGCCGCGGCCGAGCTGCTGGAGCTGGCGCTGGAGCTCGGCGGGCCGCCAGAGCTTCTGGTGCGAGCGGCGGAGTACCACTTCGACGCCGGCGATGTGCAGCGGTCCCAGGAGCTGGCGAACGAGGCGATCGAAGCGCTGGAGGGCGGGGAGGCTCTCGCCGAGGCTCTGCTCCTCTGCACCGAGCATTTCCTGGCCGAGAGCTACTCGGAGTCGACTGCCCTCCTCGAGCGTGCGCTCTCCGAGGCGGGATCGAACGACCTCCTGCGGGCCAAGATCGGGCTGTCGGTGGCGCAGGACTACTACCAGCTCGGGTTCTGGGAGAAGACCGCCGAGATGGCGGAGCTGACGCTCGCGGCCGCCCGGAGACTGGATCAGCCCGGGCGGATCGCCCAAGGGTACGCGGCCAAGCTGCTCGCGGACTTCAACCTCGGGAGCGGAGTGGACGAGCAGCTTCTTCAGGAGGCGCTTCGGCTCGAGGACCCAAATGCGCGGATGGGGATCAGCGAAGCACCGTCGGATCTCGTCCTCTGCGTGCTGCTCTGGACAGGACGTCTCCACGAGGCTCGGGCGGTCGCGACGAAGTTGCGCCGGCACTACGGCGACCGCGGTGAGGCGCCTTCGTTCGCCCTGATCTCCACGGCGGTTGCGCAGATCGAGTGCTGGTGCGGGGACGTCGGCGCCGCGAGAACCGCGGCGGATGATGCGCTCGACCACGGACTGCTTCAGATGGGAACCACCGGACGCGCGCTCGGCCTCTGGGTTCGCTCGCTGGTCGACGCGTATTCCGGCCAAGTCGACGAGGCGCGCCAGGCGGCAGAGGAGTCGATGGCGCTGTTCGCGGGACTCAGCTCGCGAAGCGCTCGGTGGCCGCTCACGATCCTCGGCTTCCTCGAGCTCTCGGCCGGCAACTACGAGGCGGCGGCCTCCCGTCTTGCGCCCGCTGCGGCGAATGCGGTTTCCGACGCATTGCCCGAGCCCTGCGCAAACGGGGAGCTGTTCACGGGTGACGCGGCCGAGGCGCTGATCGGCACGGGCCGGATCGAGGAGGCCGAGGCGATCGTCTCGTTGCTCGAGGAGCGGGGTGCCGCTTTGGATCGTGTCTGGGCGATCTTCGTAGGCCTCCGCGGCCGGGCACTGATCCTCGCCGCCCAAGGGGACGTCGAGGCGGCCGAGAGGGCCGTTGAACGCGCGCTCGTCGAGCACGAGCGGCTGCCGATGCCGATCGAGCGGGCGCGGAGCCTGCTCGCGCTCGGCCGGATCCGGCGCAGGCTACGCAAGCGCAGGGCGGCGAAGGAGGCGCTCGACGAGGCCCTGGAAATCTTCGAATCGGCCGGTTCACAGCGGTGGGCGGAACAGGCGCGCTCGGAGATCGACGCGATCGGGCTGCGACCAGCCGCCGAGGGGGACGAGCTGACTCCGTCGGAGGAAAGGGTCGTGAAGCTGGTCGCGGACGGCCTATCAAACAAGGAGGTGGCCGCCGCGCTCGTCGTCAGTCCGAAGACGGTCGAGGCTCACCTCGGGCGCGCCTACCGCAAGCTGGGAGTTCGCCGCCGTTCCGAGCTCACAGCCCTGATGGCGAAGGGCGACCGCGCGCAGATTTAGGCTCCGCGCGTGTTCGGTCACGAATGGGTTCTATGGGTGCTTGCTGTCGCGAGCGCGATGCACGTCGTCGAGGAGCACACGCTCGGCTGGCAGGGCTGGGCCGCCGAGGCGCTGGGCTCCCGATTCGGCGTCAGGCCCACGTGGATCGACTTCTGGGCGACCAACGGCTTCCTCATCGTTCTGGCGATCTCGGCAGCGGTCGTCGGGTGGCGGGCCCCGGCCTTCGCCCTCGCCTATCCGGCGGGAATGATGATCGACGTCATCGGCTTCCACATCCTGCCCTCACTGAGCGCGCGGCGGCCGAACCCGGGACTGTTCACAGGGGTGGGGCTGTACCTGCCGATCTCGATCTGGTGCTATGCGGCGGCGGACCAGGACGGCGTCCTCGATCCCGCGACGCTGATCGGGAGCGTGGCGATCGGCGCGGGACTGATGGCGTTCGTGGTCGGCGTGCTCGCCATCGGCAACAGGTTCGGCTACCCGGACGCGGGTTAGCCCGGGCCGCCACCTAGAATCGCCCGAATGCGCGAGAAGAACCCGATCACCCACGACGAGAAGCTCGCCTACCTCCGGGAGCTGCGCGAGGAGGCTATTCACGCCGGCTCGGAGGAGGCCGTCGAGAAGCAGCACGCAAAGGGCAAGCTCACCGCCCGGGAGCGAATCGAGAAGCTGCTCGACCCCGGCTCCTTCGAGGAGCTCGACACCTTCGTCCGCCACCGCACCCACGAGTTCGAGATGGACAAGCGGAGGCCCTACGGCGACGCGGTCGTCACCGGCTACGGGATGATCGACGGCCGCACCGTCTTCGTCTTCTCCCAGGACTTCACCGTGTTCGGCGGCTCCCTGGGCGAGGTGATGGCGGAGAAGATGTGCAAGGTCATGGACCTGGCCGCGAAGGTCGGGGCGCCGGTGATCGGCATCAACGACTCGGGCGGCGCGCGGATCCAGGAGGGCGTCGTCTCGCTGGGCGCCTACGGCGACGTCTTCGTCCGCAACGTCCAGTGCTCGGGCGTGATCCCGCAGATCAGCCTGATCATGGGCCCGTGCGCCGGCGGCGCCGTCTACTCCCCCGCCATGACCGACTTCATCTTCATGGTCAAGGAGACCTCTCACATGTTCATCACCGGCCCCGAGGTGATCAAGACGGTGACCGGGGAGGAGGTCGAGTTCGAGGAACTCGGCGGGGCGATGAGCCACAACACCAAGTCGGGCGTCGCCCACTTCGCGGCCGACGACGAGGAGCAGTGCCTCGCGGACGCGCGCTACCTGCTGAGC
>JBKPIV010000103.1:0-8740 GCA_046730395.1 Actinomycetota bacterium | reverse complement strand
GGCAAGGACGCAGGGAGCGTGGCGTGCCCGAAGGCACGCGAGCGACCGAGGACGCAGCCTGGCGGCGCCTGGGGCCGCCGCCTCGGGCACAAGGTTGGGTTACGACCCACTGGGTCCGCTGAACGCTCCCGAGGTCCGCATAGACCAGCTCACGGGCCTGCGCGCGATCCTCGCGCCGCGCCGCGCGGAGCGTCCGGACGCCTTCGTTTCCGCTCCGGCCGGGGCCCGAGAGGACGCCACCGACGCGTGCCCGTTCTGCGAGGGCCGCGAGGACCGCACCCCCCCTGAGGTATGGGCGAGGCGCCCGGATGGCGCCGAGCCCGACTCCCCCGGCTGGACCGCGAGGGCGGTGCCGAACCTCTATCCGGTGCTGGGCGGCGGCGAAGGGCCGCGCGCGGCGAGCGCAGCGGGGCAGGCCGGCGAGGCCGAGACCGGCCTGGCGGCGTCGGTGGATCCGCTGCGCGCCTCGACGCGCTCCGCCGAGCCCGCCCTCTTTGCATCGCAGCCGGCCGGCGGCGCCCACGAGGTGATCATCCACGCGCCGGAGCACGTGAGCTCGATGGCGGCGCTCACGGAAGCGCGATTCGCGGGTGCGATCGCCGCCTGGCGCGAGCGGATGCGCTCACACGCGGAAGACGCGTCCTACATCCACCTCATCGTCAACGAGGGGCCCGACGCCGGCGCATCGCTCGAGCACTCCCACGCCCAGCTCTACGCGCTTCGGTTCGTCCCCGCCGAGGTCGCGCGGGAGCGCGAGCGGGCGTCGGCCTACCACGAGCGCACGATGGGCGGTCACCTGCTCGCCGATGTCGCCACCGAGGAGGTGCGCCGCCGGGATCGCCTCGTCGCGATCGACGACGAGGCGCTGCTCGTGTGCCCGTGGGCATCTCGCTCACCGTTCGAGCTCCGCGTGGTCCCCCGCCGGACCGCGCCGTCGTTCGAGGCGGACGGCGACGTGGGCGCGGCGATGATCAGGTCGGCGTTCGCCTCCCTTCGCGGGGTGTTCGGATCCGTGCCGCAGCTCAACCTGTGGGTGCGCACCGCGCCGCGCGGAACCGAGGAGTTCTGCTGGCACGTGGACGTGCTTCCCCGGCTGACGATCCGCGCCGGCTTCGAGCTCGGCACCGGGGTCGAGGTGAACATCTACCCGCCGGAGCGGGCGGCTTCGGATCTGCGCGAGGCGCTCGGCTAACGGGTCAGGCGAAGCTTCGCAGCCGCCAAACGCGATCGTGTTTGCGGGGGGGAACGCTTAGGCTGCGTCCCGGATGCCCCCGATCCCGCGCCCGTTTCCTCGCTTCATCGCCGACTCCCCCCAGGAGGGAAGGCCGTACGGCCGCTGGGCCGAGCGGCTGGAGCAGGAGTTCGCGAAGGCGTGTCAGCCCCTCGCGGACGAGGCGGGTGCGCCGCTCGACACCGAGACCGTGCGCTGGTTTCCGGAGCGCAGCTGGGGCGGGCGGGTCTACGTGCCCGCGAGCGGTCGGGGCGCGGCGAGTTCGACGGAGAGCGAGGCGGCCGAGGGCGAACGGTCAGGGCTCGAGTACTTCGGCTGTGTCTCCTTCGAGCGCCCGGCGGAGGGCGAGCCGGGCGACATGGGGGCCAGCGCCGATTTCACCGACGTCACCGCCGACGAGAACCCGGATTGGAAGATCGACCTCTCCGACGACGTGATCGGAGCGTGGCGCGCCGAGGGGGAGCGCGGCGGCGACATCACCCTGATCTGGGGGCTGCCGCTCGTTCGCGGCGCGGTGGCCGCGACGGCGGAGCTAGACGGCGAGGTCACAGACCAGGCGCCGGTCCAGGACGGGCGCTTCACGCTCGTCGCGGTCGACGCCGTCCGCGGCTTCGGCGACGACCTCTTCGTCGAGGTCAAGCTGTGGGATCGGATGCTGCGCGAGATCGCGGCCGAGAGCCTCTACGCAGAGGCGGAGTGACGGCCGCAGGGCGCCGGCGCTAGAGCTCGCGCTCGAGCCCAACCGCGGTGCGCAGCTCGTCGATGTGGCGCTGCAGCAGCTCGCCGTCCGTTCGCGCCTCGTGCTCCATCAGGTCGGCGAGCGCCGCGGCCAAGGCATCGAGCTTGTGATAGAGCGCCTCGTCGTAGCGGCGCTCGGAGTTCTGGAGCAGGGCGATCAGCAGGAACGCTAGAACCGAGGTCAGCGTGTTGATCACGTCACGAGCTGCTAGGGCGCCCACGCCGGGCCTACACTGGCGACGAGCCCCGATAGCTCAGTTGGATAGAGCGACTCCCTCCTAAGCGGTCTCGTTCCCGATCGGACGGCGAGTGGCTTCTTCGCGGCGGCCGCAGCCGCGCTGCCGCCTTCACGCGAAAGCGGAAGTGACGCCGGGCGTTGAGAGGCACCAAGGGATGTCCGGTGATTATCTAAGGAACAGTTATCGGACGCACGACCGGCAAGCGTCCTCTCAAAGGAGGCAGCAAATGCGCGCAGCTCTCTTCAAGGCACCCCGCTCGATCGAGGTCGGCGATCGACCCGATGCGTCCATCTCCGAGCCCACCGACGCCGTCGTCCGCGTCGCGCTCGCCTGTGTTTGCGGCTCGGACCTCTGGTACTACCGCGGCGACTCGGAGTTCCAACCGGGCCCGATCGGTCACGAGTTCGTCGGCGTCGTGGGGGACGTCGGTGCCGAGGTCCAAGACATCACCAAGGGCGACCTCGTGATCGCCCCGTTCGCGTTCAGCGACGGCACCTGCCCTCACTGCCGGCACGGAATCACGAGCGCCTGCGCCAACGGCGGCTTCTTCCCGATGAACGGAGACGGCGGCCAGGGCGAGGCGGTGCGGGTGCCGCTCGCCGATGGGACGCTCGTGCCCGTGCCCGGCAACGGTCACTCGGAGGAGACGATGCGCTCGCTGCTCACGCTCTCCGATGTCATGTGCACGGGCCACCACGCCACAGCCTGTGCGGGCGTTAAGGCAGGAGACACGGTCGCGATCGTCGGCGATGGCGCGGTCGGGCTTTGCGGCGTGATCGCCGCCAAGCGACTCGGCGCCGAGCGCATCATCGCCCTCAGCCATCATCAGGCGCGGCAGGAGCTCGCGCGCGAGTTCGGGGCCACCGACATCGTCGAGCAACGGGGCGAAGAGGCGACCGAGGCCGTCATGGACCTGACCGACGGAGTCGGCGTCGATGCGACGCTCGAATGCGTCGGCACCGGCCAGGCGATGGACACGGCGTTCGCGATCGCACGGCCGGGCTCGATGATCGGCTACGTCGGCGTGCCGCACGGGGTGAAGCTGCCACTGCAGGAGATGTTCTTCCACAACAAGGGCCTGCTCGGCGGCTCGGCGCCAGTGCGCGCCTACATCCCGGAGCTTCTCGGCGATGTCCTCGAGGGCCGGATCAACCCCGGCCGCGTGCTCGACTTCGAGACCGACCTGGACGGGATCGCCGAGGCCTACGCCGCGATGGACGAGCGGCGCGCGATCAAGTCGCTCGTCCGGGTAGGGACCGTCTGATGGTCGCCGCCACGACCCCAATACTGAAGCTGAACAACGACATCACGATGCCCGCTCTCGGATTCGGTGTCTTCCAGACCCCGCCTGAGGAGACCGCCGCGTCCGTCGAGACGGCGCTGCGCGTTGGCTACCGGTTGATCGACACCGCCGCCTCCTACGGCAACGAGCGCGAAGTCGGCGAAGGCATCCGCCGCTCGGGCATCGCCCGCGATGACCTGTTCCTCGAGACGAAGGTCTGGATCAGCGACTACGGCCGCGACGCCACGCTGCACGCGTTCGAAAAGAGCGCCGGCAAGCTTGGCGTCGACGAGCTCGACCTGCTGCTCCTGCATCAGCCGCTGCCGAGCCGCTTCGATCTCACCCTCGACGCCTACCGGGCGCTGGAGAAACTGCTCGCCGACGGCAAGGTGGGCGCTATCGGGGTGAGCAACTTCATGTCCGAGCACCTCGACCGGCTGCTGAGCGAGACGTCGATCGTCCCCGCCGTGAACCAGATCGAGCTCCATCCGTACTTCCAGCAGACGGCGCTTCAGAGCCGGCACGCCGAGAACGGCATCCTGACCCAGGCGTGGTCGCCCATCGGCGGCATCACGTCCTACCGAGGCGGCGAGAAGAGCACATTCGACGACACGACGCTGCTTGAGATCGGGCGCCAGCACGGCAAGTCGGCCGCTCAGGTGATGCTGCGCTGGCACCTGCAGAAGGGCCGCTCCGCGATCCCGAAGTCGACCAAGTCAGCACGCATCGCCGAGAACTTCGACGCCTTCGACTTCGAGCTCGGGAGCGACGAGCTCGCCGCGATCGACGCGCTCGACACCGGAGTGCGCGGCGGACCGGACCCCGACAGCATCACCCTCGAGGCTTACGGCAGGGAGATCCCCGAGGCGTGATGGCAAAAAAGAGCTTGTGCCCACATCCCATCGCACGCGCTGCCGCTTCGCGCGATGAGGGGCAGTACCGGTATCACGCGGCAGCGAGCTCGACGGTTCGTCGGGCAGTGCCAACGGGTCGCCTGGCTGTACGGAACCCGGCGCGGCCACCGGCAGTTCGCTCTCTGAGAAAGGATGTCGTAGGCCCCGGAGCGTCGGAGCCAAGCGGATCGAGCTAGTCAGCCCACCAGTCGCGCTGGCCCTCGACGTCTTGGCGCGGAGCCTCTCCGAGATTGGGCGCGCCGATGACGATGATCTCGAGGCCCCCGGGTCCGGCCTCGTAGCCTCGCCACGTACCGGGCGGAACGCGCACCACGTCCCACTCCTTGAGCTCGACGATCTCGTCGTCGAGCTTCATCCGCCCGCTCCCGCGCACGACCACGTACACCTCCTCCTGCTTCTTGTGCGTGTGGCCGTACGGAAAGCGATAGCCGGGCGGGACGCGCTGGTAGCTCAGGCCGGATTCCTCGAGCTCGAGCGCCTCGGTCGCTAAGCGGAACTCCAGATCAGGCGCGCCGTCGAACCTGGACCCGACGTCCTCTAGGTCCTCTTTGAGGTTTCTCAGTGTGAACGGCACGGCGGCAATCCTACGGTGCCTACTCGGTTGGGACCCCGACCTGATGTTCATTCCCCGAACTGCCGCACTTGGGATAGGAGCCATGCTTGGACGTTCCCAGGTAGCCGCTTTCTCTTTGATCGACGTCTCGTTGTCATCCATGAAGGAGCGGGCCGTGTCAAGGGGCGGTCACGGACCGCGGACGGTTGGGCGTCCCCGGTAGCGCGACGGTCGGGACGGGGGCGGAAGCGTTCCAGTCATCCATTCGGCCGCGCTGAGCGGGCCGGAGTGTCGTGCGGTGCTCGAGGGCTCAATCAAGTTCGCGGCCGTCAGTCGCCGTGGTCGGCGGGAAGAGGCCATTGACAACACACGAGCTCGCTCGAGCTGCCGCTCACCGGCGGGCCGGGCGGGACATGAGCGGCGTGGCGGATCATCTGCTGACCGCCGTCGTTCTGACCGTCCGCGCCTTGGCCCGTGGCGTCAGGCAACGGATCTCTCCGTCGCGCAAGCCGTAGAAGCAGAGCGTGAGGATCTTGCGGGCGACCGCAACCTTCGCGACCTGGCGCCCGCGGCGCTTGGCGATCCGCTCGTAGGCCTCGCGCAGCGGACCGCCGCCACGGGCCGCGTGCTGGGCGGCCTCGACGAGCGCCCAGCGCAGCGCCGGCGAGCCCTGGTGCGAGATGTGCCCGAGACGTGTGCGCTGATCGGAGCTGCGGACCGTCGGGGTCATCCCGGCCCAGGAGCAGAGCTGCCTGGCGGTGCGGAAGCGGCCGATGTCACCGACCTCGAAGATCACGAGCATCGCGATGTAGCGGCCGACGCCGCGGATCTGGCAGAGCACCTCGACGAACGGATCCTCCTTGGCGCGCGCGTCGATCTCGCGGCTGGTCTGGTCGATCTCCCGCGTGAAGTCGTGACGCTCGCCTACTCCCGCAGCCCGGCGGCTTCAAGGGCGTCGTCCTTGCTCGCAAAGGGCTCGATCCGCACGATTTTTCCGTCCCGCAACGTGAGTAGCGAGGACCGCGCCTGGTCGATCTCGAGCTCGTCGGTGCGTCCGCTAAGCCGCATCACCGCGACGACCTGATCACCCGCGTCGATCAGCTCCTCGACCTCGACGCCGTACTCGTCCCAGGCCGACAGGAACTGGGTCCAGAAGCGGCGGACGCCGTCGTACCCGCGATACTCCTCGCTCGCCAGGAGCGAGTGCGGAGCCGCGACCCACTCGACCTCCGGATCGAAGAGCTCTCGTACCTCGTCGAAACGGCGCTCGAAGTTGCCGACGTCGACGCTCTGGAGGGCGGCGAACAGCCTGCGACGATCTCGACGTTCTCCCGCGACATCGCCCGCGCAGTATCTCGCGGCGATTCATCGATGGCCCACGCCCCACCGGTTCTTGTTTCGGTGCAATCCCGGTGGAGCCGCGATGACATTGGTCGACGGGACGGTTAATCGCCTTCGGCTGCCGCCGTTGGAGCTTCCGATCCACGCCTAGCCGCCCGACCGTTGTCTTTAATTTTTCTTGGTCAATCGAGCCTAGGGTGCCTCGGATGGCCGGTCTTCGGCGGTCTGGTCCTGGCGTGAGTGGTCCGCCGGATGCGGCTGGGTCACCGCCCGTCTCGCCGCTCGCCCGGATTGCGGCGCGCCGAAAGCAGCGGCGCGAGGCTACGGCCAGACGCAGGCGGCGACGCCGGCGAATCTTGGTCGCGGCCCTTCTCGTGCTGCTGTCGCCGGCGATCTATTCGTATACGACCTGGATGCTGCGGCCTTCGAGCCTGCCCTTCGGCGTCCGCAGCGTCGAGTGGGTGAGGGCCGACGTACCTTTCGGCAACGGGCTGGTCGACCAGATCGAGCACATCTACTACAGCTGGAACGCGCCGCAGAAGGGCGGGCCGCGAAGGCGCCCACTCGAGCGGCTGCCTGGCCGCCAAGGATCAAGCCGGTTTTCGCGCACCCGCTACCCGGCGAAGGGATCTGGAAGCCGACCGGCCCGCTGGTCAAGGGTGGCGCACCGGTGCTGGTGACGACCTTTCGCCCCGAACTCGCCTATCCGAGCATCGTCGCCTACTTGGCCTGGTTCGACCACACGCGCACCGCGCTCGCGTTCTATCCGGGCCGCTACGAGCCGCCGAACGCGGCCGTGCGCGGCCCAATGATGGTCCCGTACGACCAGCGCTCGCGGCTGCTCGCGACCTTCAACAGCGGCTTCATCTACACGGACGTCAACAACGGCTCGACCGACAACGGCCGCATGAACGAGCCGCTCGCGGACGGCAACGCCACGCTCGTCGGCTATCGCGACGGCCGCGTCGCGATCGTCAGGTGGAGCGGCGGCCCGAACGCGAGCCCGAACGTTGCGTGGGCCCGCCAGAGCCTGCCGCCGATCGTCTGGAACGGGCGCCTCAACCCCGCGCTGAACGACAGTTCGCAGTGGGGCTACACGCTCGGCAACGCCGTCCGCGTCTGGCGCACCGGCGTCGGCATCGACCGTCGTGGCAACCTGATCTACGCAGCTGCGGATGGCCAGACCGTGACCACGCTGGCCCGAATCCTGCAGCGTGCGGGCGCGGTTCGCGCGATGGAGTTCGACATCAATCCCGAATGGCACACCCTGATCACCTATACCCACCACCACGGCCTCGTCCCGACGGAGGTCGGGCCGAACCCGATGCAGCCCGCCACCCGCTACCTCACCCCCGACGACCGCGACTTCTTCGCCGTCTACCGACGCCTGCCTGGCCCCGTCTCCGTCCCCTTCAAATAGGGATCCCGCCGGCTCGCACGGTCGTCAACCGCGTCGGCACCGAGGGCGACGACGCCTCGACAAACCCCGACGATGGCACCACGACCGGCGACGACGGGATCACCGGCCACGCGGGAGCCGACAACCTCGCCGGCGAACGTCCAGCCCACGCCCCAGACGTTGATCGACCGCCGGAGGTGGCGCCTTGAGCTTGGTCAAGGTGCCAGTTTCGCAAGGCGCCCTGCGCCAGGCGCCTACCATCGTCTCCCCACCGTAACTCTCGTTTCGTTGTCCGCGGGAGCGTGAGGACGGCCGCCGCGCGAGGCTGGTCCGGAGGGGTGCGCGGTCGAGACGCAGGATCTGGGCCCTGGCGCGCGAACCAGGCTCCCGGTGGAACCGCAAGAGGCATTCAGATCCGTACGTGAGGCGCTCAGCGCCCGTCAAGTCTTCGGAGAGCCAGTAGAGCGCGACGGCGTCACGGTGATCCCCGCTGCCACCGTGATCGGCGGGGGAGGTGGCGGTGGCGGCAACAAAGGGTCCGGGGGAGGCGATGCTGGCCGTGGCGAGCCAACTATTGGTGCTGGCATGGGGTTCGCCTTGGTCGCCTGGGCCTCGGGCGCATTCGAGGTTCGTGAGGGCCGGGTGGCCTGGCGACCGACCCTGGACGTGACGCGCATCCTCCTCGCAGCACAGGGGGTCGCGCTCGTCCTTGGCTTGGCGATCCTCACCGTTCTCGGCAGCCCATCACGCTCCCGTCTCGGGCGAAAACGGAAGCGTTAGGTCGCTAGGCGCACTCGCTCAACGACGCGGGCGTCGTAGCGAGAAACGAATCGGGCCACCTATCGGATTTCACCGGGGACGCGCGGATCAGTTTCGATTCGGACCGCCGTCTTCCACTTTCACGCGAGTGGGCTATGCGCTTCGCTCCCCCGATTTGGCTCTGGGCCTGATCAAGCGGCGGATTTGCTGGCGAGGGCTCTGTAGGGGTGGGGATCGGTGGCCACGGCGCCCTCCAGCGGCCGGTAGAAGAGCAGCCCCCGGTG
>JBKPIV010000102.1:0-4665 GCA_046730395.1 Actinomycetota bacterium | reverse complement strand
GTCAGGCCCGGCATCGCCACGCTCGCGCCCACCGTGAAGTCGACGTCGCCCGGCAGCGGCGCGAGGTTGCGTGCCTCGACGGCCACATACTCCGCCAGGGTGCCGCCGCGATACGAGTCCGAGAGGCCGAACACCCGCTGTCCCACCGACAGCCCCGTCGTTCCATAGCTGAGGGCGGTGACCACTCCGGCCAGCTCGTGGCCGGGGATCGAAGGTGTCCGGTCACGGCCGAGGCGATCGATCCAGGTCGAGGGCCACTCCAGCTCATTCCCGGTGAATCCCGACGCATGAACTTGAACGACGACATCGCCGTAGTTCGCGCCTTCAAGGCTGGCGAGCCTCGTCGCATCCGGATCGGGTCGCTCCACGAGCTTCATCCCGGCCGTTCCCGCGGCCTGATCCGTCACCACAATCGCTTTCATCGGGCACCTCCCTGTATCTAGTCTTCGCTTCTACGGCACGTCGGGCCGCAAGCTATTAGCGTCGCCAGAGCTCGGTGTCTCACGACGGCAGATGAGCTGGTATTGAGGCGCGGCTACAGCTCGTCGAGGAATTCTTCGTAGACAGGCTCGTTGCCGAGCTGCCCGGGATGGTCGGGGTACTCCTTGAGCGATCCATACGGAGGCGACGTGCACACGAGGTGCACGGATTCGGTCTCGATCCAGGAAAGGTCGCGCGCGTCGCCGTCTTCTCACACGACCTGAAACGACGCGACCGCCTCGGCGGACTCATCCATGAGTACAGCTACGCGGCTTGATCGACTTTCGGAACCCCACACGTCGCTGCCGCTCTGACTCTCGAACCGCGCCGCGAGCTGCGCCCGCGACGGCCAATCGACTCCGCCGCCGCGCGCACCGGGCGGTGTGTTGGGCGGCGTGCGCGGGTTCCCATTCGTCAGACGACTTTCGACGTCAGCCCGTCGGGGCTGCGCCGTTGAGGACGATCCCGAAGCGGCTTGGATCGGCGTCGTTCTCGTCGCGCGGCACGATGAAATACTCAGCCCCGGCGGGCTCGAGCGTGACGAGCAGGCGCGCCTGCTCGCCACGAACTCTCAGGCCGTGTGGCACGTTCTTCGGAAGCGCGGCGTACGAGCCGGCTTCGACCTCGATTCGCTGGTCGGCGACGAATGCGGTGATCGCGCCCTCGAGAACGTAGATTGTCTCGTCTTCGCGCGTGTGCGTGTGGATCGGTGGCTCGTTGCCTGCGCGGATGCGCCATTCGACAACGGCCCACTCCCCGCCGGACTGCTCACCGGCGATCTTCAGCTCGGCGCTCGAGCCGTGGCCGGACTCGACGGTGCGACCTCCGCCGGGACCCGTCAGAACAGGATTACTCAAGGACATCTGCCACTCCTTTCTCATCGTCCGCGTTCGAGCAACGCGGGCGGTCGAGATCAATCTACCGGCGGCCAGGACGCGCGTGGCTACCGCGAGGTGCACAGCGCAGGCGTACGTTCCCCGCTCGTCTCAGCCGGAGATCGCGAGACCTCTCTCGGGCACGGCGTCATTCCCTTGACACGAGGGTATGGCCTCGGGCCACGAGCTTGCTGGCAGGCTGGTGACGAATCGAGTGAGCGAGGAGGTCGGTACGTGAGCGACGGCGTTGAGAAAGCGATCCTTGTAAAGGCAACCGAGGCAAACGCGAGACATGGATGCCACGACGCTCGCCACCGAAGTGATGCGCTACCTCGAGACGATCGACCTCTTCCGCTTGCTTGGGCTGAACGTCAAATGGCGCTCTGAGGCGAACGAAGTTGGGGTGCACAGCCCCCAGCCAGAGCTGCGGCGATCTCCCAGATGCGAGCGCTGCGCCGGCCCGCTCGTACGGATCAACGGGCAACACGCCTGTTTCCGGACGTGAACCAACGACGAAGGGAGCACCACGATGTCAACGGTGAAGCCCGCGACACGCCACGTCGGATCCACCGCGGTCTCACTGCAAGCCTCAGTGGCTGTGCGTGAGCCAGAGCCCGACCCGGTCTCGCGAGATGCCCTCTTCGTGATCCCGGGACGAGGAGGCGGCCTCCGGGCAAGTATCCGCGGCCATCTGCTCGAGCTCGCCGAACCCAGCCCAGCGCACCGGCTCGCCCCAACGCCAGACGATCTCTTCATAACGTCGATTGCGTCTGAGCTTGCGTGGTCAACGCGCCACTTCCTCCGCGCGCACGAGCTGCCCGACGACGTGAGCGTCTCCGCAGAATGGCGGAGGCTCGAGAACCCGCCGCGCCTGGCTGACGTCGGCCTGACCATCACCGTTGACGAGGCCGTGGAAGCGATGAGCGACTCACTCGAGGACGCCCCTGCCGGGCGGATTGCAGCGCGAGCCCTCGGTGAGCCGCCGCGGTTACATCAGCGCTGCGTTTCGTGAGCTCAAGGCGGTGTGGTTCAAGGATCCCGACGGCAACATCCTCAACGTGATCAACGAGTCGATCTAGTTCGGTGGAGGCAGGCCGCCCCACGCCGGCTAGCAAGACCGGCTGCCTGCTCTCGTGGGGGCAAGACGAGTTCGAGCGTTGGGGTGTCGGCTGCCTGCTCGGAGCAGCCGACGCAGACTCAGTCGCCGATAAAGAGTGAACCAAGCACAAACCCCACGGCGTTGAAGAACGGCACGAGCGCGGCGAAGACGGTAAGCGCTCGCTCTCCGCGCTGGAAGATCGAAACCAGGGCAAGGACGCCCCCGGCGAGTCCGAAGGCGAGGCCGGGAATGCCCCCCAGACGGCCCATGAGGCTCCAGCTCAAGAGGAGCACGACGCCTCAGCCGCCTACGATGAATCGATCATGGTGGGCGCACGTCCTGGCACCTCGCTCGAGGAGGGCATAGCCTCGTTGACGGCCGGTCCTGGCTCCTTGGGACGGGCTTGCACCGCACCCGATGCTCCCACGGGTTGTCCACTGAGCCAACGAAGGGAGGGCCTCGACGATCGAGCCTGGGGACAGGTTCTGGGGACAGGTTAGGGCGTTTTCAGGGCCGCCCAGGGCGCTTCGAGGAAGGGGTGAATCAGACAGCGAGAACGGCGTAGATGCAGGGAAAACGAGGCGGCGAGCGGTGTCTCCAGCATCTACCGCTGCAAGCCGAAACCTCCATGGTAAGGAGGGGGTCGACGGTTCGAGTCCGTCAGAGGGCTTCTTTCACTAGAGGAACCGCCCGCAAATAGGCGGTTTTTTGTTGCCTTTTCAGAAACAGTTGAGCCCCTCCCTGGTGAGGAGGGGGTCGATGGTCGTCCGGCAAAGCGGGAGAAGTCAAAACGCCTGCAAAACACCACCGCTGCCGGAACGGCAACTACTGAGCGCTCGATCTGGGGACAGGTTTTGGGGACAGATTTATCCAGGCGGTCCCGATGGCGTGCCTATTAATAAGGAGAGTCTCGTTGCTCCCAACGGCCATGACGATCTCCTCCGTGCTAGGGAGGGAATCGACGGTCGAGTCCTCATAGGGCTCGACGAAGGGCTGCAAGACGAAGTCGCGCCAAGTCGAGTGAGGACCCGTCGGTCGGAGCTGGCACGAAAGAGGCGTGACCGACACTTGAACTTCCTCGAAGGAATGATTTCAGGGCTCGGATGTGACATCAGTGTTTTGCTCGGCGATCGGTGTGGCGTTGGACCTCGTAGATCCAACGCCACACGTCGCGTTAGCGGGCGTCGCGGGTTAGCGTTGCCTGAGCGATGGTCAGTCCCGCGCCCGCGTTCCTTGATCGGATTGACGAGTGCAGAAGCCTCGACCTGATGCTCGCAGCAGTGCGTGACGGTCAGAGCGCGGTTGTGGTCATCCGAGGCGAGGCCGGCATCGGCAAGACGGCGCTACTCCGCTACGCCGCGGATCAGGCCACGGGCTTCCTGGCCGTGCAGGTCACGGGCTCGGAGGCGGAGATGGAGCTTCCGTTCGCCGGGATCCATCAGCTGTGCGCGCCGGAAGTGCTCGAGCATCTCGACGCCTTGCCTCCGCCGCAGCGCGACGCGCTGAGCGTCGCCCTGGGTCTTGCAGCGGGTGACGTCCCCGCGCGGTTCCTCATCGGCGTCGCCGTACTCGGGCTGCTGTCGGCCGCAGCCGAGGCGCGACCCCTGCTCTGCATTGTCGAGGACGCGCAGTGGCTCGACGCGGCCTCCGGAATGATCCTCGGCTTTGTCGCGCGCCGACTGCTGGCGGAATCGGTGGCCATGGTGGTCGCCGTCCGCGAGCCGATTACCAGGCACGACTTCGACGGCTTGCCCGACCTGCACCCGTCCGGTCTACCCGACGCGGATGCGCGCACTCTGCTGATGCGAGCTGTCCCCGGACGGCTCGACGACCGCGTCCGCGACCGGCTCGTCGGAGAGACCCGCGGCAATCCGCTTGCGTTGCTCGATCTCCCGCGAAGCCTGAGCGCGACGGAGCTCGCGGGCGGCTTCGGGCTTCTCCCCGCGACAGACCTTTCGCGCCGCCTGGAGGATCACTATCTCCGTCGGACCAGTGCGCTGCCCGAGGCGACGCAGCGACTGCTGCTCCTGGCCGCGGCCGAGCCCACTGGTGACGCGACGCTGCTCTGGCGGGCCGCGCACGCGCTCGGCGTCGACAAGAGCTCGCTTGCCCCCGCGGAAGACGCCGAGCTGGTCGAAATTCGGAGCCGTACCCGGTTCCGGCATCCACTGGTGCGTTCGGCCGTCTACCGAGCAGCGAGCCCCTCCGAGC
>JBKPIV010000101.1:0-5190 GCA_046730395.1 Actinomycetota bacterium | reverse complement strand
GGCGGCGGCGACTGGGGCACGCACCCGGTCCCGCCGTAGCGCACGTAACACCGGCCGCGGCGGGAACATCCTCGCCGCGCGGCCGGTGCTGCCTCCACCGACCGATACCTAATGTCTGACACTCGGGGAAACGAGGGGAAGAGCAGCTCCTCGACCTTCTCGCGCAGCCGATCCCGAACCGACCTCCCCTGCTCCCGCCGAACCTCACCGGAAGCGAGACCGCCCTTCCGGCCGCGCTCAGCCGGAGTCGCCGGCGATGACGAGGAATGCACCCAGCAGAAGCCGTCGGCGAGCAGGATCGTTGACCTGCACGGCTTCCCGTGTACGGATCCCCCGCCCCCCGGTCACTCTCGTCCTCGGCACACCCCTCCACCCCCAGGGCCCCGGTCGTGTGTCCAGGGCGTGTCAGCCTGGGCGCTTCCCGATACCTAATGTCCGACACTCGGGGAAACGGGGGGAAGAGGGACCGTCGTCGAGGGGGAGGGGGTTGGCTCTCCGGGCGTGGCCATTCCCGGGACGCCCTTTCTGGGTTGACACGTTTGGAGCCTGGACAACCGTCCCTTGCCTGGCACGATGAGTCTTGCCAGGCCCTCTTCGGCGGACACTTGCTGCCGCGAGTCCTGCACTCCAGTGACGTGGTAGGGGGGCGACCCTCCGGACTAGGGTTGAAAACGCAATGCACAACCCCCATGAGGAAGGAACTATGAGCATCAAGAAGAACGACGTGGTATTCAAGACTTCGGGCACGTCACGAATCTATGGCGACGTGCTTGAAGTCGATACGGTCGGAGACTCACAGCGTCGCGGTAATCTAACCGGCCCTCGCCAGTACGTCACAGTCAAATGGCGGGAGAGCATAAGAACCGAGGATTCCGACGAGCTGTACCTGGCGACAAGGACCTGATCGGCGTACTACAAAAGGCCCCGGCTTCGGCTGAGGCTTTTTGGTCCAAGGCAGGCTCCGCCCACGAACGAAACCGGTCAAGTACGGCCCTCACGCCGACGCCCGGTGGAACCGGTCAGAGGGAGGCAGGGGTACCTCTCCGGGCCTCGCTCCCGCCCGAGGGCGCTGATACCTCGTTGTTCTGAATGAGACTGACGCACATCGCTAGCCAGTACGGATCCCCCGCCCCCGGGTCGCTCCTCGCGTCGGCACCCCCTCCACCCCCAGGGGGTGTCGAGTGTCCCGGGGTGACGGCCTGGGCGCTTCCTGATACCTAATGTCTGACATTCGGGGAAACGGGGGAAGAGCGCGAACTGCGCCTGTCGGCGTCCAAGTCCTCGTGAAAAGTCGAGCTTCCGAACTCGATCACGCCCGCATGCTCAACTGGTGGGCCCTGGTTGGGCCCGAGGATGGCTGGCTCAGAATCCTTGAGACGCGGCGGTAAAGCTCCGAGCGCGTGTTGTTGGAACGCGACGTGTCAGGCGCGGGGTGCGTCCGGGCCGCGTCGTTTGCGCTGAGGCGGTTGCTCGCCGGCGCCGCCGGGTACTAGGCGGGCGTCGGCAACCCTTCGATCGCGCGTAGTGCGCGGTTGATCTCGCTCTCGTCGAGGGCGACATCCTCGAGCTTGCCTGCGAAGTAATTGTCGTAGGCGGACATGTCGAAGTGGCCGTGGCCGGACAGGTTGAACAGGATCGTGCGCTCCTCGCCCGCTTCGTCGGCTGCCCCCGCTACCTGCAGCGTTCCGTGAATCGCATGGGCGGCCTCGGGCGCGGGGAGGATTCCCTCGCTCCCCGCGAACAGGACGGCGGATTCGAAGATGTCGTTCTGGAGGTAGGCCTCGGCGCGGATCAGCCCGTCGCGCACCAGCTGTGAGATAAGCGGTGCGACCCCGTGGTAGCGAAGCCCGCCAGCGTGGATCGGGGCCGGGACGAAGTCGTGGCCGAGCGTGTGCATCGCGACGAGCGGCGTCAGCTTGCTCGTGTCGCCGAAGTCGTACGCGAAGAGCCCACGAGTCAGCGTCGGACAGGCAGCCGGCTCGCAGGCGAGCACGTCGATCTCGCGGCCGGCGATCTTCTCGCGCAAGAAGGGGAAGGCGAGGCCGGCGAAGTTCGAGCCGCCGCCGACGCAGCCGATCACGATGTCGGGGAAAGCGCCAGCGAGGTCCATCTGCGCAAGCGCCTCCTGACCGATCACGGTCTGGTGCAGGAGCACATGGTTGAGGACACTCCCGAGCGAATACGCGGTGTCATCGCGTCCGGCGGCGTCCTCGACCGCCTCCGAGATCGCGATTCCCAGGCTGCCGGGTGAGTCCGGGTGCTCCGCGAGAATCGCACGCCCGGACTCGGTGTCCTCCGATGGGCTCGGCACTATCTCCGCGCCCCAGGCCTGGATCATCGAGCGCCGGTTCGGCTTCTGCTCATACGAGATCTTGACCATGTACACCTTGCACTCGAGACCAATCAGCTTGCACGCGAACGCAAGCGCGCTGCCCCACTGCCCCGCACCGGTCTCGGTCGACAGCCGCGTACGCCCTTCCTGCTTGTTGTAGTACGCCTGCGCGACCGCGGTGTTCGGCTTGTGGCTCCCAGGCGGACTGACCCCCTCGTACTTGTAGAAGATCCGCGAACGAGTCCCGATCGCCTCCTCGAGCCGCCGCGCCCGGAACAGCGGTGTGGGGCGCCAGAGTCTGTAGATCTCGAGCACTTCCTCGGGGATCGCGATCTCCGCCTCCTCGCTCACCTCCTGGCCGATGAGCTCCATCGGAAAGAGCGGCGCGAGATCGTCCGGCCCGACCGGCTGACCGGTGCCCGGATGCAGCACCGGCTGCGGCGCTGTGGGCATATCGGAGCGAATGTTGTACCAGCGTCGCGGCAACTGCGATTCCTCCAGGAGGAACTTCGTCTGACCAGCGACCCCGACGCTCGTCTGCTTCACGTCGCGAGCATAGACCGTCAAACACGACAACGCAGTCTCCGGCCGCTCGGCGTTGAGCAGACATCCGAAGGGAACTCGCCCGGATTTCTCGGGCGCAGCACCGCGCGGTCTTGTCGGCCCTGCGACCTCCCGCGCTGAAGGGGCGCAAACCCAGTGGAGATGCGACAAGAGCTCTGCGCCCCCGGGCCGCGGTTACGGGGGTGTCACACGCCAGCTACACGCCGGAACGAGAGCCTACCCGTGCGTGGTGTTGCCCTCTGGTGAGAAGGCGACACGCAACCTCGGAGCAGAAGCAGTACACTCCCCTGTTGGAAACACCGAGCCAGTTGCGCTGACGGTCTCGTTTTGATCCGTCAAGTCGCCAGCTCTTCTTCCTCGTTGTCGCCACGTCTCAGCCGAGCTGAGGCATCCGATCTGGGGCACTCGTCTCTGAGTGCCTGGTTCGATCCCACTATCGAGAGGAGCAAGGACATGACCGCACTGGCACCCGAAGCGTTGACCACGGAGGAGATCGTCGAGCTCGCCCGCAAGCAGGTGGCCGCCTTTAACAGTGGCGACTGGGAGCAGCTAGGAGCTGGGCTCGCCCCCGACTCTTGCTACGACGAGCTTGGGACCCAGCGGAAGATCGACGGTCCGGAGAAGATCGTCGAGCTCTTCAAGGGCTGGAAGGCGGCGTTCCCGGATGTCGTCGGCACGGTGACAAGCGCCCTCGCGAGCGGCGACAAGGCGGCCCTGGAAGTGACCTGGAAGGGCACGCATACCGGCCCGCTTGCAACCGCGGAAGGAACGATCCCGGCCTCGGGCAAGATCCAGGAGACGCCCGCTGCCTTCTTCTTCACGTTCGAGGGCAACAAGGTCAAGGAGAGCCGCCAGTACTTCGACTCGATGACTCTCCTCAAGCAGATCGGCGCGCAGCCCAAGTAGCCCGCCAGAGCAACAAGGACGAGAGAGGGGGGGCGCCCCCGCCGCCGCCCCCACCCCCCACAAGGCGCGGCGCCCACCCCACTTCGCCCGCAAGAGAAACAAGGAGGAGTGGGGGCGGCCGCCCGGGGGGCCGCCCTCTCGAACCAGTTGGCTCGGCTCCCAGCCTTGGCGGAGCCGATTCGATCACGAGCTGGGTGACGACCGCAGCACCGGCCAGTCCCTTGCCCCAATCGAGGGGAAACGGAGGTTCGGCATGAACTCGAGCGATCGCAGTTGGTGGAGGCATCCACCGGAAACAGCGATCGACCGCTACAGGAACCTGGCGGAGAAAACGCGCTTGAGGTTGGGCGAGCCGCCCTCGCTACCAGCTCCCGCAACCAGTACGGATCCCCCGCCCCCGGCCGCTCCTCGTACCGGCACCCCCCTCCACCCCCCGGGGTTGTCACGGCCACCCTTCGTACAGGCTGTCCTCGTACTGCTCGAACTCCATCTCCTCGGACCGCTCACGCTCCCGCACGTAGGTCTGCCGCAAGGCCTCCGCGCGTGGATCGTCGAGCACTTCCGCCTCGGGATCCTCGTCAGTCGCTGCTGGTCGGCTCATGCACCCGTAGCGCAGGGCAGCGATCGAATGGCCGGATCGTGATTCCCAGCCCGGGTCGACGATCTCGCCCGCGTCCTTGTGGCCAGCGTCGATCGGCAAAAGCGGCGCCGACTTCAGCTGCTCCACGAGCTCGGGGCAGCGAGCAGCGATCACGTACAGCTTGGGTGCCCCCTGTTCCCCGTAGCGGGGATGCCAGCTCGGGAAGAACCGGTCCGGATGCGGGGTCAGGAGCTCCGCGATCCGCATCCGGCCGGCCCGCGCCGGTTGTTCGCCTTCACGAACCCGTCGATTCCGAGTTCCTGGTACTCGGTGATGTCCGAGGCCGGATCGCCGAGCTTCGTCTCCCCCTTCACCGCCCACATCTCCGGATCCGCCCAGCACGTCGGCGACTGGATCGGCCACCCCGGTCGTCCTTCGGCCACCAGACAGCGCGCTTGTCCCGAAACGCGTGCGCGTGCTTCGACGGCAACCCCGGGCTGTAGTACGAGTCGAAGACGACCACGTTGCCCTGATAGTCGACCGCGTAGGCGAGCAGACAGGCCGGGTTCGTCGTCCCATGGTCGAACGATTCGAACCGATCCCACTCCCGCGGGATCGCGAACGCCGGGACTGAATGAAGGTCGTCCCGGTAGGAGAACGCCAGCCCTTCTGCAACCTGCCAGTCGCCCTCGAGTAGCTGCCGGCGCAACGTCTCGTCGAGATGGCCGAGCGTCCGCGCGTACTCCTCCGCGTCAAGGCCCGGGTTGTCGCGCACCCTCGCCGGGATGAACACCGCCGACCGCTCCCG
>JBKPIV010000100.1:0-9134 GCA_046730395.1 Actinomycetota bacterium | reverse complement strand
GTGGGGAACGGACCGAGCGCGATCAGGACGGCCGCGAGCAGGAAGAGGAAGGCGAGCGCGCGGAGCAGGCCGGCGAGGCGGCGCTCGGGAGCGGTCATGGAATCGCGGCCCGCGAGATCCGAGAGGCCCCCCTTAATCGGGCGTTCGGTCGTGGGGACTGGTCGCTGCGTACTGCCGTCAATCCGTACCACGGCCCGCGGGCACCGTCAAGGGCCGGGCAGGGGTCAGATCTCGAGGCGCGACTCCTCGAGGTCGAGCTCGCGCAGGACGCGGTTCATGACCTCGTTCGAGATCGCGCCCTCGCCGCGCAGGCGAACGAGCGCCTCGCGCTGCGCCGCGAGGACGATCTGGACGGTCTGCTGGTAGGCCAGCGAGCGGTCCTCGTAGCCGTCGTCCTCGATCTTGCCGGCGCGCGCGGCGAAGCGGCGCTGCCGGTACTCGTAGAGGCGGCGCATGCGGTCGAGGGTGTCGTCGCGGGTCCACTCCTCCCCGGCAAGCGAGTCGATCTGATCGAGCGCCGCCTTCGTCGCCGCCAGGCGCGCCTTGAGCTCCTCGCGATCCTCGCCGGCCTCCTCGGCGATCCCCAGGCGGCGGATCAGGAGCGGCAGCGAGAGCCCCTGCACGACGAGCGTGGCGAAGATCACCGCGAAGGTGATGAAGATGATCAGGTCGCGCTTCGGAAAGGCGGCGCCGGCGTCGGTGGTCAGCGGAAGCGCCAAGGCGGCGGCCAGCGACACCGCGCCCCTCATCCCGCTCCAGGCGATCACGAGCCGGGCCCGGGCGCCGACCCGGCGGGCACGCTGGCTCGGACGGCGATCGAGGGCCCGAATCAGGTACGGCACCGTGAAGGCCCACACCAGCCGCATCACGATCACGACCGCGCTCACCGCCGCGGCGTAGCCGAGGAGCGTCGCCGCGGAGTAACCGCCGAGGCCGTCGACCACAGTGCGGAGCTGCAGCCCGACGAGGACGAACAGGGTCGCGTTGATGACGAAGTCGAGGAGGTCCCAGACGAAGAACCCCTGCAGCCGGGTCCGGGGCGGGATGATGCTCGGCCCTCGGATGCCCATATAGATGCCCGTGGTGACAGCCGCCAGCACGCCCGAGAGTCCGAGCGCGTCGGCGGGGATGAAGGCCGCGTAGCCGCTCAGGAGCGAGATCGTGATGCTCACCTGCGGGTCGCTCGTGCGCTCGCGGATCCAGGCGATGATCCAGCCGACGAGAAGGCCGATCGCGATTCCGCCGGCGGCCCCGGCGACGAAGCTAAGCCCGGCGTCGGCGGCCGAGAAGCTCCCCGCGACGACCGCGGCCACCGCCACCTTGTAGGCGACGAGCGCGGTGCCGTCGTTGAAGAGGCCCTCGGCCTCGACCACGCTGACGAGGCGCCTGGGCAGCTCGAGACGGCGCATGATCATCGCCCCCGCCAGCGGATCGGTGGGCGAGACCACGGCCCCGAGCGCGAATGCCGCCGCCCATGGCAGCCCCGGCACGAGCTCGTGGGCGACCACCGCCACCGCGCCCATCGTCACCAGCACGAGCCCGACGGACGTCAGGGTGATCGGGCGCAGGTTGGCGCGGATGTCGCCGAGGTTCGCGAAGAACGCCGCCCCGTAAAGAAGCGGCGGCAGGAAGACGACCAAGACCACGTCCGGATCGAGCCGCACCTCGGGCAGCCCGGGGATGAACCCGAACAGGGCGCCGCCGATCACCAGCACGATCGGATACGGCACCGACAGCTGGCGCGCCAGGGCGCTCAACCCGGCGACGGCCACCAACAGCCCGGCGATCAACAGCTCGGCCTGACCCATCCACCTCCAAGTGTGCCGGGTCGGTGAAGGGGAATCCGGTCACATGGGAAGCAGTCGTCGGATGGCGGTGTGGCGCTGAATCGCCCCGAACTGCCGCCCGCTACTTCCGGACCCCGGCGGCCTCGAGGGCCTCCGCCTTGGTCGCGAATCCCTGCAAGCGGACGATCATTCCGTCGCGAAACCAAAAGACATCGGTCTCGTCGGCCTCGATTCGGACGTCGCTGCCACGCCCCACGACCACCACCCGTGTCTCGGCGACGACCGCGTGGCCGAGATCAGTGAGGTTCAGCGGCTCCCAGTGGATCTCCGCGAAGAGCTGCTGGGTCTTGCGCCAGAACTCCTTTGACTCTGACCGGCCTCGATATACCTTCGCGTCGGGCAGGTCGGGGCGTTCGTGCAGCTCGAAATCGGGATCGAGGCGCGCCCAGAGGTCTGGTGCAACGGCCTCGGGGTCGACGAACCCAGGGCCGGTTCGGCCGATCGAGTTGATGACCTCGTAGTTCCGCCGCACGAGTTCGACGTTCTCCTCGGACATCCCTACCCCAACAGCCCGGCGGCGGCGAGGGCCTCGGCCTTCGACTCGTACAGCTTCATTCGGGCCGCCTTGCCCTCCTTGATCGTCCAAAGCTGGGCCCCGGTTGCGATCACCTCAATGCCGCTGCCACGACCACGCGCTTGAACGCGGTTGACTGAGATGAGCCGCTCCTCGTCCACCTCGATGATCTCCTCCTCGTTCCAGCGCACCTCCCCCCACGCATCGAGGTACGTTTGCCAGAAGAGTCGAATCTGGCCGAGACCACGATAGACGCCGCTGTACGGGCCGCTCGACTCGGACATGTCCGCCTCGGCGTCCGGATGAAAGTCGGAGAGAAAGGCATCGAGGTCGTCCCTGTTGACGGCATCGAAAATGCGCCGCACGACCTCGACCTTCTCCTCCGACATCGACGCTAGGCGAGCCCGGTCGCCTCGTACTCGCGCAGGAAGCCCTCGAAGAGGCGCAGGTGGCCCTGCTCGTCGTGGAGGATGTCGATGACCATGTCCTGGGTCACCATGTCCACCTGGTCGGTGGCCTCGACGATGTGGGTGTAGTGCTCGATCGCGCCCCGCTCGGCCTCGATCACGCCCTTGATCACATGGACGACGTCGATCTGCTCCTCGGGAGGCTGCAGGTAGCTCTGCTCGGGCGAGAACTCCTCCGAGCCCGGGACGACGCCGTAGAGCTCCTTGATCCGCTGCGCGAACTGCTGCGCGTGCCCGAGCTCCTCCTGGATGTCCTCCTGAAGCGACTCCTTGATCTCCTGGGCACGCACGCCGTCCGGGTTGACCGAGTTGGCGATGTAGCTCATCACGGTCTCGATCTCCATCCAGTACGCCGTGGTCAACAGCTCGACGATCTCCTCGCGTTGCTCGCGCTGTCCGGGGGCCATGATGCTCGCGTCGCCTCTAACCGCCATCGTCTTCCTCCGTTCTCCTGGTCAGCGGGATCTCCCTTCGCCTCGAACCCGTTACCCGCACGCGGGTCGCCGAACGCGGCGGTTGACCGAGCCGACGCGGTTGTAGATACTCGAACCGCACCCCATTGTCTCGCCCCAAGGAGGCCGCATGCCCTGGAACATCGCCGGGTCGTACCTCGAGACCACGGCGTGAGCGGGGCGGGATCCCCCGCCGCCGACACCGCCGTTCGTCGCGCCACCGTCGCCGACGCGCCCGAGGTGGCGCGGCTCCTGCACGACTTTCAGACCGAGTTCTCCGAGCCCGTCCCCGAGCTCGACGTGCTCGCCGCGCGCATCGCGGACTTCATCGAGCGCGACGAGGCGACCTTCCTGCTCGTCGGCAGCGGGCCCGACGGGATCGCGGAGATCCGCTTTCGCCCGTCGCTCATGACCGGCGCCCTCGACGCCTATCTGGAGGAGCTCTACGTCGCCCCCGCCAAGCGCGGGCGCGGGCTCGGGCGGGCGCTGCTGGAGGCGGCGATGGAGACCGCCCGCGAGCGGGGGGCCGCCCGCATGGAGCTGGGAACGAGCAAGGACGACGTCGCCGCTCGGGGCCTGTATGAGAGCGTCGGCTTTTCCAACCGCGAGGGAAGGCCCGACGGGCCGGTGATGTACTTCTACGAGCGGGACCTCTAGGCGCTCTGGCCTACCCCGTGCAGATGCCAGGGACCGCCACCTTCTCGAAGACGTGCGGCGAGGCCACCGTCACCTCGGGATAGCGCGCTGCGCGCCGTTGGAACTCGGGCGAGCGAAACGCCTCCCCCAACGCCCTCGCAGACTCCCACTCGGCGACGTTGACGAAGGTCGCGCTCCCGGCCGTGCCGCGGTGGAGCTGCGTCCAGATGAAACCGGGCTGCCGCTTCATGAACGCGGCGTCGTCGGCCCAGACCTCCAAGAACTCCTCGACGCTCTCGGGCGGCACGTTGAACACGTTGATCAGCACGATCGGGCCGCGGTCCTCCCCCAGCTGCCGGAGGTAGGTGGTGTGTTCGTCCATCTCACGAAGTTGCATCTGAGCGTCCGTCCTTTCCGCCACTTCGGGCGTTCGATTCGAGGTTGTCGGCGAGCTCGCACAGCACCCGAGCGGTGGTCGAGAGGTCCGCGAGCTCGAGGTCGGCGGCAAGAGCGTTGATCCAGCGGCCCTGCCTGCGCTGGAGCGCCGCGTACTTGCGGTTGCCGAGCTCGGTCAGCCGGACCAGCGGGGAGCGCCGGTGATCTGGGTTCTCCTCGGCCGCGACGAGGCGTTGATCGCGAAGCCGGTTCACGGACGCCTGCACGCTCTGGCGCGTAAGCCCCATGCGCCGGGCGATCTGGGGCACGGTCAGCGGCCGCTCCGCCAGGGCGATCGCTCCCAGAACCTGCCAGCGCGCCGCGGTGAGCCCCTCCGGCGCCGCGAGCAGGTCCCCCGCGGCGATCAGCAGTCCGTTCGCCCGAAAGGTCTCGAGCACGACGGCGGTTGCCGCGTCGCCCTTGGCGCTCCGGGTGGTAGTCGTCACGTCAGGAGTCTGTCATATTGACAGACTCCTGTCAACCCTCTATCCCAGCGGGGCCAGCAGGCTCTTCTTCCCCTCGAAGGCGAACAGCAGCAGGTCGACCATGCGGAAGGTGGTGTTGTTCGGCCCGAGCGTGGGATGGAAGGTCTGGTCGCGGACGATCGACGCCTTGCTTCCCTCCATCGCGCGGTGGAAGGTCTCGACGACGACCCTCGCCCCGACCCCCTTCAGCCGGCCGGCGTTGAGCTCCGCCTCGCGCAGGATGTAGAACCAAAGCGGCGTGTCCTTGACCAGCGCGTCGCGCTGGGACTGCGTGAGCCCGGCGAGCTGGGCGCCGCCGCTGCCGCTTCGGATCTGAGTGGCGGCGAGCTTGGTCAGGTTCACTCCCTTGCCCTTCAGGAAGGTGGCCATCTGCTGGCCGGTGGCGAGCCTGACCATGTTGGCCCGGGTCAGGTTGCGAAACGCGAGGTTCCTGTCGGGATCGTTGAACGGCGTCGACGCGGCTCCCCCAAAGGTGCTCGGGGGCAGGTGCTTCAGCGGGTCAACGATCGAGGTGTCGATACGCATCGCCCGGTTGAACTTCGCCGCCGGGACGACGAGGTTGGGCTTGTTCGCCTCGCCGAAGTCGTAGAGGCGGCGGAAGTCCGCGATCCAGTTGCTGAGCAGCCGCGTCTCGCCCCCGAGGTCGCCGCCGAGAGCCGAGAACTGGAACAGGTAGTCGAGGGTTCCGTCTCCGTTGTCGAAGGCCTTGTTCCAGTTGTAGGCGGCGCGGACCATCGAGTGGCCGAGCCGGAAGCAGGCGATCGAGAACTCGATCGGCATCGTCGGCACGCTGGTCGGCGGCACCCCGACCTCGAACGCCTTGCGCTTGTTGTTGTTGAAGACGTCGTTGACGACTCCCGCGGCGCAGATGCGAGGCAGGTAGTCGGTCCTCAGCATCCACTGGTAGTGCTTGGTGACGAGCGTCCTCGCCTTGTCGAAGCGCTGGCTCTGCGGCACCGAGCTCGGCAGGGTGTCGACGACCCGGTTGTGGAAGCGGATCATCGCCAGGTGGGTCTGGGCCACCGCCAGGTTCTCGTCGTTTCGGGGGTCGGGGATGATCGCCTTGCGTTTCTCGGCGTTCGTGCTCCCGGCCCCTCGGGGGAGGTCGTGCCCGTCGAAGGCCGGGAATCCACCGGCCGCCTTCGACTTCCCCATCTTGAGGTGGAGGCCGTCCGCCTCGTAGAACGGAGCCGACCCCGGATCCGTCGGCCCGGCGCCGTAGAGGGAGTCGAGGTCGAGGGCGGGCGATCGCGCCTCTACCAACTGGGACGGCGTCACGTTCGTGCCCAGCATGACGTTGGTCTTGTCGAAGGTCAGGTCGTGGTCGACGAACTGGCCGAGGTAGGTGAACCCGGCCGGGATCTGGCCCTGGCCGCCGGTGCCGGCGGCCATCACGCTGCCGGTCTTCTGGCGGTTCGCCTCCGACAGCTGGCGGCCGGTCCCCTTCGGCCCCAGCCGCGAGAAGCGAAACGGCGCCGTCAGGGCCTCCAGCGGCGCCGCCAACGTCTGCGGCCGTCCTCCGACGCTCTCGGTGAGGAGCCCCTCGCCCTCGACGAAGTAGCTCTCGGAACCATGAGTCTCCATGGCGTCCTCCAGATCCCGTTGAACTGATCGCGCGCGAGCGCGAATCCCGATATCAGGCGCTCCTGGCCCTGGCGCGAGCCTCCCACCCCCGGGACCGGGTGTCAAGGTCCCCGATCTACCGTCCCGAGTCGCCGGCGTCGGCGCGCCAGCGAAGGACGCGCTCGGGCACGAGCTCGAGGAGCGGGCCCTCCGGGACGCGGCGCCGGTAGGGCTCGTACTTCGCGGCCAGCGCCGCGAACGCCCCGGCCCGCGTGGTGGGATCGTCGTGGACCTCGACCGTGCCGAGCACCTGCACCCAGGCGAGCCGGCTCCAGTCGTCGTCGTAGCGGTCCACGGTCAGGGCCGCGGCGGGGCGCCGGCGCAGGTAGCGGACCCGCGCGAGCTCGGCGCCCGGCACCCGCTTCGGCTTTTCGTCGACGACGCTGTAGAGGCGCTCGCCGGCGAGCGCGAAGGTCACCGGCAGCACCCGCGGGCGGTCATCCTCGTCGAGGAGCCCGAGGTGCCCCACCCGCGCCTCGCCCAGGAGCTCCCGGGCCCAGCCGGGGAGCTCAGCTAGATTGGCCTGAGCCACCGGGCGAGCATACGCGCGCCCATCCACCCAACCCCAAAGGAGGTGCTCGTGGACATCGGCATCGGCCTCCCCGCCACCAATCCCGGCGTTCAGCGCGAGGAGCTTCTGGCCTGGGCCCGGCGCGCCGAGGAGCGAGGCTTCTCCTCGCTCGGCACCATCGACCGGCTCGTCTACCCCAACCTCGAGTCCCTGGTGGTGCTGGCGGCAGCAGCCGCGGTCACCGATCGGATCCGCCTCGCGACCGACATCCTCCTGGCCCCGCTTCGCGGCAACGGCGCGCTCCTCGCCAAGCAGGCGGCGACGATTGACGCGCTCTCGGGCGGCCGGCTCACGCTCGGCGTCGCCCCCGGCGCGCGGCCCGACGACTACGAGGCCGCCGACGTCTCCTTCGAGCGCCGGGGCCGACTCATGGACTACCTGCTCGACGAGATAAGGCAGGTGTGGGCGGGCGAGGAGCGCGGGGTCGCCGGCGCCATCGGCCCGCCGCCCGCGCGCGAGGGCGGGCCCGAGCTTCTGATCGGCGGCACGATCGACGCATCGTTCCGTCGCGTCGCTCGCTTCGGGGACGGCTGGGCCTTTGGCGGCGGAACGCCCGACCAGTTCGAGGAGATGGCGGGCAAGGTCAGGCGGGCCTGGTCCGACGCCGGCCGCGAGGGGTCCCCGCGGCTGGTGGCGCTCTGCTACTTCGCGCTCGGCGAGGGCGCGAGGGAAGCGGCCGAGCGCTACATCCACCACTACTACGCCTACCTCGGCGACGAGATCGCGGACCAGATCGCGCAGAGCGCCGCCGTGGACGAGGAAATGGCCCGCCAATACCGGGATGCATTCGCCTCCGCCGGCGCCGACGAGCTCGTCTACTTCCCCTGCTCGACCGACCCGGGGCAGGTCGATCTGCTCGCCGAGGCCGTGCTCTGACGCTGAGCTAGAGCGTCAGGACGTGCGCCGCCTTCGGGGCGACGCGCCCCTCGAGCACGTCCAGGTAAGCGTCCCTGACCGCCTCGAAGCCGTGGCCGAGCATCACCTCGAGCCAGCCGGCCGTCCACTCGCAGAACGGGTGCCAGGCCTCGGCCACCCGCTGCTCGAGCCCCGCCCCGCCCCAATCGGCGGAGCGCTTCGTGATCCGATCCGGGGCGAAGAAGAAGACCGGCCTCGGACCGGGGAGCTCGCCGTCGCCGCCGCCGAGCTCCTCCCAGTGCGTGACCCCGACGGCCATGCTGTAGGCGAGGGTGTCGCCGAAGTGGGAGTGGACCGCGCGGCGCAGCTCGCCGTCGCCGGCGACGTCGACGTAGGTGGCCGGCTCGCGCTCCAGCGAGTCGATCGCCTCGTAGGTGACGGTGCGCCCGTAGATCCCCAGCCCCTCGACGAACTCGGCGCTCCGCGGCGAGGTGAGGGCGACCAGCTCCACCCCCTCGCGCTGGGCGAGCATGAAGGCGGCGGCGATCGCCGTCTTGCTCGAGGCGCTCGAGATCACGATCGGCCCGCGGCTCACCAGCCCCTCGACGGCGAGCTGGTCGTCGACCAGGAACGAGGTGTAGAAGAGCGGCCGCAGGAGCATCTGGATCTCCTCGGTGTCGGGCCTGTAGAAGGGATCGCTCCCGCTCGCCGCGTAGCGGTTGTAGCCCGGTGGCAGCCCGGCGCGGTGCGGCGAGGCGTCGACGAACCCACGCTCGTCGGCGCGGGAGGGCACCACCGCCAGGTGCGAGGAGGGAGGGAGATAGCCGTAGAGGCGCGTGCCGGGCTCGACCCCCTCGGCCTCGCTTCGCTCCACCTCGGCGAAGCCCCACATCGGCACCCGCCCCCAGCCGTCCTCGGCGGGGAAGAAGTTCCAGTACGACATCGCCTCGCCCATGACCGCGTAGGTGATGTTGTTGGCGGTCAGCCCGAAGGTTTCCACCCGAAGGAGCGCCTGGCCGGGCTCGAGCTCGGGCGCCTCGGACTCGGCGATGCGGCACTCGCGCAGGTCATCGCGCTTGACCAGGAAGTCGGTCATCCGGCCCGAGATGCTCTCACGGCTCAGCGTGCGCCGGTTTGCGCGCCGCCGGCTCGGGAAGCGAATGCTTTGGAGCAGGTTCCGCGTTCAGCCGACCACGATGAGTTTCGCCGCGCCGGCCGGTCCTACTGCCGGAACCCGCGACGATTCGCT